>JBBDTC010000185.1:0-5925 GCA_040904625.1 Gammaproteobacteria bacterium
TGGTCACCCTCGATGACGATCACGAACCCGTCCCCGTCACGCTCGATCTGACCGTCGCTGGCGGTACACCGCTGGGCGGGCGCTGTCTGCTCCCATTCACCTGGCGCGGCGAGGTGCGGCTGATCGAGACGGCCTATCTCGGCGACACGCCCGGGGCGCTCGCTTTCCGCGTGACCGATTCCCATCTGCAACCCGGTGGTGACGGCCTGCGCAGCAATGCGCCGGCGCAGCTGTGGGATTGGCTGAAACAACTCATCCATCCGCGTATCGAGGCCTTCACGGTCGATCTCTCACCCCTGCTCACGGGCGCTGCGGATTTGCTCGAGGCGGCGCTCCGGTCCCGCCCCGACAGCGCCGCGCAAGTCTTGCCCACGCTGGCCTTGCATGACCCGATCGGGCGCGAGACGGGGCTGGAAATCAATCTGGGTTTCGTTCTGCCTGAACTTGCACCTGCCGAACGCGCAGCGCCGCCGACGGCCCCGCTGGGTGCGGCCGAACTCGCCCGCTGGGAGGCGCATTGGCAAGCCTACGACGCCTTCGTCACCTGGGCCATCAAACACTTCGCACATGATTATCCCGGGCCCTTACGGCAGGAATTCATGACCGCGTTGACGACCGCCCGCTATCGGCTGCGCGATGCCCTCGACACCGAACACCCGGGCCCGGATCCGGTGCGCGATCTGTTTCACCATACCTGGGCGAACCTGACGCCCCTCATCGCGCGCGCTGCCGCCAACAGCAGCAGCGGCAGGGCTTTGCGCTTCCTCGCCTTCGTCAACGCGGGCGACGCCTTGAGCGCGCTCGACGCGGTCGGGCAGCAGTACGGCATACGCATAGACCAGTACGGGTTGCGCGAACTGGCGCGTGCGCTCGAACCCGACGTCGCCGCCGTGGAGCTCGCCTATTCCCTCGCACCCGATCCCGAACTGCGCGTCTTGTACGGCTTCAGTGCGGAGTTCCCGCAAGCGCCCGCGACGGCGGAGCGGGCCTGGTACGACTGGTTCGTCGCCACCGCCGAGGCGGCTGCGATCGATCCGACCCTCAGCGCCGAACTCGACGGCTGGGTTCCGCGGCGCGACGATCTCGATCGGTTTCTCACCCGCATGGACGCATTGTTCGAGGCGGTCATCGCCGCTGAAACCGCTGGCGGCAAGGTGGCCAGCCCGTTTCTGCCCGTTTATCGCACGCTCATCCGCGCCACGGCCTGGCAGGAAAGCTGCTGGCGGCAGTTTGTCGAGCGTGGCGGCGAGGTGCAGGCCATTCGCTCGCCGGCCGGTTCGGTCGGCCTGATGCAGATCAACCGCCACGTCTGGCGCGGTGTCTACGACCCCGCCACCCTCGAGGCCGATGTCGCCTACAACGCCCGTGCCGGCAGCGAGATTCTGGTCCACTACCTGGTCGACTATGCCGTGCGAGGCAAGGAGCACGAACGCGAGGGCGGTATCGACAATCTCGCGCGGGCGACCTATGCGGTCTACAACGGTGGCCCCGGGCATCTGCAGCGCTATCGTGATCCGGACAGCCGTCCCGGATTACAGGCACTCGATCAGGCTTTCTGGAAGAAATATCTCGCCATTCGCAGTATGGGCAGCGACGCAGTGCGTCAATGCTATGGCGAGTGACATTCGCGCCGGTCTCAACGATGGAACAGCGCGCAGGCCCCACGGGCATTCCCGTGCAGTCGTTTCGATTATGCTGGTAGCCTGACAAGCGACTAAACACAGGCGCATCCCGCGCCGGGAGGTACCCAACATGCAAGATCACATCTACAAAAAGGTCGAACTGACCGGCAGCTCGACCGAGTCGAGCGATCAGGCCATACGCAATGCCATTACCAAAGCGGGTGCGAGTCTGCGCCACATCGACTGGTTCGAAATGGTGGAAATGCGCGGCGAGGTGCAGAACAACGAGATCAATCACTGGCAGGTGACGATCAAGGTCGGATTTCGCCTCGATTGACCAGCCGGCACTGCGTGCCGAAGTATTCGATTCAGGGATAGAGGCGACGGCTCTGCCAGCCGTCGCCGTCGCGCTCGAACAGTGTACGTTCATGCAGGCGGTAAGGCCGTTTCTCCCAGAATTCGACGCGTTCGGGCGCAACCCGATAACCCGACCAGAACCCCGGCCGCGGCACCGGCCCGATGGCGAACGTCGCGGCATAACGGACGACACGCTGTTCGAGCTTGAAGCGACCTTCCAGCGTGCTCGACTGCTTCGAAGCCCAGGCCCCGATCTGGGATTCACGCGGCCGCGAGGCGAAATAGGCATCAGCTTCATCGGCCGCGACCAGCGCCGCCCGCCCCTCGATGCGGATCTGGCGTCCGGTCGATTTCCAGTGAAAGCACAGCGCCACAGCCGCATTGTGTTCGATGTCGCGGGCTTTGCGGCTGGTCAGATTGGTGTAGAAGGCCAGTCCGCGGTCATCGATCCCGCGCACGAGGACCATGCGCAGCGAGGGCTGTCCGTCGGCATCGACGGTTGCGACCGACATCGCCTCCGCATCCTCCGGTTCACGTGCGCGCGCATGCTCGAGCCACTCGACGATACGTGCAATCGGGTCGTCCGTCTTCATCACAGGTCCCGATGCCGACTATGCAAACGGATGGCGCAGCACGATGGTGTCGGCGCGATCGGGTCCGGTCGAGACGATATCTATGGGAATACCCGCAATCTCGGCGATGCGCTCCAGATAACGCCGCGCATTGGCAGGTAGCTCGTCCCAACTGCGAATGCCCACGGTCGATTCACGCCAGCCCGGCTGTTCCTCGTAGATCGGGCTCACCTGGGCCAGCGCTTCCGCACCGGTCGGCACCGCCTGCAGACGGCCACTGGGCGTGTCATAGCCGACACAAATACGGATCTCGTCGAGGCCGTCGAGAACGTCGAGCTTGGTGACGCACAGCCCGGAGATGCTGTTGAGCAGCTGCGCGCGGCGCAGGGCCACGGCATCGAACCATCCGCAGCGTCTTGCCCGGCCGGTGGTCGCGCCGAATTCGTGTCCGCGCCGGGCGAGGTGTTCGCCCATTTCGTCGAAGAGTTCGGTCGGGAAAGGGCCTGAACCAACGCGCGTGGTGTAGGCCTTGGTAATGCCCAGAACGTAGTCGATCATGCGCGGCCCGCTGCCGGTACCGGTGGCGGCGAAGCCTGCCGTGGTGTTCGACGAGGTCACGAACGGATAGGTTCCGTGATCGATGTCGAGCAGCGTTCCCTGCGCGCCCTCGTAGAGCATGCTGGCACCGCGCTGCTGATACTGATAGAGCAGTTCCGTCACGTCTCCGACCAGGGGGCCGATGATCTCCGCATGACGCATCTGCTCGTCGAGGATCTGCTGAAAATCGAGCGTGTCCGTGCGGTAGTAATTGGCCAGCACGAAATTGTGATAATCGAGTACCTCGCCGAGCTTGGCCGCGAAACGCTCGCGAAACAGCAGATCGCCGACGCGCAGCGCACGGCGTGCGGCCTTGTCTTCGTAGGCTGGCCCGATGCCGCGCCCGGTGGTACCGATAGCCTGCGCGCCGCGGGCCTTCTCGCGGGCCTGATCCAGTGCGACGTGATACGGCAGGATGAGCGGGCAGGCAGGACTCAACACCAGCCGCTCGCGTGCCGGCACGCCGCGTGCCTCCAGCATGTCGACCTCTTCGAGGAACGCCGCCGGCGACACCACCACACCATTGCCGATCAAGCATGAAACCTTGTCGTGCAGGATGCCCGATGGAATCAGATGCAGAATGGTCTTTTCGCTGTCGATGACGACGGTGTGTCCGGCATTGTGTCCGCCCTGGAATCGCACGACCGCATCGACACGGTCGGTGAGCATATCGACGATCTTGCCTTTGCCTTCATCACCCCATTGGGTGCCGATGACGACGACTGATTTTCCCACGCTGCTTCCCATTTGCGACGACCTGAGATGTTGTTCGTTCAAACGTCTTCGAGCTGCCATGCACCGGCCTCGCCGACGAGACGCTGGGCACAGCCCATCGCCTGTGCGTCGCCGGATTGTCCGGGCAGATTTTGCACGACGCTATAGCCCGCCGCCCGATACTCGCGGATTGCCGCGAGCAGATCCGGGGCGGTGCCGGCAGGCGCCAGGATGCGGCCCAGGCGCAGCGGCTGCAGTGTGCTCGAATCGGCCAGGACCTTGAGATCGGTACTGAATCCCGTCGCGGCACGAGCGCGCCCAAAGGTCTCGCCGATATTGTCGTAGCGGCCGCCCCAGGCGATGGCGCGCCCGATCAACGGCGTATAGGCAGCGAACATGATGCCGGTGTGATAGCGGTAGCCGCGCAGTTCAGCAAGGTCGATATGGACGTCGACGTCGGCGGCGAAGCCGCGCACGAGTACGACCAGGCGTTCGAGATCGTCGAGTGCCTGCTGGACGGAGCGCGATGCGCGCGACAGTGCCCGTCGCGCTTGCTCCAGCACCGTGGTGTCGCCGTTCAAATCGAGCAGCGCTTGCAGATGCGTGCCCACATCAGGCACCACGTTGCACGATTTCAGTTCTGTCGCCAGACCGCTGGCGTCCTTCATCAACAGTTTGTCGAGGACCTGTGATTCGAACTCCGGTTCGAACGCGGCCTCTTCACAGATGGCATGGAACAGCCCCATGTGACCGAGTTCCAGTGTCACCTCGGGAATACCCGCACCACGCAGGAGTTCGAGCAGCAGTGCGACGACCTCTGCATCGCTTTCGATGCCGGCATGGCCGTAGAGCTCGGCACCGATCTGCAAAGGGTTTCGTGATCCGGCGAACTTGTCGGGCAAGGCATGCAGCACCGGGCCGATATAACAGAATCGCTGCGGACTGACAGCCGGCAGGCGATGGGCGTCGATACGCGCGACCTGCGGGGTGATATCAGCGCGCACGCCCATCAGCCGCCCGGTGACCTGGTCGGTCAGCTTGAAGGTCTGCAAGTCGAGATCCTCACCGATCCCGGAAAGCAGGGAGTCGAGATATTCGACCACCGGCGGGATGACCAGCTCGTAACCCCAGCGCTCGAAGATGTCGAGCAGTTTGCGGCGCAGTTCTTCCAGCGCGCGCGCCTGCGGTGGCAGGACTTCGTCTACCCCGTCAGGCAGGAGCCATCGATTGGTCGTGGGCATCGCTCACCTCACCACGTACAGCAACACGACGCCCGCCAGCATACTGATCAGCCCGACCACGCGCAGGCTGCGGTCGTCCTGCCGCGCGGTCGTCAGCAAGGTACGACGGAAACGGGCGGGGTCGAGAAACGGCATGACGCCTTCGAAAACCAACATCAGGGCAAAGGCGGCGAACAGGTCGGTCAGCACAACGACCGGTCGGGAGCCGCACAGCACAGACCGATGCTGTGCAGCAGCACGGTACTGTCACTTGCCACGGGGGTTGCCGAAGTACTTGAAGAAATTCGAATCCGGTGCGAGCAGCAGGATATCGTCCTTGCCGTCGAAACTGGATTTATAGGCATTCAGACTGCGGTAGAAGTCGAAGAATTCAGGATCGCGCTCGAATGCCGAGGCGTAGATTGCCGCCGCCCGCGCGTCGCCCGCGCCGCGCATCTGCTCGGCATCCCGATAGGCTTCGGCGGAGATGATGGTGCGCTGGCGATCGGCGTCGGCACGAATGGTGATGGCACCCTTCTCGCCGCGCGCGCGGAATTCGCGTGCAACCCTGGCGCGCTCGGAACGCATACGTTCGTAGACATTGCTCGAGACTTCGGCCGGCAAATCGATACGTTTCAAACGGACATCGATGATTTCCATGCCCAGTGCGCCGCCACGCTCATCGGCAATGCCGGTGACCAGCTCCATGATCATGCCGCGTTCACCGGAGACGACTTCCTGTACCGTGCGCTTGCCGAACTCGCTGCGCAGCCCATCGTTGATTTTCTGGTAGAGCAGCAGCCCGGCACGGCGCGCATCGCCGTCGGTCGATTTGTAGAACTG
>JBBDTC010000185.1:6025-10204 GCA_040904625.1 Gammaproteobacteria bacterium
GCGCCGTTCCATCAGCTTGTCGAGCGGCAGGTACATCAGATTCGAGCTGCTCTTGTCGTCCGAGATGATCTTCGTCGCGTTAGACATCACTTCCTCGATAGCCTCCAGGTAGAGACGGTTGCGCGTCACCTCAGGGGCCTGCTGGTATTCCGCGACCAGCTGGGTGAAGCGGCTGGCCTCACCTTCGGCCTGCGCGATCACGCGCTGCTCGTAACCTTCCGCATCGAGGCGAATGCGCGCCGCTTCACCGGCCGCCCGCTCGACGACCTCGTTGCGGTAGGCCTCGGCTTCGTTGATCTTGCGCTGTTCGTCCTCGCGCGCCTTGATGGCGTCATCGAACGCAGCCTTGACCTCTTCCGGTGGCTTGGCGGGCTGCATGTTGACACTCGACACCTCGATGCCCGACTCGTAAGTATCGAGGATGTTCTGAATCAGAGTCTGCGCATTGAGCACAATCTCGGCGCGACCTTCGGTGATAACGAAATCCAGCGTGCTCTGGCCAATGATGTCGCGGATGGCGGATTCGGTGACGCGCTGGACGGAAACATCCGGGTCGGCGATCTCGAACAGGTAATCCTGGGCATCGCGCACGCGGTATTGGACAGCCAATTCGACGTCGACGATGTTCTCGTCGCCGGTCAGCATGGTGGCGTCCGCGGTCAAGGTCTGGATGCGCTCGACGTTGACCTTCACGACCTCTTCGATGGGCCGAGGGAAACGGATGTGGGGGCCGGGTTGCAGGGTCGTAACATACTGGCCGAAGCGCATCACCACACCGACTTCGGCCGGCTGAATCCGGTAGACCATTTCCCAGGCCAGGAAAACGACCAGGGCGATACCGGCGAGCGCCCACAGGACCGTGCTGTCACCGCCACTGCCGCCGTCGCTACCGCCGCCTCCCCCGCGCCGGCCGCCGAACAGGCCGCTGAGCTTCTCCTGCATTTTGCGCACGATTTCGTCGAGATCGGGCGGACCCTGATCGTTGCGCTGCTTCCCCCAAGGGTCGCGCTCTTTGTCGTCTGGATCATTCCAGGCCATGGGATTCTCGTATCGGGATACTGAGGTGGGGAGGTGTGAGGGACGGGATTGTACGGGCCGCTTCACGCTTGTTCAATCGCGCCGCCAAGTTAAACCGACGCGTGCTGACCCTCGCGCTCGGCGCTGTCCGCGAGACTGCCGAAAATTTCTATCTCTTCGACGAGCCCGGCGAAGTCAGGCGCCGCGGCGAGACTGTTCCAGCGCGCGTCGCTGAGCGTGACTTCGGTCAGCCAGCCGCCGCGCGGCAGGTCGCACTCGTCGGTGACCGCACCCCAGGAATGCAATTGCGCACGAATTCGGCCGGCGGCGGGAGAAAGCTTCAACCAGCGTCGCTGCTTGCGCCGGTCGAGATGCTCACCTATCGCTTCGAGCAGCAAATGGGTGCCGCTGTCATCGCGTGCCGACAACCACACCCGGCGCACGCGCCCGTCGGCATCGCGCTCCACGGCCGGCTGGCGTCCGGGCAGGCGATCGATCTTGTTGTAAACCTCGATCACCGGCCGCTCGGCGGCGCCGATACGCTCCAGCACCTCGAGCACATCGGCCATACGCTGCTCCCGCTCGTCATCCGAGGCATCGATGACGTGAAGCAGCAGATCGGCGTCACGCGTCTCTTCCAGGGTGGCTTCGAAAGCGGCGATCAGCTCGGGCGGCAAGCGCCGGATGAAGCCGACCGTGTCGCTCAAAACCACCGGGTGTTCACCAGGGACGGCCAAGGTGCGCAGCGTCGTGTCAAGCGTGGCAAAGAGCTGATCCGCGGCGTAGACCTTATCCGCCGTGAGGCGATTGAACAGCGTCGATTTGCCGGCGTTGGTATAGCCAACCAAGGCCACGGTCGACAACAGCGCGCGGCGGCGGGCCCGTGTTCCCTGGCGGCGCTGGCGCTTGACGCGGCGCAGCCGTTCGTTGATTTGCTTGATGCGCACGCCGATCAACCGGCGATCGGTTTCGAGCTGAGTCTCACCGGGGCCGCGTAATCCGATGCCGCCCTTTTGTCGCTCGAGATGCGTCCAGCCGCGCACCAGCCGTGTGGAGAGGTGCTCGAGTTGGGCCAGCTCGACCTGCAGCTTGCCTTCGAATGACCGCGCGCGCTGGGCAAATATGTCGAGAATCAAGCCCGTGCGATCGAGCACACGGCACTCGAGCAGGCGCTCGAGATTGCGCTCTTGCGCGGGCGACAGATCGTGGTTGACCAGAACGACTTCGGTGCACTGCTCGCGCACGGCGCCGGCCAATTCCTCGGCTTTGCCGGAACCGACGAAATACTTCGGATCGGGCACTGTCCGGCGCGCCGTGACGACCGCGACCGGTTCCACCGCCGCGGCACGGGCGAGTTCGGTGAATTCCGCGCTGTCATCCTCGTCGGCATCGAACTGGACCAGGACCAGCAGCGCCCGTTCACCACCGGAAGGGCGCTCAAACAAGGGACCGGGCACTCAACATCATGAAGCTGCGTCGTCGCTCTTCTCTTCCGCGCCCTCATCGGCCTGATCGGTGCGCGGCAGGCGCACGTTGCGTGCCGGTACCACCGTCGAGATGGCATGCTTGTAGACCATCTGGCTGACCGTGTTCTTGAGCAGGATCACGAACTGATCGAACGATTCGATCTGCCCCTGCAGTTTGATGCCATTGACGAGATAGATGGAAACCGGCACACGCTCGCGGCGCAGGGCGTTCAGGTACGGCTCCTGCAAGGACTGGCCCTTGCTCATGGCAATCTCCTTGTTGTTGTTGTGGGCTGTCACTTCGCGGCCCGTGCCGGAATAACTCAGCTATCTGGAATCCCGATCCATCCCGTCTGCCTGCGTTGCTCGTCAGTTGAATAGAACCCCTATTCGGCTTCCTCGCGCCTTGCCAGCCGGGTGCCTCGGAGCCCCAAATAGCCGAGTCAGCCTGGCACGGGCTCTGGGGCGTCCGTCCGTCCCGGCGGCAGCTGGCCCGGCGACGGCAGTACGCGCTCCCCGTCCCTACTCTAGACCAGTTCGGCAGGCTTTTGAAACCACCTCTTGTACCAACTCGACGGCACGCTGTACGGCGGCCGCCGGGTCGGCGCTGTCCAGCCATTCACAACCCGCTTCGCGCCGCAACCAGGTGAGTTGGCGCTTGGCCAGTTGACGGGTGGCGATGATACCCCGTTGGCGCATGGCCTCGTAGTCGCCATCGCCGTCCAGGAATCGCCACAGCTCGCGGTAACCGACCGTACGCAGAGCAGGCAGTTCGTGCGACAGATCGCCCCGCGCACGAAGTGCGCGGACCTCGTTGACGAAACCGCGCTCGAGCATGGCATCGAAGCGGCGCGCGATGTGGGCGTGCAGAACGCCGCGCCGGGCCGGCGCCAGAACCAGCTTCAACACGGGTACGGCGAGGGGTTCGAGCTGACCGCGCCGCCATAGACTGCTGAGCGGACGGCCAGTCAGTTGATGGACTTCGAGCGCGCGGATGAGGCGTTGTGGATCATTGGGATGGATGCGGGCGGCAGCCTCTGGATCCACTTCCGCGAGGCGCCGATGGAGTTCCGCGGCACCCTCTTCGCGCAGCGTCGCACGGAGCAGCGCGCGGACTTCCGGGTCGGCATCGGGCAGGTCGGCCAGGCCATATTGGAGGGCGCGGAAATAAAGGCCCGTGCCCCCGACCAGCAGCGCCAGGCGGCCGCGCGCGGCGATCGCCTCGAGCGCGGCACGCGCATCGGTGCGAAAGCGCGCGGCGGAGTAGCGTTCGGTCGGGTCGCAAATATCGATCAGATGGTGGGGAGCGCGGGCGCGCTCGGCCGGATTCGGCTTGGCGGTACCGATGTCGAGTCCACGGTAAACCAGGGCCGAATCGACACTGACTATGTCACAAGGCAAGCGCTCGGCCAGACTCAGCGCGAGGCGGGTCTTGCCGGCTCCGGTCGGCCCCATGATGAACACCAACGGCGGTGCGGCCCGGTCCTCAGTCATTGCCGAACGCCGCTCCGAGCGCCGCCGCAGTCAGCCGACGCATGAACGTGTCAGGCGCGACCTCGGCGGCGCCAGCAGCCGCCGTGAACTCCGCCAACATCGCGCTCGACGGTCGGCCATGCTCGCCGTACGCGATGGCGCCGGCCGCGGCACTCGCCACCGCTCTGCGGACCTCGATGGCCTCGCCGAGCGCTGCGGCGCC
>JBBDTC010000185.1:10214-28668 GCA_040904625.1 Gammaproteobacteria bacterium
GCACTGCTCGCAGGACGGCCCCGGCTGGCCCCAGGTCGTCGAACTCGAAGCCGAGTTCGCGCAAACCGGCATGGCCAACCAGCACTGCAGCCGTCTCAGGGGGCAAACGTACTGGCAGCAACAATGGCCGTGGACGGGCCGCTGCCAGCGCGAGCCGCCGCTGCAGAATCTCGTCCCACGCCGCCCTCAGATCGAAGCCGAAAACGGCTTCGTCGCGCGCGCACAGCAGGACGCGGCCGTCGACCAGGGCCAGCGGCCGTCCCCATGCCGTTGCCGGCACAGCCGCGGTTGTGCCGCGCGCGCTGTTGGCGCCGGCGCTTGCCGCACTGCGGCCGCGGGCATAGAACGGCGCAGATTCGCGCAGTGGCGCCGGCGCCTGCCGCTCCACGGCCACCGCCGGCACGGCCAGGGCGCCGCTACCGAGCGCCCGGCGTACCGCCGCGTGAAGGACGTCATGCACCGCACGCAGGGCCGCGAAGCGCACTTCGAGCTTGCCGGGGTGCACGTTAACATCGACGGTGCCGGGCGCGACCGTCAACGCCAACGCATAAGCCGGAAAACGACCGGGCGCGATGGCCTCACCGTAGGCACTGCGCACGGCGTGCTGGAGATTGCGATCGCGAATGACGCGCCCGTTCAGCGCGATGAACTGCAGGTCACTGTGGGTGCCGGCGAGTTCGGGGCCGCCAATCCAGCCTTGCACGCGAATACCCTCGATCTCGACGTCGACGGCTTCCGCCGCCTGGCAGAAGCGACTCCCGAACAGCCCCTGCCAGCGCGGCGCAGGCGCACCGTAGGCCGCGGGGCGCAGACGCAGGCTGCGCGTGTCGGCCTGTTTCAGCGTGAAGGCGATATCCGGCCGCGCAAAGGCGAGCTGGCGTACCAGACGCTGCACGTGGAGGAATTCCGTCCGCGGTTGCTTGAGGAAACGCCGCCGCGCCGGGACGTGATGAAACAGTGCGCGGACTTCGATGCGGCTGCCCGGGTTACCGCGCGCCGGCGCGGCCGTGCCGGGGTCGCTGCCGGCGGCAACCTGCAAGCGCCAGGCATGCGCCTGGTCATGCGGGCGGGAAACGATGTCGACATCAGCCACTGCACTGATGCTCGCCAGCGCCTCGCCGCGAAAACCGAGCGAAGTGATGGCGTCGAGCCCGGCTGCGGTGCTCAGCTTGCTCGTCCAATGCCGGCGCAGCGCAGCCGGCAGTTCCGCGCCCGGGATCCCGCAGCCGTCGTCAGTGACCGTAATCGCTTCGACCCCGCCGGCGGCGACTTCCACCTCGATGATCGCGGCCGCGGCATCGATGCTGTTTTCGACCAGCTCCTTGACGATGGATGCCGGTCGCTCGATGACCTCGCCGGCGGCAATTTGATTGATGAGATGCTCGGCGAGCGGTTGAATCGGGGCAGCGGGTTCAGGCATGCCCGCGAATCTAGCACGCGCCAGTCTGTGCGCGCTGTTCCGCGCCCCTCGTCACGATGCCATGACGTCAGGGAATGCGCAGAACCTCTCCGGCACGGACCGTTTCGGAGGGAAGTTTGTTGGCGAGCCTGAGACTGTTGACGCTGACCTCGTAACGGCTGGCGATGCCCGACAGTGTGTCGCCGCGGGCGACTTTGTGCTGTCGTGCCAGCGCCAGACGCGTGCCATTCGGTGGGTGGTCGTCAAAGTAGCTCAACACGCCCGTATAGATCGCCTCGGCCAGCTTGCGGCGGTAGTTCCGATCGCGCAAGCGCTTCTCTTCGGTTGGATTGGAGATGAAGGCCGTCTCGACCAGGACGGACGGAATATCCGGCGATTTCAGCACCATGAAACCGGCGTGCTGGACTTGCTTACGATGGACCGGGCCGATACTCCTGAGCGCGCCGAGCACATGATTGGCCAGGGTCATACTCGCCTCCATCGACGCGTTCTGCGAGAGATCGAGCAGCACCGACTTGAGCACGGCATCCTTGTCGTCCAGCGACACGCCACCAACCAGGTCGGCCGCGTTCTCCTTCTCGGCCAGCCACTTGGCCGCTTCACTGCTCGCGCCATGACGTGAGAGCACATAGACCGACGAACCGCGCACGCGCCGGTCGCGAAACGCATCGGCATGGATGGACAGGAACAGATCAGCTTTCATGGCGCGCGCACGGTTCATCCGCTCGCGCAGATTGAGATAGCGATCGCCGTCGCGGGTCATTGCCGCGCGCATGCCCGGTTGGCGATCGATGATCGCAGCGAGCTCACGCGCCACCGCTAAGGTGATGTCTTTCTCGTAGACCCCGCTCGGCCCGATCGCACCGACATCGGCTCCGCCATGGCCGGCGTCGATGGCGACGATCACGTCACGCAGCTGCCGCGGCGCGGCCACTGCGGCAGCAGGGCTCACTGCAGCGGCTGGTTGCGTTGTCGACAAACTGGCGGCGAGCGCCGCGATCGGGTCGCTGGCGGGGTCGGCGGATGGCGTGGACGCGGTGCTCGCCGAATCGGCCCGCGCCGCAGGCCGTTCGGCCATAGCGGCGGACGCCTTCTGCACTGCAGCCAGAGTCGCGATGGGATCGGGCCGCACATCCTCAGTCGAAGCGGCCGGCAGCAAATCGAGTTCGACGCGATAGCCGTAGGCGGTGGTCGGCGGCACCATCCTGGCGGCGATCGTCACCGGCCGCGCGAGGTCCAGTACGACTCGGGTCCCGCCGTCCTCGCGGGCAGCGTGACGCATGCCCTCGACATAGTCCTGCAGCGCTTTCGGTGCGACCAGGTGCGGGCTGGCGCGGGCCGCATCGAAGTCGATCACGACGCGATGCGGCGAGCGCATGGTAAAGACACGGTACGGGACCGCCCCGCTCAAATCGAATACGATGCGCGTGTACGGCGGCTCACGCCACGAACGCACGCCCTTGATTTCGGTGGCATGGACCCAGCCAACCATCAAAACCAGCATGAGAAAAACGAGCCGTTGCATGAGCTTGGGTAATCTTTCTCGAAAAACTGGCATATTGTGTCCAGCTTAGGAAGGTAATTTCAAGTAGTTAGCAGATGAGTAAGTCAACCGTCTGATTTAAAAGCTTTTAGAATGCTCGAAACAATCTCCAAACCCCGATCGTCGTGGCTTTCGAGCGCGACTTCCCGTCCGCTCGATACGATGCCGATGTCGATGTCGATGGTGGCCGGCGGCAGTACCCCTGTGCCGCGCTCGGCCCATTCGACGAGCACGTCCGCGCCGCCCTCGAGATACTCCTCGATGCCGATGAACTCGAGTTCCTCGGCATCGGCCAGGCGATAGAGATCGAAATGATGAACGCTCGCCGCAGCGAGCACATAGCTCTCGACCAGCGTGAAAGTGGGGCTCTTCACTGCGCCGCGGTGGCCGAGCGCCCGCACGTAGCCGCGAGCGAAAGTCGTCTTGCCGGCGGCCAGCGGCCCATGCAGGTAAAGGCACTGGCCGCGCCGACCGCCGCGGGCGCAAGCCGCGCCCAGCGCTTCCATGGCGTCGGCACTGGCGATGCCGATGACGCTGCGGCGCTCCATGTCTCAAGCTGGAGGATTGACCGATGTGCGCAGAAACGGCATCAAATCGCCCGCCAGCATACCGCGTTCACCGCCGTGCCTGGCGGCCCGATCGGCAGCTTCGGCATGCACACAGGCGCCCAGTGCGGCTGCGTCCGCCAGCGCCCAGCCCTGCGCCAACAGGCCGGCGATGACCCCGCACAGCACATCCCCCATACCGCCGCTGGCCATCCCGGGGTTGCCGCCGCCGATCACCGTCGGCAGCGTGGACGGCGCCTGGACGATGGTCCCGGCGCCCTTGAGCAGGGTCACGGACCGATAGCGCCGGGCAATGGCTGCGGCCGCGGCAAACCGGTCCTGCGCGATCGTCGCCGTAGCGCTCGCCAGCAACCGCGCGGCCTCACCCGGATGCGGGGTAAGGATGCGCTCACCACGGTCATCCGGATCGGCCGCCAGGAGGTTCAGGGCGTCGGCATCCCAAACTTGCGGCCCGCGGAATTCGCGGACGGCAGCGAGCAGGGTCCGGCCCCAGGCATCCTGACCCAGGCCGGGCCCGATCGCGAGTACGCTGGCGCGCGCCGCGAGCCGCCGCAGGTCGGTCGCTGCGGCGATGCCGTGGCACATGATCTCCGGGCGGGCGAGGCCGATATTGGCGGCGTGGTCTGGATGGGTCGCCAGGGAGACCAGGCCGGCGCCGACCCGGGCGGCGGCGGCGGCCGCGAGGCGCGCGCCGCCGCCGAATCCCGGTGCACCGCCGACAACCAGGACGTGGCCGAAGTCACCCTTATGCGCCGTGCGCCGGCGGGGCGTGAAGCGGTTTGCCGATTGCGCGTAATCGAGACGCCGCGCGGTCGGCGCCACGGCATCGAAACAAGCGGCAGACAAATCCAGCGGTGCGTAGACGATGTCGCCTGCGCAGGCAGGACCGTCGCCGGTCAACAAGCCTTGTTTGAGAGCGATGAAACTGATGGTCGCGGTGGCGACGACAGCCGCACCGTGATTGTACCCACTGCTGGCATCGAGCCCGGACGGAACGTCGACCGCCAGCACCGGGCAAGCCGCTGCGTTGATGGCGTCTATCACCTCCAGCCCGACACCCTGCACGGGGCGATCGATGCCGGTGCCGAACAGTGCGTCGACTATGACATCGGCCGCTGCCATCCGCCCCGACCAGGGCTCGACGACCAGCCCCGCAGCGACCGCCAGGGCCAGCGCCCGGGCAGCGTCTCCCGTCAGCCGCGCAGGGTCCGCAATCGCGAGCAGACGTACGTCGTAGCCGGCCTCCCGGGCCAGCGCCCCGATGATGAAACCATCGCCGCCGTTGTTGCCGCCACCGCACACGACGCTCAGGCGGCGCGCCCGTGGCCAGCGCCGGGCGAGCTCGTCGAAAGCCGCACGCCCGGCACGCTGCATCAGCGTAAAGCCGGGGATATCCAGCGTATCGATGGCATAACGGTCGAGCGCGCGCGTGCCTCGCGCGTCGTAGAGCAGAGACGGCAGCGCGTTCACGTCGCCGGCAATTGCAGCAAGTGCTGGCGGTAATGGCGCAACTCCCCGATCGACGCACGGATATCGTCCATCGCCAGGTGCGCACCGGCCTTGACGTATTCGGGCAGACCCGGCGCCCAGCGCCGGGCCAGTTCTTTCAACGTACTCACATCGAGATTGCGATAATGAAAGTACTCCGCGAGTTCGGGCATGTAGCGATAGAGAAAACGGCGATCCTGGCAGATGCTGTTGCCGCACATGGGTGAGGCCCGCGGCGGCACCCACTGACGCAGGAACTCGAGCGTGGCCTGTTCTGCAGCGCGTGTGCTCGTCGTACTGGCGCGCACGCGTGCGGTGAGTCCGGACTGACCGTGTTGGCGCGTATTCCATTCGTCCATCCTGGCCAGGACGCTGTCCGGATGATGGATCGCCAATTCCGGTCCCGTGCACAGCTGATCGAGATGGACATCGGTGACGATGGTTGCGATCTCGATGATGACGTCGCGTTCCGGATCGAGCCCGGTCATCTCCAGATCGATCCAGATCAGATTCTCTTCGCTATGCTGCATGAGGCTCTCCGCGGCGCCGGAGCGGCGCTGACTGTCAGTAGTCGTGACGAGTGGCGAGTGCGCGTGACAGTGTCGAACCGTCGACGAACTCGAGCTCTCCGCCGAGCGGCACACCATGCGCGATGCGTGTGGCACGTACACCGCACTCGCGCGCGATCTCGCGCAGATAATGCGCTGTGGCCTCGCCTTCCATGGTCGTGCCGGTAGCGACGATCATCTCGCGGATGGCGCCGCTGCGCAGACGCTGTTCCAGCATTGGTATACCGATGCTGGCAGGGGTAATGCCGTCGATCGGGGACAACCTGCCCATCAGCACGAAATAACGTCCGCGATAATCGGCGGCTTGTTCTATGGCAGCCACATCAAGCGGATTCTCGACCACGCAGACCAGTTCGGCTTCCCGACTCGGGCTGCTGCACAAGGCGCAGGTGTCGCTTTCGCAGAATGTCCGGCAGACCGAGCAGTTACCGATCTTTTCCGCCGCCTGCCGCAACACCTCGGCCAGGCGCAGCGCTTTGTCACGCTGCTGGTCGAGCAGATGGAAGGCGATCCGCTGAGCCGATTTCGGGCCGATACCGGGCAGGAACTGCAGCGCGTTGATCAGCTCGGCGAGCAGGGGCGAAGGTTGCATGGTGGATACGGCAGGCCGATGCGCAGGTTCAGAACGGCAACTTCATGCCCGGCGGCAGCTCCAGGCCGGCAGTGACACCCGCCATTTTCTCTTTGCTGAGTGTCTCGACGCGCCGATTGGCGTCGTTGACGGCAGCGGCGAGGAGGTCTTCGAGCATGCTCTTGTCGTCTTGCAGCAGGGTGTCGTCGATGGCCACGCTGCGTACATCGTGGCGCCCGTTCATGACCACGCGCACCATGCCGGCGCCGGCCTCCCCGGTGACCTCCATGGCGGCGATTTCCTCTTGGATACGCTGAACATCGGCCTGCATCTGTTGCGCCTGCTTCATCAGGTCGCCGATTGCACCTTTCATAGTTCGTTCTCCCGTGGGGGCTGATAGGGAAGCTCTGCAAGAGCGGCTGCGTCGCCCGCTGGCAGCATACGGGCTGTCTCGCGCGGTACTCACGACGGCCCGATGAGCTGTGCTCTTCAGCAGCCCGCTGGCTTCGCCCCGGGCATGCTCGCACACTTTTGCGAAACTCCGCGAGATTGCCTGCCGCTGCACCTGGCTGGTTCGTTCAACGCGCGGAGACGTCCTCGATCGTCGCATCGAAAGTCTCGCGCAAAACGCGCACGTGCGGATCGCCGGCAATGCTCTCCTCGGCCTCACGCTGGCGCTGTTGATCCGCGGCACTGCGTTGCTGTGTCGGCGTCTGCAAATCCGGCACCTGCTCGACGCGAACCTCGATGCGTACGGCGCTCGCGAGATGTCGGGATAGCGCCGCTTCGAGCGTTTCGAGGTGGCGCCGCTGGGCGAGCTTCTCGAACTGGGGCGCGATGACCAGCGTCAATCGTCCATTATCGGACGCCGCCAGAGCGCTGTTGCGGGCGAGTTCGCGCGCCAATCCGCCGACCTCGAGCGCAGCGACGGTCGCCGCCCAGTCGGCGGCTGAAATCGAGCCCGCGACCGGCGTCCCCTGCGCCGGCGGTGTCGCTGCGGGCGGCGGTGATGGCGCGTCTGCCGGGCTCGGCACCGGCTCCGCGGCAACCGGCCGGGGAGGTGTTGGTGTCGTTGGCGCTGCCGTTTCGGCTGCCGGAGGCCGCTGTGCTGGCTTTGCCGGCACCGTCACGCGCGACCGGCTGCCGCCGACGGCTGCCGGCGCACTCGCCGGGCGGAACGCAAGCATCCGCAGCAGCACCATCTCGAAGCCGGACTCGGGTTCCGGCGCGTACTGCAGATCGCGGCGACCGAGCAATGCAATCTGATAATAGAGCTGGCATTCATCGGCGGCCATGCGGGCCGCGAGAGCCGCGACCCGGGGATCGTCCTCGACCTCGGCAGCGTCCTCGCCGAGGACCTGGGCGACGGCCGTGCGACGCAGCAGCGTCAGCATTTCGCCGAGCACCTGGGCATAGTCCGGCGCATACTCGGCCAGCTCGCGCGCGCTGGTGATGAGTGCCTGCGCATCGCCTTCGACCAGGATCTCGAGCAAAGCGAGCACCCGATCCTGATCGATAGTGCCGAGCATGCGGGCCACCTCGGCGGTGTCTATGCGTCCGCCGCCGTGAGCGATCGCCTGGTCGAGCAGGCTCAGGGCGTCGCGCACGCTGCCGGCCGCGGCCTGGGCTAACTGGGCCAGCGCCGGGGCCTCGTAGGCCACTTTCTCGGCCTCGAGCACCTTGGCCAGATGGGCACTCAGCTGTGCTACCGACAAGCGCGTCAGATTGAACTGCAGGCAGCGCGAGAGGATAGTCACCGGAAGCTTCTTCGGATCGGTCGTCGCGAGCAGGAACTTGACGTGCGGGGGCGGTTCCTCGAGCGTCTTCAGCAGCGCATTGAAGGAATGGTTCGAGAACATGTGCACCTCGTCGATGAGATACACCTTGTAGCGCGCCCGCGTTGGTGCATAAGGCACGTTGTCGAGCAGTTCGCGGGTCTCGTCGACCTTGGTCCTGGAGGCAGCATCGACTTCGATCAGGTCGACGAAACGGCCGCCGTCGATCTCCTGGCAAGCCGAGCATTCCCCGCACGGCTGGCTCGATACGCCGCGTTCGCAGTTGAGTGACTTGGCGAAGACCCGCGCCAGCGTGGTCTTACCGACACCGCGCGTACCGGTGAACAGATAAGCATGATGGAGACGGTCACCGTCCAGCGCGTTGACCAGGGCCTTCAGCACATGGCCCTGGCCCAGCACCTCGGCAAACGTACGTGGCCGCCATTTGCGTGCAAGAACCTGGTAACTCATCGCCTGGTGCTCTTCAAGATGCGGTCGCCCGCGCACAGCGCGGCAGCTTAGGGCCCGCCGCAAGATAACTGAACTATTTGGAACGCCTATCCATCCCGTCTGGCGGCGGACCCTTAGGCGGCGGGCGTACCAGCCACACCCCGGCACCCGCAGGTACCGTTACCGCTGCTCCCTTCCGGGCCTGACGGGGTTCACGGCGCTGCGCCGCGAGGGGACCGGCACGCCCACCATGGAGACGTCCGAGCGGCGCAGTGTACTACAAGGTCCGCCTGTATACCGTGTGCGTCATCACGACCGCAGCGGCAGAGCGGTCTTCTTGGCCACTGTCCGCAGCGTAAAGCTCGATTTGACGCGCGCGACGCCGGGCAGCTTGGTCAGATGCTCGTGATGGATGCGTTCGTAGTCGACGGTGTCGCGCGCCACCACCCTGAGCAGATAGTCGTACTCGCCGGTGACGAGATAGCATTCCATGACCTCGGGCACCGCCCGCACAGCTTCTTCGAAGCAGTCCAGATCGCCCTGCTTCTGGCTGACCAGCGTGATCTCGGCGAACACGTTGCCGGGAATACCAACCGCGTGCGGGTCGACCAACATCGTATAGCCGGCAATCACCCCGCTCTCCTCCAGCAAGCGCACCCGCCGCAGGCAGGCCGACGCCGACAGGTGCACGCACGCGGCAAGCTCGACATTGCTGAGGCGGCCGTCGGCCTGGAGCGCATCCAGGATGGCGCGATCTTTCGCATCGATATCGAGCATCGAATGGCTCAACGTGTCATTTCCTGTCCAACGCAACTATACGCGCATCGAAAGCGCGTTTGCGGCCCAGGACGCAAGCTGAAGGCATGCCGGCTCCGTCGCTCTCCCGCCCATGCACACACGCGTTGGCCAGGCTCCGCGCACGGCGGCCGCTTCACCAGGTCAGGCGCGCGTCCACCGGCCAGATATCGACCAGCGTGTCGCCGCGCACACAGTGGTACACGGGATAGAGATTCAAGCTCGCATAGGCATGCGGCGTCAGACATTCAATGGCGCTGCCGAGCGCCAGGATTTCTTTCGGCCGGGCAAAATCGATGCGGCCCATGTCGTCGCCGACGATACTGTAGCGTGCGTCCGCCGGCGCACCCGACCACGGCCGCGGCGCCAGTCCATCGCGGGCAAACTCCTTGCGCCCGGCGTCGGTAATGCAAAAACCCGGCTGCGCAGCGCTGACAACTGTGGTCCTGACGAACAGAGACGGCGCGAACGGGAGGGCCGCCGTACCCGTGAGGTCGACGTCGATGTAATTTGCGTCCATGAACACATAACTGCCCGCCTGGCATTCCGTGTAGACCGCGAACTCGGGATCGATGGCGTAAGTACCGGTACCGCCGCCGCTGACGATGGCTGGGCCCAGACCCACGCTGCGCAGCGCCGCGACGTAGGCACGTGCACGTGCGGCGACCGCCGCGGCCGCCGCGCGCCGTTCACGGAAATCAGCGATAGCCTGGATGTTGCCGCAATAGGCCTGAATACCGGCGAAGCTCACGCTGCCCTCCCGTACCGCGATGTAGCGGGCCAGCGCGACCACGGCCTCGACCTCGGCGAGGCCGGTGCGCCCCCCGCCGACTTCACAATCGACCAGGAGCCGCAACGGCCGGCCGCGGCTGCGATTAGCCGCAGCCAGCGTGTCGACATTGGCCTGCGAATCGACCGCCACGAGCAAACCTTGGGCCCGCTCGTTAAGCGCGATCAGTCGCGCGACTTTTGCTGCGCTGACGACGCTGGTAAACAACAGCACACCGGTAATGCCGGCATCGACCAGGGTCTCGGCTTCGGCCAGCGTCGCACAGGCCTGGCCACAGGCCCCGGCAGCCATCTGTAAGCGTGCAATGGCAATCGATTTATGGACCTTGGCAACCGGACGTAGCGCATAGCCGTGTTCGTCAGCGTGCGCCGCCAGGGACGCAATATTCTGTTCGAGACGGTCGAGGTCGAGGACCAGGCACGGCGTGCCGAGCTCCAGGCGCGAGCCGGGTTGACCAATAAGCGTGGCATTGGGCCCGAGTGACGATACCGCGGGCGGGATGTCGTGGCCGCTCATGCAGAAACCAGCGCGAGTCATGATAGGGTTCGTGGCAAAATAAATGGTCGATTTGGGGCGTCGAGACGCCCGGCTGGCAAGGCGCGAGGAGGGCGAATAGTGGTTCTATTTAACTGACGAGCAACGCCGCCAGACGGGATGGATCGGCGTTCCAAATAGCTCATTTATTTTGCCACGGACCCTTAGGGTGCCGGAGCTTGCCATAATCGCCGCCGCGCTCCAATCGGCGCGCCGTGAACCGCGGTTAGCTCAGCGGGCATCCAGCAGTGTCGAAAGAGGAATAAACATGGCCCAGGTCAACCCCGTGCGCGGCTTTCGAGTCGACGCGAGCGCAATCGATTTCATCGGTACAGACCTCCAACGCCCCGAATGCATCCTGGCCGAACCTGACGGCACGCTGTGGGCCGCGGACGCCCGCGGCGGCGTGGTGCGAATCGCAACTGATGGCCACCAGGAGATCGTCAGCCAGAGCGCGCAGTCCACCTTCGCCGGTGCGGCCGACGAAACCGAACGCTATACCACCGGGACGCTGCCGAACGGGCTGGCCTTCGCCCGCAACGGTGATTTCATCATCGCGAATTTTGGCACCGATCGCCTCGAACTCATGTCCCGTGACGGTCGCTCCCGGGTCCTGCACGAGACCATCGATGGCGAACCCATCGGCAAAACCAATTTCGTTCTGCGCGATTCCAGGGATCGCCTGTGGCTGACGGTGTCGACCCGGATTCGCAACTGGATGGATGCTTTCAGCCCGGACATCGCCGACGGCTACATTGCGCTCGTCGACGAACGTGGGATCCGCATCGTCGCCGACGGCTTCGCTTTCACCAACGAGATTCGCTTCGATGCCAAAGAGGAGTGGCTCTATGTCGTCGAGACCACCGCGCAGCGCATCACCCGCCTGCGCGTGCAGGCCGACGGCACGCTCACCGATCGCGAAGTGTTCGGTCCGGGAAAACTCGGTCAGGGCGGCTTTCCGGACGGCATCGCTTTCGATGCCTATGGCAATCTGTGGGGCACGCTCATCATGAGCGACGTGATTTTCGCACTGACCCCCGAGGGCGACTATGTCGAAGTACTCGTCGACGGCGATCCCGCGGCGACGGCGGCCCTGGAGTCGGCCTTCCATCAGAAGCGCGTCACGCCCGAACTGCTGCTCGCCAGCGGCGGTCAGCTCGCCAACTGGTTCGCGAGCGTGACCTTTGGCGGCCCCGACCTCAAAACCTGCTACATCGGCAGCCTGCGCGGAACGCGGATTCCCTTTTTCACGGCGCCGGTCGCGGGCCTACCCATGGTGCACTGGCGGGAAAAGTGAGCCGTCGCGTGGCGACGCAGGATCCCATTCACCGTCCCAGGTGCTGACATGGACTACCAGGGCATCATCGACGCGATCCAGCAGGAGCTCATCCCCGAACTCGATCATGGGCGGGTGGCGAGTTACATCCCGGAACTCGCCCGTGTGTCGCCGCGCCACTTCGCGATGGCGGTGCGGACGCCGGATGGCCGGATCTTCACTACCGGTGAGGCCGATGCGAAGTTCTCCATCCAGAGTATCTCGAAACTGTTCAGCCTCACCCTGGCGCTGCAGCTCGAGGGCGAGGCCTTGTGGAAGCGCATTGGCCGTGAACCCTCGGGCAACCCGTTCAATTCCTTGGTACAACTCGAGCACGAGCACGGTATCCCGCGCAATCCCTTCATCAACGCAGGCGCCCTGGTCGTCACCGACATCATCCTCTCGCACCTGCACGATGCCCGCACCACGGTGCTGGAATTCGTCCGCGCGCTGGCCGGCGATCCCGACATCGCGTTCGACTTCGCGGTTGCCGAGTCCGAGCGCGGCAGTGGCCACCGCAACGCCGCGATGGCGCATTTCCTCAAGAGCTTCGGCAACTTGTATAACGATCCTGCACGCGTACTCGATGCCTATTTTCATCACTGTGCGATCGCGATGAGCTGCGTGGACCTGGTCAACGCCTGTGCCTTCCTGGCCAATGACGGACGCCTGCCCCGCACGGGCGAGGCGGTAGTTCACCAAACGCAGGCCAAGTTCATCAACTCGATCATGCTCACCTGCGGCACCTACGATGCGGCGGGAGACTTCGCCTATCGCGTGGGGCTGCCGGGTAAGAGCGGCGTAGGCGGCGGCATTGTGTGCACCATGCCACGACACTTCACGGTGTGCGTGTGGGCACCGGGCCTGGACGCCAACGGCAATTCGCATGCCGGCATGCTGGCGCTGGAGTGCTTCACCACGCGCACCGGGATCTCGATCTTTTGATCGTAGGCAGACGTCCCTCTGGCGGCCTGCCGGGCGTGCTTCGCGCTACGATGCCCGCTCATCCACGCGGATCAACCGACGACAGGAGTACGACATGACCGACGACACACGTTTCGAGAAAGGCAAAGACGCCATGCAACGCCTCTTCGGCCGCGTGCCGGACGAAGCCGCCTTGAGCAGCGATTTCATGCAGGTGACGGTCAGCAATCTGTTCGGCGATATCTGGAATCGGCCGGGACTCGAGCTCGCGGAGCGCTCCATGATCACGATAGCGGCGCTGACGGTGTTGGGCCGGGAGAACGAACTGAAGACGCACCTCCACGGTGCGAAGAATATCGGCATCCCGCGCGAGAAGGTCGAAGAGATGATGCTCCATCTCGCTCACTATGGTGGCTGGCCGACCGGCGTGGCGGGCTTGCGCAAGGTGGGCGAGGTCTACACGCCGCCCTCTGCGGACGTCGCTGAGTAAGGGCCCGTGGCAGGATAACTGGGCGATTTGGGGCGTTGAGGCGCCCGACTGGCGAGGCGCGAGGAGGGCGAATAATGGTTCTATTCAACGGACGAGCAACGCCGCCAGACGGGATGGATCGGCGTTCCAAATCGTTCGGCTATTTTGCGGCGGGCCCGAAGAGGGCTCAGGTCTTCGCGCCGGGACGCTTGCGCAGCGGCGGCACCGTCACCCCCGCCGCCGTTTCCAGGACCTTGACGGTCGCATAGAAATCCTCCGCGCCCAGGCTTTCGTCGACGGCGCGCCGGTAGACCGCCGCGGCAGCAGCCGTCAGCGGCGTTTCAGTACCGAGTGCGGCAGCCGAGTCCAGCGCAACGTCGATGTCCTTGGCCGCGATCGACAGCGCGAACAGGTCGGCATCGAATTTGCGCGACAGGAACAGCCCGGCGCGCCCGAGTACGGCAGCCGCCGAACTGGCCTCGAGGACCTCGAGCAGCGCCGAGGGATCCATGCCGGCCTTGACGCCCATCACGAAGCCTTCCTGCACGAGAACGCTGGCCGAGAGAAAGATTTGATTGTTGATCAGCTTCGTTATCGTGCCGGCGCCGGGCGCGCCCATGTAGAAAATCTTCTCGCCAAAACAAGCGATGAGATGTCGGCTGGACTCGAAGGCCGCGCGATCTCCGCCCACCATCACCGCCAGCTTGCCGGCGCTCGCGCCGGCCCGCCCGCCGGAGACCGGCGCATCCAGGTAATACATGCCCCGGGCCTCTGCGTCCGCCGCAATCCGTCGGTTCAGCGCAAGGGCATTGGTCGACAGATCGATCACCGTCGTCGACTCGCGGCCATGGGCAAGCAAGCCGGTCGCGCCGAGCACCACCTCCTCGATCTGCTGCGGCCCCGGCAGCGAGAGGAAGATGACCGAGCAGTTCTCGGCGACGTCGCGCAGCGAAGCCGCTCTGCGCGCCCCTTTCGTTTTATGCGGACGCGTCGCCGCCACACTCACGTCGAAAACCCGCAGGCGATGTCCTGCATCGATCAGGCGCATGGCCATCGGGCTGCCTATCGTGCCCAGCCCTATGAAGCCAATCTCCGCCATCTACCACCCCCGCGCTCTCTTTCCTGGATGCGGCCACGATAGCCGGCCGCGGTCAATTCAGGAAGCTCTGCAGGACCCGCTGCGGCGGAGTGATACGATGCACGAGTATCCCTACCCGCGAGCGCCGGCCCGCACGCCCATCGACAGACCTTCAACGACCCGGTCATACCCATGGATACTCCGCACCTCGACCTCTCCGATGGTCAGACTTTCGCCCACGGTTTTCCGCACGAGTTCTTCACCTGGTTGCGCGCCCATGAACCGCTGTACTGGCATGCCCCGACGCCGGTGACCCCCGACGGCGAAGGTTTCTGGGTCGTCAGCCGTTACGCGGATGTCAATGCCGTCATCATGGACCCGACCGCGTATTCGTCCGACAAGGGCGGTATGCGCAGCGCCGGGGGGACCACGATCAAGGATGAATTGTCCGCCGGCAAAGTGCTGAACCAGACCGACGACCCCTTGCACCGCCGGCTGCGCGCGATCGTCAACGAAGGCTTTACCATCAAAGCCATCGCCGCACTCGAAGCCGAACTGCGGCGCCGCACGCGAGAGCTGCTCACTCGGCTACGACCCGGCGACCACATCGATTTCGCACTGCGAATCGCCCGCGAGATCCCGACCCAGGCCATTTGTATCGTGCTCGGTGTGCCGGAAGACGATCGGCTCATGCTCGCCGACTGGATCGATCGCGGCATCGAAGCGCCCTCCGACGCCGTCATCGCCGAGGAGTACGTGCGCAAGGTGCGCCGCTATGCCCAGGGGCTGATCGACGAGAAGCGCGAGCGGCCGTGCAATGACATCTTCTCGACCATCGTCCATGCGCGCTTCGAAGCCGATGGCTCGACGCTGTCCGATCACGAGCTGCGTTCGTTCTTCGGCCTGCTGTTCCCGGCCGGCGCCGAGACCACCACGCGCTCGATCAGCGGCGGCCTGCTGGCGCTGATCGAGCGGCCAGCCGCCTGGCTGCGGCTGCGCGAAAATCCCGCGCTGCTGAAAACGACAGTCGAAGAAATCGTCCGCTGGACCACGCCGTCGTGTTACAAGCGCCGCACGGCGACGCGCGATATCCCCCATTCGGGAAAGCTCATTCGTGAAGGCGACAAGGTGACGTTCTGGGAAATGTCGGCCAATCGCGATGAGCGTGTGTTCCCGCGCCCCTTCGAATTCGACATCGCGAGAACGCCGAACCGACATCTCGGCTTCGGCGGTGGAGTCCATTTCTGCCTGGGTTCCTCCCTGGCTCGCCTCGAACTCCGTGTCGTGTTCGAGGAATTATTGCGCTCCCGGCTGGATTTCGAACTCGACGGCGCGCCGCAGTGGATGCCCAATAATCGCCTGGTCGGATTGAAGTCCTTGCCGTTGCTGGTGCGCTGAATTCCGGGGACAGACCACCCCGCGTTCTGTCTGCAAACCTGGATAATCTGGCCGATGGCGTGTTCGAAGGCGGCGAAGGAGTTCGGGGGACAGTTTACTTATCTCCGGGAGTTCGGGGGACAGTTTACTTATCTCGCGCCCATCGCCGTCGAGCGCCTGCAGGTACGTTCGTGCGAGATAAGTAAACTGTCCCCCGAACTCCTCCCGCGCCGCGTTGGCCTTGACGATGGCCGCGACCACCGCGCGGCTCTGGTTGCGCAGCTCCGTGCCGAGCGTGTACTTGTAGTAGCGGCTGAAGCCCGCCATCACCCGCTCGAAATGCACCGCCACGTCGAGGCCTGCTTGTAGAGATGGGCAGGTGCTCGTAGCGGACCATCGCCTGCCGCTGCCCGCGCGCTCAGCGTGCGCGATGCAGGGGGAAGACTCCCCCGGCACCCCCTCGAGCAAGCGCCGAATGACTCAAAGCGCCGAAGCGCCAGGCCGCCGCTTGCCACGCCGTACGCCGGCGAGCGCGAGAAGACCAGCGCCGAGCATCACCACCGTGCCCGGCTCCGGCACCGACGCGGCGGCCTCGACATCGCCGGAGCGCACAGCCCACACGAAGTGAGTGCCGAAGGCCATGTCGTCGGGGTTCAAGTCACCCTTGTCGAAGCTGAAGGTCCAGGCGCTGCCGGAGGACGACTCGACGCCGGACCAGTAGCCGCTGGAATGGAGATTCGAGAACGGGCCGGTGTTGGCAAGGCCCCAGCCCGGTTGCTCCACGCATGAGCCTGGGTCCGCATCATTCGGCGTGCAAAAACCCAGATTGCCCAGGTTGCCGTAGTACATCCAGCCCATCTCCGAGACGATGGCGCCGGCCACGGTCTGCCAGCCCACGCCGGTCGCACCGTAGCCGAAATCCGTCGTGCCGTTGTTGCTGAAGCTGGTATCGAAGCTCGCGCCGCCGCTGACGGGGCTAAAGGTCGGCAGCCGCCAGTCGCTGAAGCCGAGATGGCTGGCGGCGTTCATGCCCCCTATCCAGTCGTTGGCGGTGTGCCAGTTCATCAAGCCGAGTGAATCGATGCCGCCGACGCCGAAGGTATTCGACGCCGCCAGGTTGGCATCGGCCAGCCAGGTGATGTCGAGCACCGTGTCGTAGTAAGCCTGGCCGGCGAACCGGCTCATGAGCGTCGCCTGCGCCGTGAGCGGCAGGCTCACGAGTGCCGCCAGCAGTAGTGTGTGCGAAAGCCGTGTCCCCATCATTCCATCTCCCCGAATTGGTTGCCGCGTCGGGCGCGTTCTTCATGCGCCAATGCTGCGGTTCCGTTGCGGGGGGCATGCGCTAGGCGGCTCACCCGGCTTCGGCCTGCTGATGGAAACGCAAGAATAAGACCAACCCCCTCCTCCTTTTGACCTGGAGCCCAACTCCTTGTTTGCAGGAGCCTTTCTCCCACACCGTTCGCAGCACGAGCCCTCCGAGCAGGCGCCCCGAAACCTCTCTCGCAATGCCTTATTCGCTCGTATCCGACTGACAATACGAGGGTTTTCTCCCAAGATGGAGCGTGTCAGGATTTTTTACAGGCGTCCACCGACCGCCGCGCCGCCGCCTGGGGGGGAGTACGGCCAGCGCCCACGAAAACCCAGGAAAAACTTCCGTCCTTCCAGCAACTTACGCGACCACCAACCGGCCGCAGAGGCACCGGCAGAAGCCGCCTTCGAGTCGCGTCGGGCACAGCGCCAACCGCTATTTCCCGGATAAACCCCCGTCGCTGGTGTCAATAAAGTTTACAGCCGGCTGCAGAATATCTGCGGACAAGGGGCGTCCGGAGATGGAATCCGGAGACCCACACATCACTGTTGGCACAGGCCCTGAGCGACGACATCGGATTTGCAAGCAGGCCTTGATCCAGCGGCCCGACAGGCTTCTAGCTTGCCAGGACAGGTTTATAAGGCTAATTTGGCCTTATGCAAAAGGCCACCATATCCGAACTCAAGAACCACTTGAGCGCTTTCCTGAAAAAAGTCCGCGCAGGGCACAGTGTCATCGTCTATGACCGTGACCAACCCATCGCGCGCATCGAGCGTATCGAAGCGCTCGAGCGTGACGATGAACTGGCCACACGCCTCGAACGCGCAGGACTGTTGCGTCGCGCGCGCACGCCGCTGCCGCTCAGCATGTTGAAGGCCGAGGCGCCCCGTGCAGAACTCAGCCTGGTCGAAGCGCTGCTCGAGGAACGGCGCGACGGTCGATGAAGTTCTGGGATACGTCCGCCATCGTGCCGCTCCTCGCCGACGAACCCGGACGCCTGTCATTATTGGCGAGCGTCGAAGCCGATCCCGTGATGTTCGTTTGGTGGGGCACACCCGTCGAGTGCATGTCCGCAGTTGCCCGTCGTGAACGCGAAGGCACCATGTCAATCGTCGCGGCGACGAGCGCGGCGGAACGCTTGCGTAAGCTCAGTCATGCGTGGCACGAAGTCTTGCCGGGCGAGCAATTGCGCGGTCTTGCACAGCGCCTGCTGCGCGTGCATCCGCTGCGCGCTGCGGACAGCCTGCAACTTGCTGCCGCCATCCTCGCAGCCGAGCATGATCCGGCGCGTCTGGTATTCGTTTGTTTGGACACTCGCCTGGCACAAGCAGCGAGCCGCGAAGGATTCGACGTCCGCGGGGCCGAATAGGCCGATGGTGGAACACCGATCTAAGGGCCCGCCGCAAAATAACCGAACGATCTGGATCGCCGATCCATCCCGTCTGGCAGCGTTGCTCGTCAGTTGAATAGAACCACTATTC
>JBBDTC010000186.1:0-304 GCA_040904625.1 Gammaproteobacteria bacterium
ATGGCGGCTTCGAGTTCGGCGTCAGGGAGATCGGCGGGCGGGGTGGAGAATGCGGAGCTGGACATCGGGGAGACTCCGTTTCCATAAAACTGTCTTTATATACAGTATAAATTCGGAAGCCTCTGAATCCCAGTGAGTTTTTTCTATCGAATCGCTTGTATCCCGAGACTTCGTATCTCTAACCGCGAACCATGGAGATATGGGGGCGCACCTCAATGTCATTTACTTTAGGCGAAAACGGGTTTCGGCACCGGTCCGGCCTCTCCTGCGGGGGGGCCTTTGGCGGAATGGCTCCCTTCGGTCC
>JBBDTC010000186.1:314-18192 GCA_040904625.1 Gammaproteobacteria bacterium
TTTATTTCCGCCAAAGCCCCCCCCGCAGGAGAGGCCTATCCGCGCTTGAGTAAGTGCCATTGGGGACACACCTATTTCTAAGCTGCTTGGCACGCACCGCATCACCTATGCGCGCGACCTTTCCGTAGTTTGCCTCTTCACGAACGTGTGATACCGGTTGCTCTTCGTTTTACCGCCCATTTTGCAAAGGGACGATAAACGAGTACGCCCCCATTCCATCGGCGACGGCGCCGGTCGGCCTTAAGTGCCGGGCTCCAGCAGCATGATCGGGATATGCCGGCTCCTGACCCGTTGGCGGTATTTCGGGTAGCCGATGTAAACGTCGCAGGCACGTTGCCAGCAGTGATCGTACTCGCCCGGTTCGGTGACCTCGCGTGCACGGTACGGGCCGGCAAAGCCATCAAAACGTGCTTCACAGGCCGGGTTGGCACGCAGGTTGTAATACCACGCCGGGCTGTGCGCCTGGCCCCAGTTGCTGGCGACCAGGATGATGCGCTCGCCGTCGGGAATACCGATGAGTGGTGTCTCGCGCCGCCTGCCGCTGCGTGCGCCGCGGTTCACCAACACCAATGTCGGCAGGCCGGTGACACTGGTGGCGACATTCAGTCGCCCGCCGGACAGACGCATCAGCACACGGTCCACGTGATGCAGACACCGTGCGAAGGTCCAAGCACCGACGCGCGAGGCAGGAATGGTTTGCAGCCAGCGTTGCCAGGTGTATTGGCGGCACGCGAGTTCGGGCATGGGATGGGTTTCCCGGTGGATGGGCATCGTGCCCAAGTGCGGGAAGTATACCCTCCCGGTTTTGGCCGCCACTAAAATGGGGGCGCACTTATCCTCCACATTGGCAGCGCCTGTCACGCTGGCGCTGCATCGATCACGCACAGCCACGATACAGCGTGCTAACCTCACGAGGAACGATAGATCGACAGAAAATGAGCACCGCCCCTTATCCCGTGACAGAGCGCAGCATCACTGGCTACCATCGAGATGAAGCGGGAGATTGGGTTGCTGAATTGGATTGTCATCACAATCAGCATGTGCGGCATAAGCCCCCTTTCACCAATCGCCCGTGGGTTACATCACAGCGTTCACGAGAGGCGCATATTGGTGCGAAATTGAATTGCGCCTTGTGCGACCGGCGCGAAATACCCGCGTCCCTTCACGCTTACAAAAGAACGCCCGAATTTACTGAATCGACAATTCCGCAAGGGCTACAGGCGGCGCACGCGACGAAAAAGGGTGTTTGGGGACAAATCCACGTTCTCGACGGGCGTCTGCAATACACCATCGAATCCCCTGATCCGGAGAAACTCGAACTCGCCAAAGGCGATCATGCAAACATCTCGCCGGAGGTGCTGCATTCAGTGGCCGCGATTGGCAGCGTCCGCTTTTATGTCGAGTTTTATTCTTTGCAGGGTTCAAATCTGTAATGGACTGATACTGCAGAGGGTGACACCAACTGACTCGCTCGCTGAAGCCAACCATCGAGCATCGAATGATTCAATGAATGGAAATGCCATGGCAACCATCACGTGCAAATGCAATTCAGTCTGTATCACCTTCCCTGCCAACGAGGAACTGTTCCGCCACGAATGCTGCTGCTATGACTGCATCTCTGCTCTGTGGTACTCGACCAGACGCGGCGGGCCGGCGTATCCGCACGATCTCTGCGCCGACTGCTGCTGGCTGCCGAATGACTTTCATATCGAGAGAGGCGCAGACAGGATCGGTGCGTTCATGAATTTCGCTTCAGCGGATACCACGCGCTTTTATTGCGATTCATGCTGGACGTTGTTGTTCGGCGACCACCCGGCGTACGAGAGAGGAATTCTCGTGTCTCAAGTGGCCGCGTATAAAGAATTCGAAGGCCTGACGGATATCGTCCGCATGAAACCTCAGGCCCGGCATTTTCTCAAGGACTTGAGCGAAGACCAGGTCAAGGCCTTGCCGCCGTGGTCAGGCGATCAGGATCACGTCTCCCAGGGTGTCGCGGAAATCCTGCTCGAGAATTTTCCTGCCATGAAAGCCGAGGGCGGAGAAGGGTCGGAAATGAATGCCCAGATCTTGTTGCGCGAAATCGGCGGTGCGTTCATTCCCGATGACGAAGCCCGGTTGTCATCCGGTCCGCCGTCACATGCGCGGCAAACGTCTCTGCGGGAGGGGAATGGCAGTTAGGGAGGCTTCGCTGCAAACCCAGACTCGAGAAGGAGGCAAGCCATGGTATCGATCCGTCGCTTCGGACTAGCCGATCGAGAGGTGCTCCGCGATCTCGTGCTGCAGCTACATGAGACCCTGCGCCCCTTGGATACGGACCTCGCGCCTGGTGATCAGATTATCGAGCGGCACTTCGACAATTTGCTCTCGCACGTGGAACAGACGGCAGGCGCGATATTCGTCGCTGAGGACGATGATTGCATGGTCGGCTACGTGTGTGTGTTCGGTTCGGTCACGCCGGACGAGGTCGACGAGAGGCCTGACCCATACAGCTTTTTGGCGGAACTGTTCGTCCGCCCGGAATGCCGAGGGCTTGGCGCAGGGCGCAAGCTTATCGAGCTAGCAGAACGCCACGCTGCCGCCTGTGGGTCGTACAAGTTGGAGTTGAAGGTGCTTGCACGGAATGAACCGGCAGTGCAGCTCTACGGGGTGCTTGGCTATGAACCTCGTGTCATCGTCATGCGCAAGCGGGTCGGGACGACTGAAGGCGAATCAGCGGACTGACGAAGCGGCGACACCGTCCACATCCGATCTTTCCGTAGCGGAATCACCGATCGACAGCTTGCGGGGACTGCAAGTGCGGCGCCTGATGATGTCATGCCTTCGCGACAGTCACTCCAGGTCCCCCACTCTATCGCTGCCCGTTGCGCTGGCTGCAGGTCGATGGTCATGCGCAATCGGTGCGCGCGAAGATGCAGCGTGGTTGATTGGGTGCTTGGACGCGACACCGGGGCGTGCCCTTTTGCAGTCTACTATCATAGGTAACGATCCTCTCTGGAAGACCAATACGATGTTCAAAGTAGACCGAGCCGCACCGAATCGTCTGGACATCGCTGTCAGCGGAAAGCTGAACGGCGATGAAATGGCCGTCGCGCTGGATGAGCTGATAGCCGCGGCAGACAGTATCGAGCAAGGACGAATGCTCTATCTGATCTCGGATTTCAATTTCCCTAGCTTGGCTGCCATTGGCGTTGAATTGTCTCGCCTGCCCGCGCTGTTCAAATTGGCTCGCAAGTTCGAGCGAGCGGCCGTAGTGGCAGACGAAGCATGGATACGCACCCTCAGCGAATGGGAAGGCCACTTGTTTCCGGGCCTCGAAATACGTGGTTTCACGTCCGTGGAAGAAGCCGAAGACTGGCTGGCGGCTTGAGGGCCCTGGCGGGTCATACGATGCCCGTGTTTTCAGTCGGTCAGGCGCGTGGCGGCGGAGCATACAGCAGGATTTCGATTTAAACCACGAAATGCCGACGGACTCCGGCATCGGGCCGAGAGGGGGAAGTGAACTGTCCCCCTGTCTGCCTCTCGAGATTCAGAAGACCGTCAGCCGCACCGCGTTCACGGCCAGCACCCACAGGCACAGCGTGGACAGGGCGAAGAGGACGACGCGAACGGCAACGATGTTGACCAGTCCTTGCCACAGGCTGTGCGCGATCCGCAGCCCTGCGTAGCCCCAGGCCACGGCGACATTGAAAGCACTGGTATCACCGGCCAGGACGAGGATCGCTATCACGGCATAGAAGATGGTCGGTTGCTCCATCAGGTGCGTGTAGTTGTGCGATACCCAATTCACCCGGGCCGGCATATCGCCCTCGACGTCTGCGTAACGCGCGCCCCTGGGTGCCGTACCCAGCGAGATCCCGGCCTTGCCGAAAGCCGGCATTCGGGTGACGATGAGCCACAGGAGCACGATCAGCGACCACAGGACGAGTATTGCGGCAGGGGCCAGCAGCGGGCTGATGTTCATGGCGGGTCCTCGTCATGCTTGATTCAGGAGCAAGGCGCATTAAACCACTACTGGAGCGCAGACGCTGAAAGCGTGGCCAGGTAAGAGTCTGAAAATCGACGACTGGGGAGGAGGCAGCCATGGTCACCAAGCAAGTCACGGATTCCGTCGCAACGCTCGAGACGGGCAAGGTTCCGGAATGGATCAGCGACCACTTGCGCGCCTACCGTGAAAGCGGTGGCACTGTCGGGCATTACTGGGATTCCACCGAGTTCGGCGGCGACGGTCTGCAGACCTGCCTGTTGCTGAAGACGGTCGGGCGGCGCACGGGCAAGACCTACGTGCATCCCCTGCTTTACGGCCAAGACGGCAAGAACTACGTCATCGTCGGCTCCAAGGGCGGTGCAGACACCCACCCGAGCTGGTATTTCAACCTGCTCGCAACGCCGACCGTGGAAGTGCAGGTCGGACCGGACGAACTCCAGGTGCAGGCAACCCTCGCGACGGGCGCGGAGCGCGCGCGGCTGTGGGCCTTGATGACCGGCGTCTATCCGCCTTATGTCGACTACCAGGCGCGCACTACCCGGGAGATCCCGCTGTTTTCCCTGGCGCCACTCGCTGCCGGCAGCTGACGCCCGATGACGGCCCCTGGCGGGGCAGGACAACGTGATCGCGGACTTCCTCGCCACACAATCCAGGTATTCAGGCCGGCGCATTTGAGCCTATAATGGTGCGCTGCATCAATCGACCACCCGGTTCGCCCGGGGGTTGATGCCATCGCCACCCACGCGAACGTCCCTGCGTGCCGACCCCTTCACCGGCGCCCCTGCACCGGCTCTTGGGCCTGCAAAGCCGGCCAGGCCTGTACGGCCGCCTCCCGTTCGCCTCTATCCCTGGAATCCGCCTGTGCTCTCAACTGCCAACGTCACCATCCAATTCGGCGCCAAGCCGCTGTTCGAAAACGTCTCGGTCAAATTCGGCCACGGCAACCGCTACGGCCTGATCGGCGCCAACGGCTGCGGTAAATCCACCTTGATGAAAATCCTCGGCGGCGAGCTCGCGCCGACGGCCGGCAATGTCTCGCTCGACCCCGACGAGCGCCTTGGCAAGCTGCGCCAGGACCAGTTCGCTTTCGAGGACTGCACGGTGCTCGACACCGTCATCATGGGGCACGAAGAGCTGTGGCGGGTGAAGGAGGCGCGCGATCGCATCTACGCCCTGCCGACGATGAACGAGGCGGAAGGGATGCAGGTGGCGGAGCTCGAAGTGCGCTTCGCCGAGCTCGACGGCTATACCTGCGAAGCCCGCGCGGGCGAACTCCTGCTCGGGGTCGGCATCCCGATCGAACAACACACCGGGCCGATGAGCGAGGTCGCGCCGGGCTGGAAGCTGCGCGTGCTGCTGGCACAGGCACTGTTCGGCGAGCCGGACATCCTGCTGCTCGATGAGCCCACCAACAACCTCGACATCCATGCCATCCGCTGGCTCGAAGAGACCCTGAACGCGCGCGAAGCGACCATGGTGATCATTTCCCACGACCGTCACTTCCTCAACAGCGTGTGCACGCATATTGCCGATCTCGACTATGGCGAACTGCGCCTGTATCCCGGCAACTACGACGATTACATGACGGCGGCGACGGCAGTGCGCGAACGCATGCTCGCGAACAATGCACGCAAGCAGGCGCAGATTGCGGAACTCAAGCATTTCGTCAGCCGCTTCTCGGCCAACGCATCGAAGGCCAAGCAGGCCACCTCGCGTGCGCGGCAAATCGAGAAAATCAAACTCGAGGACGTCAAGCCTTCGAGCCGAATCAGCCCCTATATCCGCTTCGAGCAGGGCAAGAAGCTGCACCGCGTGGCGCTGGAAGTGCAAGGTCTGAGCAAGAGCTTCGACGGTGAAACGCTTTTCTCCGATGTCGACCTGATGGTGGCGGTGGGTGAGCGTGTCGCCGTGATCGGGCCAAACGGTATCGGCAAGAGCACCCTGCTCAATTGCCTCGCCGGGATCCTGGAAGCGGATGGCGGCACGGTGAAGTGGTCGGAAAACACCGATCTCGGCTACGTGCGCCAGAACCGGGTCGGCGATTTCAGTAGCGACATGAACCTGTTCGAATGGATGAGCCAGTGGCGCCAGCCGGGCGACGACGACCAGCGCATCCGTGCCGTGCTCGGCCAGCTGCTGTTCTCCAAGGACGAAAGCGCGAAATCCGTCCAGGTGATTTCGGGCGGCGAGGAAGGCCGCATGCTGTTCGGCAAACTGATGCTGAGCAAACCGAACATCCTGCTGCTCGACGAGCCCACCAACCACCTCGACATGGAGTCGATCGAGTCGCTCAATCTTGCTCTGGAGAATTACCCGGGCACGCTGATCTTCGTCAGCCACGACCGCGAGTTCGTCTCTTCCCTCGCCACCCGGGTGATCGAGATGACGGCCGACAGCATCATCGACTTCAGCGGCAGCTACGACGAGTACCTGGAGTCGCGCGGGCTGGAAAAGGCCCCGCCGCGGCGGGTGGCGGCGAAAGCCTGAGCCGTCGCCCGCCCGCCGCATCCGTGCGCCGGCTGGGCGACGGGGCAGCCGATCAGGCTACTTTGAACCCCGCATAACCGCTGGCCTGCACGTCGTCGCAGAACTTCCGGTAGTTGCCGACACCGCCGATGTAGGACAGCAGGCGGCGCGGTTTACCCTCGATGTTGGCGCCGGTATACCAGGAGTTGGTCTGCATCATCAGCGTGGCGTTGGCGACCTCGTCGTGATGGGTGACCCATTCCTCCTCCTTTTCCGCGGTCGGCTCGATGGCCTGCTTGCCCTGGTCGAGCAGGTAGGCAATGCAGTCCGTGACCCAGTCGACCTGCTGCTGCAGGCAGGTGGCCATGTTGCAGAACGCGGTCGACGGCGCCAGTGGGCCGGCGACGGTGAACAGATTGGGGAAGCCGTGCACCTGCAGCCCCAGCGTCGAGCGGATGTCCCGATTCCACAGCTCGGTCAGCGAGCGGCCGTCGCGGCCGCGCACGTCCATGCGTGACAGCGCGCCGGTGCCGGCATCGAAGCCGGTGGCTAGGATGACGACATCGAGCTCGAACTCACGGCCGTCGACGACCAGGCCGTTTTCCGTGAAGCGCTCGATGGGCGTCTCGCGCACGTCGATCAGCTCGACGTTGTCGCGGTTGAAGGCATCGTAATAGCCGCTCTCCAGCGGTACGCGGTAGGTGCCGAAGCCATAACTGCGCGGTACCAGCATCTCGGCGACCTGCGGATCGTCGATGCGCGCGCGAATCTTCTCGCGCACGAATTCCGAGATCTCCTCGTTGATCTCCGGGTCGACCAGGGTTTCCTCGAAGCCACCGACCCAGAAGCTGAGCGAGCCCTCGGCCCACAACTTCTCGAGTTCTTCGCGCCGCTGCTCAGGGGTCAGCGAACGATACGGCGGCAGATTGAAATCGAAGGCGAAGCCGGCGAAAGTATGGTGCACCTTTTCGCGCAACTCCGGGTAGCGGGCACGAAACTTGGCGAAAGCGGCGGCATCGTAGCGATCGTTTCTCATCGGCACCGCGTACTGCGCCGTGCGCTGGAACACCTTGAGTTCGGCCACTTCGGCGGCGATGGTCTGAATGACCTGGATACCGGTCGCGCCGGTGCCGACCACGCCGACGCGCTTGCCGGCGAGATCGAGGCCTTCGCGCGGGTAGCGTGCGGTATGGGCGATGACCCCTTTGAATTTCTCGTGACCGGGGAAGGGCGGCACCTTGGGTGCGGACAGCATGCCGGCGCAGCTGACGAAGAACCGTGCGGTGACGCGTTCACCGGCCTCGGTCTCGATGGTCCAGCGCGCGGTCTCCTCGTCCCATTTCGCGTGGGCCACTCGCGTATCGAACTGGATGTCCTTGCGCAGATCGAACTTGTCGGCGACGTGGTTCAGGTAGCGTTCGGTCTCCGCCTGCGCCGGGAATCGTTCGCTCCAGTCCCATTCCTCCAGCAGTTCCTCGGAAAACCAGTACTGGTAGATGTAGGACTGCGAATCGACGCGCGCGCCGGGGTAGCAGTTCCAGTACCAGGTGCCGCCGACCGCACTGGCAGCTTCGTACGCGCGAACGCTCAACCCCATCTCGCGCAGACGATGGAGCTGGTAGAGGCCGGCGATCCCGGCACCGACGACGATGGCATCGAATTCAGTGGCTTTCTGCATGAACTTTCTCCTCGCGGCAAGGGCCGTGGACGCTTGAACTGGGCGCGCAGTATCGAACCGCACCCCCTGCACAACCAGACCCTGATGGTGACAACATGGGGTTAATTGATGACAATTTCAACATGACTGATCTGGATCTGGATCTCACGCTGATGCCGAACACCTATGTTCGGCTGCTGACCCAGGAATTCGACGATTTCGCCGCGATCGCCGCGGGCACCGGCATCGACCCGCAGGCGCTCGCCGATTATCCGCACCCCGTCACCGTGCGCCAGCACCTGCGCTGTATCGCCAACATCCTGTCTTTGCGCAGCAGTCCGGCGTGGCATCTCGATTGGGGCAAGCGCATGGCGGAAAACTTTCACGGAGCAGTGACGCTGGCCTGGCTGACCGCGCCGACCCTCGGCCACGGACTCGACACTTTCATCAGATACATGCCGGTGCGCATTCCCTACCTCGATTGGTGCGGACGCAGCTCGGCCGGCACGTTCCGCTGCGAGGTGACGCCCCTGATCGACCTCGAGTCGGTGCACCATATGCTGATCGAAGTTCCTTTGCTGGTCATGCACGAATATGTACGCGTCATGCATCGTGGTTCGATGGCCGAGGCCCGCATCGAACTCAGCTACCCGCCCACTGAATACCGCGCGTCCTACCCGGACTACTTCGACTGCCCGGTCGAGTTCGCGCGCGCGCGCAATGCGCTTGTCATCCCGGCCGCCTGGCGTCACATCCGTAATATCGATTTCGACGAACGCGCCTGGCACGCGGCGCTGGCACGCTGCGAGGCGACCACGCAGCCCGCACAAGCGCGCGACGCTGCGAGCCAGGTGCGGCAAGTGCTGATCGACCTGCTCGAACAACCCGATTCGCGCAACTTGCCCACCCTCGAACAGGTCGCCGCGCGCCTGCATCTGTCCAGCCGCACGGTGATCCGCCGCCTGCGCGCCGCAGACACGACATTCCAGGCGGAATGGGACGCCGTGCTCAAGGAGCGTGCGGGCATGCTGCTCGCCAATCCGGCGAATCGCGTTCAAGATGTCGCGGCAAGCCTCGGCTTCTCCGATTCGGCGAGTTTCCGCAAGGCCTTCAAACGCTGGTTCGGCATGGCACCCGGTGACTGGCGGCGAGCGGCGGGCAAGGAACTCAGCTGAGAACTGCACCACGGGCGACATGGCCCGGAGACTCGGCCGCTCGGTTTGTCCCATCACCATCCGCGTGCGTTGGCCTGCAGGGTTCGGCTGCTTTATAGTGGGAAAGCGTATCCCCTCAAACACTCATACGCGACGGGAGACAATCATGGCTACCAACGACGACCTCAACAAAGACGTGGAGCAGCTGAAAAAGGATCTCGCCGCGTTGCGCGAAGATATCGGAACCTTGACGAACACCATCAAATCGGAGGGCACGAGACAAGCAAAGGCCGCCTATGGGCGAGCCCGGCAGCAAGGCGATAACCTGCGCCAGAAGGGCGAAGACGCAGTCGACTCCATCGCACACACCATCGACGAGAAACCCATGACGAGTGTACTCACCTCTTTCGGCGTCGGACTGCTGCTCGGCATGATGGTCAACCAGCGCCGCAATTGAAGCACGTCATGCCGATGGGGCAAATGGTCGGTCCGGCTCGAGTCAGGGATCCAGCGGAGGCTCGACGGTGTTGAACAAGACGGTACTGAACTACTTCATTGCCTGCTATCTGTTTTTCTTCGTCACCCTGCTCGGCATCACCGGCCTCGGCTTCATGATCGCCGCGATCTATCTGCTGCTGAGCCCGCACCTGGCCGCCTGGGCGGCGGCGCTGCTGACGGCTGTTGTTGTCCTGGTGCTGGCCTTGCAGATCCTGCTGGCGGTGTGGCTGGTCGTCCGCAACAAGGGTGAAAAGCGGGATCGCAGCGAAGACGCTCGCCCGGAATCCAACGATGACATCGCCAGACTGATGCTGGAGATGATGCGCAAATCCAACTTCAATGCGCGCGACGCCTCATTGCTGGCCTTGCTCGCCGGCGCCATTCTGGGTGCCAGCCCGGAACTCCGCCGCCAGCTGCTCGCGCTGTTCAGCTCCGGACGCGGGCAGGATACGCAATAACGCAGACCGTGCAGCGCGGCTCGTGTCGTGCACACTCGCTGCGCCTCATGATCCTTATCCCGCGCACCAGCCGCCATGCCAGAGCATGAAGCCCGCAACCTCGAAGAGCTGATCGAGCAGATCTTCGCCGCTGCCGAGGTCGAGCACAACCGTATTTCCGTCGCCGACGTGCTCGAGGCGGTTGGCAGCCGTTCGTTCGCGCCGCTGCTCCTGCTCACAGGGGTTCTGCTCGTATCTCCTTTGAGCGGCGTGCCGACCTTCGCCACCAGCATGGGCATCATCGTGGCACTGGTCTCGATACAAATGCTGTTAGGGCGCGCCCATTTGTGGCTGCCGGCCTGGCTGCTGAGGCGTTCGCTGGACAGGGCCACACTGCACCGCGTGCTACACTGGCTACGGCCGCGGGCGCAGACCGTCGACCGCTTCCTGCGGCCGCGGCTGACGCGGCTGGTGCAGGGGCCTGGTCAGTATCTCATCGCGGGGTTGTGTCTGCTGATCGCGGGCGCCCTGCCATTGATGGAGGTTATTCCCTTCTCGGCCTCACTGGCCGGTGTGGCGCTGGCCACACTCGGCTTGTCACTGGTCGCCAATGACGGCGCGCTGGCGTTGTTGGCCTATGCAGTGGCGGCGGTGGTCGGATTCCTGATTCTCGGTTCCTGATAAGCGCGCGGTATCAAATGACTCACGATCTCTTTGCCGCCCTCGAACCCGCCGCCTCATGCCTGCCTATTTGCCCCGGCGCGGTGGTCTTGCGCGATTTCGTCGGGCCCCGGTCGGCGGCGATACTGACCGCACTCGAGGCCATCGAGGCTGCAGCGCCGTTCCGTCACATGGTGACGCCCGGGGGACGGCAGATGTCGGTCGCGATGACCAATTGCGGCCACCGCGGCTGGGGCAGCGACCGCCGCGGTTATCGCTACGAGCCCTGTGACCCGGTGAGCGGCCAGCCGTGGCCCGGTATGCCAGGGGTCTTTCTCGAACTCGCCCGCGCCGCTGCCGACGCAGCCGGGTTCGCCGCTTTCGTGCCGGACGCCTGTCTGGTCAATCGCTATGTGCCGGGGACCCGGCTCAGCCTGCATCAGGATCGCGACGAGCGCGATTTCAGCGCGCCCATCGTGTCGGTCTCGCTGGGACTGCCGGCCGTGTTTCAATTCGGCGGCCCGCGCCGGGCGGATCGCTGTGTCCGCATCCCGCTCGCGCACGGCGATATCGTGGTCTGGGGCGGTCCCGCGCGGCGTCACTACCACGGCGTGCTGCCGCTGGCCGACGGCGTGCACCCGGCGACGGGGCGCACGCGCCTCAATCTCACAATGCGCAAGGCTGGTTGAGCACGGCGGGAGGCTGCGAATCCCGCGTCCGGGATGTGCTTGCGCTGGTGGCGACAGGCGGATCGACGTCTATTCAGTCGCCGCCGCGGATGAAGTTTGCTGCACGTTCGGCAATCATCATCGTCGGCGCATTGGTGTTGCCGGACGTGATGCGCGGCATGATCGATGCATCGGCGATGCGCAGGCCGTCGATGCCGTGCACACGCAGGCGATCGTCGACGACCGCGCGTGCGTCGCGCCCCATGCGGCAGGTGCCGACTGGATGAAAGATGGTGGTGCCGAGATTGCGCGCGGCGTCGAGCAGCGCCTCGTCGCTGCTCACCTCGATTCCCGGTTTCCACTCGTCGGGGCGGTAACGTGCGAGTGGCGGCGCCGCCATGATCTCACGAGTGATCCGCAGCGAGTCGACGGCGACCTGTTGGTCGTCTTCGCTCGCAAGATAATTGAGCCGGATCGCGGGTGCGGCTTCCGGATCGGGGGATTTCAGGCCTACCTCACCGCGGCTGCTCGGGCGCAGATTGCACACCGACGGTGTGATCGCGGAGAACGGATGCAGGGACTCGCCGAACTTGTCGAGTGACAGTGGTTGCACGTGCCACTCGATATTGGCGTTCGGCTGCGCCGGATCGCTTTTGGCAAACGCGCCGAGCTGAGACGGCGGCATGGTCAGCGGGCCGGTACGGAAGAGCAGGTACTCGAGCCCCATCGTCAACTTACCCCACAGGCTGTTGGCGCGCTCGTTCAAGGTGCGTACACCCGTGACCTTGTACACGGTGCGCACCTGTAGATGGTCCTGCAGATCCTGCCCCACTCCGGGCAGCTCGCACACCAGAGGGATGTCGAGCTCGCGGAGCCGCGATGGCGCCCCGATCCCGGACAATTGCAGGATTTGCGGGCTGCCGATGGCGCCCGCGGCGAGCACGATCTCGCGGCGCGCCGAGACCCGGGTGAGGCCGTCGGGACCGCGGTAGACCACGGCATGGGCGCGCTTGCGCCCGGCCTCGACCCGGCATTCGAGGCGGTGCACCTGCGCGTGCGTGCGCAGCGTGAGATTCGGTCGTGCCAGCACCGGGCGCAGAAAGGCCTTGGTCGCGCTCCAGCGCACACCACGGCGTTGGTTCATCTGGAAATAGGCATTGCCGAAATTATCGCCCCGATTGAATTCCGCGATCTTGGGGATCCCGCAGTACGCGGCAGCCTCACGCCAGGCGTCGAGGATCTCCCAGCTCATCCGACGCTCTTCGACCCGCAGCTCGCCGCCTGCACCATGCAGCTCGTCGGCGCCGTGCGCGTAGTCTTCCATGCCTTTGAACGCCGGCAATACATCGTCCCAACCCCACCCGCGATTGCCGAGCGCGGCCCATTCGTCGTAATCGCTGCGTTGGCCGCGCATGTAAATCATGGCGTTGATCGACGAGCAACCGCCCAGCACCTTGCCCCGGGCATAGCCCAGCGTGCGGCCGTTGAGCCCCGCATCGGGTTCTGTCTCATAGCACCAGTCGGTACGCGGATTACCGATGGTATAGAGATAGCCGACCGGGATATCGATCCAGAAGTAGTCATCCTGGCCGCCGGCTTCGAGCAGTAGCACCGAGACAGCCGGATCGGCCGACAGGCGATTGGCGAGCACGCAGCCGGCGCTGCCGGCGCCGATGATGACGTAGTCGAAGGTATCGGCGTCGGTGATCACGAGGCTTCCGGAATTGGTGGAGCAACAATGCCCAGGGGCGTCGAGCGATTACACGCCAGCACCTTTTACCCCGGCAATGGGACAGGCATCTTCGAACACGGCAATGTCTCCGGTCAAACCCCGTCCGCCTCGAGCCATGTTCTTTGCACGGAGACAGGTAAACTGTGTCTTCGATTGACTTGTTCTTTTCACACTGAGGGAGGACCCACGATGGACATGGCGGCACTCGAAAAACGCCTTACCCGGCTCGAGGATATCGAGGCGATCAAACAGCTCAAGGCGCGCTATTCCCACATCTGCGACGACGATCACAATCCTGACACCATCGCGTCGGTGTTCGCCGAGGACGGCATCTGGGAAAGCCCGGATTTCGGCAAGGCCACCGGGCACAAGGAAATCCAGGCGCTGTTCAGCAACTTCCGCAAGACGTTCTCTTTCTCGCAGCACAACATGATGAACCCGGTAATCGAGGTCAACGGTAACCGTGCCACCGGGATCTGGTACATCATGGGCCCGTGGACCTACACCGAGAACAAGGAACAGAAGTGGCTCGCACTGCGCTACGATGACGACTATGTGAAGGTCGACGGCGAATGGAAGTACCAGCATCTGCGGGTGGTGCTGCGGATGATCGCCGATCGTTCGGGCAGCACCGCCTGAACACCCCCGCGGCACAGGGACGTGCCGTCACTATCGACGAGCGCAAGTCGTCGATGCGACGGGTCGAATCAGGATAGCCGCGCGTCGCCAAGCGCATGAACGTAACCGCAAACGCAAGGCCCAAGGCCGATCTCGACGTGCGACGGACACCAGGACCGCTCCGCTTGCGCAGCCGGGTCTGGTGGATCAGCGCGAGCTATGCCGTTTTCGCCACACTGTGGATCTATTTCTCCGACCGGGCGCTGCGGGCACTGGTTTCCGATCCGCACTTGCTGCTCGAGGTGAGCACCTACAAGGGGGTGCTCTTCGTCGGCGTCACGACGCTGTTACTGTTCCTGCTGATCCGTCGCGCTTTTCACACCATCGACCGCAACTACCGCGCCATGCGTGTGCAGGCCGCCGAGATCCGGCGCCTGAACCGCCTCTATGCGGCGCTCAGCCAGGTCAACCAGGCCATCGTCACGACCACCGCGCGGGACGAGCTGTTCGCGAAGACCTGCCGTGTGCTGGTCGAATACGGCGGTTTTCGCATGGCCTGGATCGGCCTGCACGATGCCGGCACCCGGCAGCTCCTGCCGGTAGCCGAATTCGGCGACGAGAACGGCCATTTGCACAGTTTCGCTATTTACGGCGACGATCGCCCGGGTGGACACGGCCCGGCCGGGCGCGCCTTTCGCGAAGCGCAGCCGATGGTCTCGAACGATTTCCTGAACGATGCGGCGGCCGCGCCCTGGCAGGGCGAAGCGTCACGCCGTGAGATCCGGGCGGTGGCGGCGTTTCCGATCCGCTGCGACACTGCCGTGATCGGCGTACTGACGGTGTATGCGCACGAGGTCGGCTTCTTCCAGGAGGCGGAAATAGCCCTGCTCAACGAGGCCGCCACCGAAGTCTCCTTTGCGCTCGACAACTTCGTGCGCAGTGAGGAGCGGCGGCAGGCGGAAGCGCTGGCCGACGCGGAACGCCTGTTCTCCGACCGCATGATCGAGAGCCTGCCGGGCATTGCCTATTTTTACGACCGGAACGGCGGCTTTCTGCGCTGGAATCACAATTTCGAAATCGTCTCCGGCTATGCCCCCGAAGAGATTGCGCGCATGCATCCGCGGGACTTTTTTCCGCCGCAGGAACGGCCGCTGCTCGAAGCGCGTATTGCGGACGTATTTCGCCGTGGCGAAGCGTCGATCGAGGCCGCTTTTCTTTCCAAAGACGGCCGCACCACGCCCTACTCCCTGAGCGGGCGCCGCGTGACTTACCAGGGCCAGCCGTGTCTGGTCGGTATGGGCATCGACATCTCGGCCCGGCGCGAGGCCGAGCAGGCCATCCGCGATCTGAACGCGAGCCTCGAGTTGCGCGTTGCCGAGCGCACCGCGGAACTCGAACAAGCGCTGATCCGGGCGGAAGCCGCCGACCGCCTCAAATCGGCTTTCCTCGCCACCATGTCGCACGAGCTGCGCACGCCGCTGAACTCCATCATCGGCTTCACCGGCATCCTGGTGCAGGAATTGGCCGGCCCGCTCAACCCGGAGCAAGCCAAGCAGCTCGGCATGGTGCAAGGCAGTGCGCGCCATCTGCTGGATCTCATCAACGACGTCCTCGACATTTCCAAGATCGAAGCCGGCCAATTCGAGGTGCGGGCCGAGGCCTTCGACGTCACCGCCTCGATCGAGCGTGTGATGGCATCGATCCAGCCGCTGGCGGAGAGGAAGCATCTGGCCCTGGTCTCGAATGTGCCGGCCGGCCTGCCCGAGATGGTCAATGACCAGCGCCGAGTCGAGCAGGTCCTGATCAATCTGCTCAACAATGCCGTTAAATTCACTAACCAGGGCCAGGTCACCCTGACCGTAGAATGCATTACGGACCATCCCGGTGATGTCGGCGGAAAGCCGCGCCCCGCTCTGCGCCTGTGTATCGAAGACACCGGGATCGGTATCAAGCACGAGGACCTCGCCGTCCTGTTCCAGCCCTTCCGGCAGATCGATACCGGGCTCGATCGCCAACACGAGGGCACCGGCCTCGGGCTCGCCATCTGCCGCCGGCTGGTCGAGCTCCTCGGCGGCAGCATTGCAGCCGAGAGCACCTGGCAGCAAGGCAGCCGCTTCACGGTCATTCTCCCTCTCCAGGCAGAACCGACACCATGAAAGGCACCGTACTCCTCATCGAAGACAACGAGCAGAACCGGTATCTGGCCACCTTCGTGTTGGAGCAGAATGGCTACGTGGTGCACGCGGCTGTCGACGGCCGGCGCGGTATCGAGCTCGCCCGCGAACTCGAGCCCGATTTCATCCTGCTCGACATCCAGCTGCCGACCATGGATGGCTATGCCGTGGCTCGCGCCTTGCGCGGTATCGACGCGCTCAGCGACACTCCGGTCATCGCGGTGACGTCGTATGCCATGACCGGCGATCGTGAAAAGGCCCTGGACGCCGGCTGTACCGGTTATATCGAGAAGCCCATCAATCCAGCCAGCTTCGTCGGCGAGATCGAACGTATCGTCGCCGCGGATGGCGCAGCCAGCTGAGCGCCACTATCGCTGCACTGTTCTGGCCGGCACGGCTTCGCCCCAGGTGATCCGGCGTTCCACATAGGGGTCGATGAAGGGCGAACGATAGCCGTCCTCGCGCCACAGGATGGGGAAGAACGATTCGTCCATCGTGTCGTCACCGAAGCGCTTGTAGCGGCTGTAGATGTAGCCGACATAGTTGGGGTGGAGTTGTCCTGACTCAAACGGGTGCCCGGCCAAGCGCCGAGCCGCGCGCAGGCGCGCCCGATCGACGGCTGCAGCACCACACTGGCGACATAACGATCTGACGTCCAGGCATTGCAGAGCTGGCGCGTGCGCTCGGGCGGGTCGCGTCCTTCCTGCCAATTGACCTCGTCCGGCACGAGTCCGGTCTCCCATTGGCCCTTGAACAGCAGATCGAACCGCTCGCGCAGCAGCTGGCTGGATTGTTGGGCAATTTGACGACTTTCTCGCCCGCCAGTTCGAGTTCATAGATATTGCGCTGCTCGAGCGGACCCGGATCGAGCTGCTCGCTGATGCCTTCGTCCATGACGGCCAGCAGCGCGGCACTGAGCAGATAAGGGTTGACCATCGAATCGACCGCACGGTATTCGAAGCGCCCCGGCGCCGAGACACGCAGTGCACAGGTACGATTCTGGTACCCCCAGTTGTTGTAGACCGGCGCCCAGTAGCCGAGGTCGAGCAGCCGGCGGTAGGAGTTCACGGTCGAGGCACCCAGCGCGGTCAAGGCCGGCAGGTGTTTGACGATACCGCCCGCCACCCACTGGCCAATCCGTCCCGGCATACGCGGATCGTCGCCTTCGGGTTCGAAGACGTTGTCGCCGCCCGTGTTATAGCTGAACACACCCGGCATGGCGGCCTCGCCCCCTTCGCCGAGACGCTTGACCGTGGTCCCTCCGCCCTGCCACAAGGAGAAATTGTGGTGGCAGCCGTTGGCCGAGAGTCCCATGAAAGGCTTGGTCATGAAACACGCGATGACATCGAACTCGCGCGCGACCTGGGCACAGATCTGGCGATAGGTCGTGAGGCGGTCGGCGGTGCGTTCGACGTGGTCGAAAGTCCAGTTGAGTTCGATCTGCCCCGGCGCATCCTCGTGATCCCCTGGATGGAGTCGATGCCCATCCGCCGGCAATATTCGGTCACCTTCAGCGTGATCGGACGCAGCTCTTCGAATTGATCGATGTGATAGCAATACGGCTTGGTCACACCGCCGGCAGGCTGGCCGCTGTCGTCTTTCTTCAACCACATCATTTCCGGCTCGGTGCCGAGGCGCAGCTCGAAACCGTGTTTACGCTGGAACGCGGCATGACTGCGGGCGAGGTTGCCGCGGCAGTCTGAACTCAGCACGCCACCCGGGTCATGCGGCTCTTCGCGATTGCGGAAAAGCGTGCTCAAGGGTTTTCTCAAGCGCGGCCCTCTGCCATGAGCCGGGGCCGGCGAGAACCATCGGCGCCGGGCGCACGT
>JBBDTC010000186.1:18202-28307 GCA_040904625.1 Gammaproteobacteria bacterium
CCCCCCCCCCCCCCGGCAAACACGTCATGCCGGCGCTCGACGGCGGGCCGAGCGCGCTCGAAGCGGAACTCCTCGGCGCCCTCGACCCGGATCGGGTCAATCAGCTCGCCGAAGGTCTCTTCACGCTCAATAGTCGCCGCTTCGGCCCGATCCCCGGCGCCTATGTCGTACTCTGCATCGAAGCGGGACGACGCTGGTGCGTCGGACAGTTGAGTGCGGACCGGGCGCGCCCGTTGCGGTTGTTCGACGATATGCAGTTCACCTCGCCGACCGCCGCCCAGGACGCGGCTGAAGCGCTGCGCCGCGAACGCGGTGAGCCGGTCCCGCAGCGCAGTATCTGAATCGATCTCGTCGCGCTGGGCAAACCGGCATCGCGCTGGCCGGCGAGCGCTACCTGTCCGAATGAGCCGTACCAGACACCACCCGAATGGGTGATTTCAGCGCGCACGCCGCTCGCCTCATTCGAATCTCCCTGACCTGCTGAAGCACTATCATAACGATACCGCCACCGGTGCAAAGAATTCGAGAATCTGCCGCTAACCGACTGTCGGCACGGCACTCGCCATAGTGGGGGCGTATCCGATTGCGTCAGCCTGAGCGGCGCTGGAGGGTCGCGCGTCTGCCAATCGATCACACGGGAAACTGACTCTTGCCGGAAAAACAACTCGAGCGATCGGCCGCGATGGTCATGAGCAGCAGCGACGCCGGGATATTTTCGCCACGCAGCTCGCAAGACGAGATTCGTCTGGCCCGCCTGCGCCTGTGCTGCAGCGCCGTCCCGCTGTCGCAGGCCGTCGCCGTGGTCAACGGTTTGCTGCTCTATCTCTTTCTCGGTGCGGCGGCGTCAACGCCGGTCTGGTGGGCCTGGTTCGCCGCGCTGGCCGCGGTCGGCACACTGCGCGTGAGTACCTATGTGCATTTCAAGCACAGTGCCGACCTTGAAGCCGCTGCCTCGCACCTGGAGGCGGCCAATCTCCTCGGCGCAATCGGGGGCGGTCTGGTGTGGGGCAGCGCCGGCGTATTGCTGTTCGAACCTGCCAATCTTCCGCACCAGACCTTTCTGGCCTTCGTTGTCGGCGGGATGGTGGCGGGTGCGGTCACCACGCTCGCCCCGCATCGCGCAGCGGCCTGGGCGTTCATCGTGCTGGCGCTCAGCCCGCTGGCGGTCTGCTTCGCACTCGCCGCACACGCGTTCGCCACGCCAATGGCTTTCATGGTCACCCTGTTCATGGCCATGATGCTGGTCGCGGCAACCCGCTTCCATGCCAATTTCATCACCATGCTGCACGAAAGCCTGCGCCGCGAGGCAGCGGAGCGCGAGCTGGCCCAGATTGCCTATTTCGACCCGCTGACCGATCTGCCCAATCGACGCCTGTACATCGATCATCTGCAACGCGCTCTGGCGGCTGCACAGCGTCTCGATCAGCGCATCGCCGTGTGTTGCCTGGATCTCGACAACTTCAAGACCCTGAACGATCAACATGGCCACGACGTCGGTGACACGATCCTGCGCCATGTCGCGCAGATTTTGACGCAATCGGTACGCGCGGGCGATGTGATCGCGCGCTGGGGCGGCGACGAATTCGCGGTTCTGCTCACCGGATTCGATAGCGAGGACGACTGTCGGCCGGCGCTGCAGCGCCTGGTCGCCGCGCTGTCCGAGCGTTTCATGGTCGGGGACGAGGAAATCACCCTCAGTGCCAGCATCGGAGCGACTTTGGCACCGCGCGGCAGTGACGATGCGGACTCGCTGCTGCGCGAAGCCGACCACGCGATGTATCTCGCCAAGCGCGCGGGGCGCAACGGCATCCATATTTTCAACCCGAGGCAGGATGGCGCCAACGAGCATCTCGACGAAGCACGTCGGCTGCTGCGCGATGCACTCGTCCGCGACGAACTCATCCTCTATGTCCAGCCCAAGGTCGCGATGGACAGCGGCACGGTCTATGGTGCGGAGGCGCTGATCCGCTGGCATCATCCCGACCGCGGGCTGCTTGCCCCGGGTAGCTTCCTGCCTTTATGGGAGGCCGATGCCTCCATGGCCGAACTCGACCGCCGGGTTCTGCAGCGCGCCTTCGAGCAGATCGAGCGCTGGCTCGATGCCGACCTGCGCCTGGTTTTGAGCGTGAATGTCTCGGCCTGGTTGCTGCACGACCCGGCGTTTACACCCTACCTCAAGACGCTGCTCGCCGCCCATCCACGCGCGCACGGCCTGATCGAACTCGAGGTCACCGAAACCCGCGCGCTGGACGACATCGGCCGCATCTCCGACGTCATGCGTGACTGCGCCGCGCTCGGCGTCGAGTTCGCATTGGATGATTTCGGCACCGGCTTTTCCTCGCTGGTGCATCTGCAGCGTCTGCCGGCACGCGTGCTCAAGATCGATACCAGCTTCGTGCGCGGCATGCTCGTCAATGCACACGATCGTAAACTCGTACGCGGCATCATCGGCCTCGGTGAGGCGCTCGACAAGGAAGTGGTCGCCGAGGGTATCGAGACGGTGGCGCACGGCCGCGCGCTGCTCGATCTCGGTTGTCGGCACGCCCAGGGGTACGGTATCGCCAAACCGATGCCGGCAGCGGACCTGCCCGCTTGGAAAAACGGCTATAGCGCCCCGCCCGGTTGGTATGCCGCGGCGGGTGCTCGGCCCTGGCTGCGCCAGGTCGGACCGCCCTGAGCCCGACCGGCTGCTGGCCGCCTGCGGTTCATCGCGCTTGTAGCAACCACCACGCGGCGACGGCGACGGCGCCCAGCCACAACATCACCACGCACACCGCGGCAATCCAGTTGGGGCTGGGCGTCCCCACCTCCGTCTCGGCGCGTGCCCGGCACTCGGCCCATACCGCGGGCGGGATCAGGCGCCAGACCAGCCACAGACCGAGCGGCACGACTATGAGATCGTCGAGCAGACCCAGCACCGGGATGAAGTCGGGGATGAGATCGATCGGGCTCGCTGCGTAAGCCAGGACCGCTATGGCCAGGAACCGGGCCAGCCACGGCACGCGCGGGTGCCGTGCGGCCAGCGCGCAGGCGCCCAGATTGCTGCGAAGTTGACTGGCTCCATGCCGCAGGCGCGCACGCAGGCCGCGACCGCCGGCCGGGACACCGTGACGACGGCCCCCGGACGCAGGGTTCATCGCTCAGCCGTGCAGGGCGGCAAGCACCGCATCGAGACTCTGCTTGGCATCGCCGAACAGCATGCGGGTGTTGTCACGGAAGAACAGGGGGTTATCGACACCGGCATAGCCGCTTGCCATGGAGCGCTTGAGTACGACTGTGGTCTCCGCTTTCCACACCTCGAGCACGGGCATGCCGGCGATGGGGCTGCCCGGTTCGTCCTGCGCCGAAGGATTGACGATGTCGTTCGCGCCGATGACGAGGACGACGTCAGTCTCAGGAAAATCCTCGTTGAGTTCATCCATCTCGAACACGATGTCATAGGGCACACGGGCCTCGGCGAGCAGCACGTTCATGTGGCCGGGCATGCGGCCGGCCACAGGGTGGATGGCGAAACGCACGGTCTTGCCGCGTTCGCGCAGCGCCTTGGTGATCTCGAACACGGTATTCTGCGCCTGTGCGACGGCCATGCCGTAACCGGGCACGATGATGACCTGCTTCGCTTCGCGCAGGAGTTCGGCCGTCTCCTCGGCACTGATCGCGACCACTTCGCCCTCGTAGGCAGCGTTGTCACTACTGCCTGAGGTGCCGAAACCACCGGCGATGACGGCGAGGAAATGCCGGTTCATGGCCCGGCACATGATGTAGGACAGGATGGCGCCGGAGGAACCGACCAGCGCGCCGGTGACGATCAGCAGATCGTTGGAGAGCATGAATCCGGTCGCCGCTGCGGCCCACCCCGAATAGCTGTTCAGCATCGATACCACCACCGGCATGTCAGCGCCGCCGATGGCCATCACCATATGCACACCGAACGCGAATGCGAGCAAGGTCATGATGGCGAGCAGGAACACACCCCAACCGATCGAGCCGGTGCCGACGAAAGCGATGCCGATCAGGATGCACAGGACGCCTATGGTGAGATTCATCCAATGACGTCCCGGCAGCAGCATCGGTTTGCCGTCGATTTTGCCGCGCAGTTTGCCGAAGGCGATGACCGAACCGGTGAATGTAACCGCGCCGATCAGGATACCGAGATAGATCTCGACTTCATGGATGGTGCGTTCGGCGCCGTGGTAGTGATCGACGCCGCCGATGTACGTCGCGAAGCCGATTAATACCGCGGCCAGGCCGACGAAACTGTGCAGCATGGCAACGAGTTCCGGCATCTCGGTCATCTGCACGCGGCGGGCAACGATGACACCGAGGGTGCCGCCGATCAGCATCACCATCACCAGGACCACGTAATCCGTGACCTGATTGGAAAAAATGGTGGCGATGATGGCAATGGTCATGCCGGCGATGCCGTAGGCATTGCCGCGCCGTGCGGTCTCGGGATGACTGAGCCCGCCCAGGCTCAGGATGAACAGAACGGCGGCGATGATGTAGCTGGCGGTGACGATACCGGATGCCATGAGGGAGCCCTTACTTGCGGAACATGCGCAGCATGCGCTGGGTGACAAGGAAACCGCCGGCGATGTTGATACTCGCGATCAGTATTGCGATGGCAGCCAGCAGGGTGATGAGGAAGGACGAACTCGAGATCTGCAGCAGCGCACCGATCACGATGATGCCGCTGATGGCATTGGTCACGCTCATGAGTGGCGTATGCAAGGCCGGCTTCACGTTCCAGATCACTTGATAGCCGACGAAGCAGGCCAACACGAACACGGTGAAATGTGACATGAAATCGGGCGGAGCGACCCGTCCGAGCGACCACAGCGCGAGCGCCCCGCCGGCGAGCAGGGCCACCGCGGTCCACGGATTGCGTTTGCGCTCGACTGGCGGCGGCGGCGCAGCGGCCGGAGTGGCCTGCGCCGGCGCGGCAGAAATCTTCGGTGTCGGCGGCGGCCAGGTGATTTCACCGTCCTTGATGACCGTCGCTCCCCGGATGACCTCGTCATCCATGTCGATGACGATGTTGCCGTTCTTCTCAGGCGTCAGATCGGTCAGCAAATGGCGCAGATTGGTGCCGTAGAGCTGACTCGACTGGGTCGCCAGCCGGATCGGCAAATCCGTGTAGCCAATGATGGTGACGCCATGCGCCTGGGTGATCTCGCCGGGGACCGTGAGCTCACAATTACCGCCCTGCTCGGCCGCCAAATCGACCACGACGCTGCCATCGGCCATGGATTCCACCATCGCCGCGGTGATCAGCTTCGGCGCCGGCTTGCCCGGAATCAGCGCAGTGGTGACAATGATGTCCACTTCACGTGCCTGAGCGGCGAACAACGCCATCTCGGCCTCGATGAACTCCTTACTCATGACCTTGGCATAACCGCCCTGGCCGCTCCCTTCCTCGGCGAAATCGAGCTCGAGGAATTCGGCATCCATGCTCTCCACCTGCTCCTTGACCTCGGGACGGGTGTCGAAAGCGCGCACGATCGCGCCGAGGCTCTTGGCCGCGCCGATGGCGGCGAGGCCGGCGACACCGGCGCCGATAATCATCACCTTGGCGGGTGGCACCTTGCCGGCGGCGGTAATCTGGCCGGTGAAAAAGCGCCCGAACTGGGCCGCCGCCTCGATGATCGCCCGATAGCCGGCGATGTTGGCCATCGATGACAACCCATCCATTTTCTGCGCCCGCGACAGCCGCGGCACGCTGTCCACGGCCAGGACATTGGCGCCGGTGGCGGCCAGGCGCTGCATGAGGTCTTCATTCTGGCCTGGCCAGATGAAGGCGATCAGCGTTTTGCCGGCCCCCAGAAGTTCGGCTTCGTGAATGCCGAGATCGGGATGCTCGGCCGGTGCGCGGACCTTGAGCACGATGTCCGCGTCCCGCCACAGCGCGCGGGTATCCTCGACGAGCTGTGCGCCGGCGGCAACATAGGCCTCATCGGAAAACTTGGCCTCACGGCCGGCAGCGGCTTCGACACTGACTTCGAATCCGAGCTTGAGTAGTTGTTGGACGACGTCGGGCGTAGTAGCCACACGGCGTTCCCCCGCGACTATCTCGCGCGGCACGGCGATTCTCATACGCTATCTCCTCGTCTGCGGACGGCAGCGATCGGGGCTGGGCTGTGGGCCGATTATATATTGCGCCGCACATGGAACAATGCCTGTCGTGGGCTCCCGTGAAAGGACCTGGATGCGGTAATCTTTGGTGCCGTAATCCATTTGTGGAGACAGACATGGCCGCCAATCCCGCCCAGGTATTCACCTCCGCCGAAGAACTCTACGCTTTCCTTGGCAAGCCCATGGATCTCGCCGTGGCCAAGGCCATCGACCATCTCGACAAGTATTGTCGCGCCTTCATCGCCCGAGCACCGTTCCTGTGCATCGGTACTGCCGCGACCACCGGCCAGGGCGATGTCTCGCCGCGCGGTGACCAGCCCGGTTTCGTCCAGGTGCTGGACGACAACACCTTGTTCATTCCCGATCGCCCCGGCAACAACCGCCTCGACACCATGACCAACATCATCGCCAATCCGCAGGTCGGCGTCCTCTTCCTGGTGCCTGGTTTCGAGGATTGCCTGCGGGTCAACGGGCGCGCCCGCGTGGTGCGCGATCCACAACTGCTCGAGGCCGCCACGGTCAAGGGCAAGACTCCGGCCATCGGGATCCTGGTCGAGGTCGACGAAGCTTACCTCCATTGCGCCAAGGCCATCCGCCGTTCGCGCCTGTGGGACGAGGCATCACAGCACGATCGCAGCGAACTGCCCTCACTTGGCAAGATGATCCTCGAACAGACCGCGGCGGCGAATTCCCAGCCGGACGATGCAGTGGTCGCCCAAGTCGACGAGTTTATCGAAGAAAACTACCGCACGGCGCTCTATTGATCGTATTGATCGTCGCGACCTCGATTCGCGCGCCGGGAACGCGCTTCAATCGGCCACCGCAACACTGCCGGCGATGGCGAAGCTGCGCGTAATCTGACGCCCCTTCGAATCCCGCATCTCCGCGGTCAGAATCCCGCCGTCGCGCGGCTTGAAAAAGAAGCGGAAGCTCGGATCCTCGCTGATCGAGATATCCGATGCCCTTATCTCAGGCGCCGCGGGCCGGCGCGGTCGTACCGAGATCCCGACGCATGCGAACCGCGGCTTCGACGCCGCCGTAATAGCCGGGGACGGTCTCGTCTTCGATGAAGCCCAGGGCACGATAGAAGCGCCTGGCAGCACCATTGCCGATGCGCACCTCGAGATCGACGGAGCGGACCCCGGCGACCCGGCAAGTCACTTCGAGCCAATGCCACAAGGCGCCCCCGATGCCGAGGCGACGACAGTCCAGGGCGACCGCGAACAGCGCGAGATGGGCGATTTCCTCCCCGTATACCATGATGGCGAAAGCGACCACGCGGCTGCCGTCACAGGCAACGATGACATTGGTATCCCGGTCGCTAATGCTGGCCGCGACCCGTCGTGCCGTCCAGCTCCAACCAAGCCCCGTTTCGATCAATTCACGGCTCATGACGGCAATCGCTCGCGCATCACGCGCACGCGCCGGACGAATGAGGAACATCGGGCTTATCCTCCCTGCGCTGCCCGTCGAGTGAGCGAGCGCCTGACTTGAAAGGCGAAACTCCGGGCCCTTGTCCTCGAGACCCTGGCCGAAGATATCTCGCCGCTTGTAGCGATGATTTCGGTCAGGTCCCTGACTGTCAAGTCGCTTTGACATCGCACCGGCCGCCGTGGCGGTGACGGTCACATCCGAGTGCGGGTCCGGGAGCCTCAGGCACGCTTGAAACAGGCGAATCGCTCGGCGCAGTGCTCGGCGAGAAAATCCACGAAAACACGCACTTTGAGCGGCAGATAGCGGCGACTCGGATAAAGCGCGGTGATCGGCGTGCCGCGCGGCTCGACCTGGAATTCCGGCAATACCACGACCAGGGCGCCTTGTGCGACATCGTCCGCGGCGAGCCAATCGGAGACCATGACGATGCCGAGTCCCGCCCGCGCCGCCGCCAGCAACGCATCGGCTGCATTGATCGCGACCGCTGCGCGAAAGCGGACTTCGACCCGCTCCGCAGCGCGCGAGAAGCGCCAGGTCACGGCCGGTTCGGCGACCTGTATGGTCAGGCAGTCGTGTCGTGCGAGATCATCGGGGTGCGAGATCATCGGGGAACCGGCGCAGATCACCGAGATGTGGGACGCGCGGAGTTTCAATGTGGTCTAATATCGGCTCTCACGAGGCAACAGAGCGGGGAGTCCTGCCGGGCGAAACAGAACACCACAAGCCCCCCTTCCCCCGGTACCCCGCCCTGTTGGACAAGCCCGGTCGAATGGCCGGGCTTTTTTATTTCCGCTGACAGCGCCGCTCTGCCCCGGATGCCAGCCGACGTCATGCCACCAACACCTCCTGTCTCCAGTCGCACCGCACACAGCGTCATCACCGCTCTCGCATTGCTCGAACTGCTCGGCGCCATATATGCCGTGCGCGCCACTATCGTTCACCGCGCGTTTTACGCCGAAGCCTGGCAATGGCGTGCCGAACTCGGCGTGTTTATGCTGCTCGGTTTGACCGGACTCGGCCTGCTGCGCCGTCGGCGATGGGCACTGCAGGCGACGATCGTCTTGCTCTACGGGGGCTTCTTCGCGGTGCTCGCCTTGCTCTCTTTCGGCCATGCCCAGGCGCACCTGCGCTGGTGGTACTGGTGTCTGCCGGCACTGCTGCCGGCGCTTGGCTGGATGGTGTACATGTTGCGCAGTCAGCGTCAGGCGTTTCAGCGCCGCTGGTAGCGTGCCTGCAGCGCTCGCTATACTGCCTGGACGCCGGTTGATCGGAGTCAGCGTATGCAGCATGCGGAACAGATCGCGCTCGCCGAGCGCCTGTTCGATTACATCGAACACGGGCGCACGGCCTGCGCCGAGACGATTTATCAGCAGGCGGTCGTCGAGTACACCAGCGCCGCGGTCGCCGGGCGCGAACAGCAAGCCTTGTTCCGCCGACGGCCGCTGTGCGTCGGGCTGTCCGGACTATTGCCGCAGGCCGGCAGTTTTCAGACCCACGATTCGAGTGGCCTGCCGCTGCTGCTCACACGCACGCGCGGCGGCGAGTTTCGTGCTTTCCTCAACGTCTGCCGCCATCGCGGGGCCCGGGTGGCCGAGAACTGCGGCCGGCAGCGCAATTTCGTTTGCCCCTACCATGCCTGGACCTATGATCTCGACGGCGCCCTGGCCGCCCGTCCACAGGATGACGCATTTGCGGCGGCGCCGCGCGACAGCCACGGCTTGACCGCACTGCCGGCAGTCGAGCACGCCGGTTTACTCTGGCTCGCCCCCGAGCCCGGAATGAACTTCGATGCGGCACAGGAGCTGCACGGGCTCGATAGCGAGATCGCTGGCTACGGACTCGAGGGTTTCCATCATTACGAAACGCGCGTCCTGCAGCGGCGCATGAACTGGAAACTCCTGCTCGATACCTTCCTCGAGTCCTACCATTTCTGCGTGCTGCACAAGCATTCGATTTGCAGCATCTTCTACGACAATCTCTCGACCTTCGACGCCTGGGGCCCGCACTTCCGGCTGGCCGCTGCGCGGCGCACCATCCATGCCCTGCGTGACAGCAGCCCGAGCGAATGGAACCTGCTGCCGCACATGGTCGCCATCTACGTGCTGTTTCCGAATACGGTTCTGGTCTGGCAGCTCGATCACATCGAGCTGTGGCAGATTTTTCCCGGCGGCACGCCCGACGAGTCGACGGTCCTGCTCTCCCTCTACACACCCGAGCCGGCCATCAGCGACAGCGCCCGACGCCATTGGGACAAGAATCTCGACCTCGTGGTCGGGGTCGTCGAGAACGAGGATTTCCCCGTCGGTGAAGGGGTTCAGCGCGGCTTCCACAGCGCGGCCCAGACCCATATCACATTCGGCACCAACGAACCGGCGCTGGCGTATTTCCATGCGACGGTGAGCGCGGCCGTCGCCGGCGCTTGAGTGACCGCACCAGTGCCCGGCCTCAGAAGCAGGACGCCAGACCGGTGACGAAGCTGGCTTCGGGTCCGCCGCAAAATAACTGAACGATTTGGAACGCCGATCCATCCCGTCTGGCG
>JBBDTC010000187.1:0-28104 GCA_040904625.1 Gammaproteobacteria bacterium
GACGAGCAACGCCGCCAGACGGGATGGATCGGCGTTCCCAATCGTTCAGTTATTTTGCGGCGGGCCCTTAGACCATGAAGGCCTGAATGCCAGTCTGGGCCCGCCCCAGGATCAGGGCGTGGATATCATGGGTACCTTCATAGGTATTGACTGCCTCGAGATTGAGCATGTGGCGGATGACGTGGTATTCGTCGGACACGCCGTTACCGCCGTGCATGTCGCGCGCCATGCGGGCGATATCGAGCGCCTTGCCGCAATTGTTGCGTTTGATCAGAGAAATCGCCTCTGGCGCGCCGGTGCCGCCGTCGATCATGCGCCCGACGGCGAGTGCCGCCTGGTAGCCGAGGGCGATTTCGGTCTGCATGTCGGCGAGTTTTTTCTGCACGAGTTGATTGGCGGCCAACGGGCGGCCGAACTGGGCGCGGTTGAGGGTGTAGTCGCGGGCCGCATGCCAGCAGAACTCGGCGGCACCCATCGCCCCCCAGGCGATGCCGTAGCGGGCACGGTTGAGGCAACCGAACGGGCCGCTCAGCCCCGAAACGTTGGGCAAGAGGTTGTCTTCGGGGACGAATACGTCGGCCATGACGATCTCGCCCGTGATCGAGGCGCGCAGAGAAAACTTACCCTCGATCTTGGGTGCCGACAATCCCTCCATGTCTTTCTCGAGCACGAATCCGCGGATGACGTCGTCCTCGGTCTTGGCCCAGACCACGAAGACATCGGCGATGGGCGAGTTGGAGATCCACATCTTGGCGCCATTGAGGACGTAGCCGCCGTCGACACGGCGGGCGCGGGATTTCATGCCGCCCGGATCTGAGCCGTGGTCGGGCTCGGTCAGACCGAAGCAGCCGACCCACTCGCCGCTGGCCAGTTTGGGCAGGTACCTGGTCCGTTGAGACTCGCTGCCGTAAGCGTGAATAGGATGCATGACCAGGCTCGATTGCACGCTCATCGCCGATCGATAACCGGAATCCACGCGCTCGACTTCCCGCGCGATCAAGCCGTAACAGACATAGCTCAGTCCCGCGCCACCGTATTGTTCGGGAATGGTGGCGCCGAGGAAGCCGTGCTCGCCGAATTCCTGCATGATGGCGCGATCGAAATGCTCGTGTCGATGGGCTTCGAGGACTCTGGGCATGAGCCGGTCCTGACAGAACTCACGGGCCGCGTCGCTGAGCAGCCGCTCGTCCTCCTGCAGCTGGTCGGCCAGGCGCAAGGGATCTTCCCAGACGAAGCGGGCTTCGGCGGTGGCGGCATGCTGAGCGTGATTATCGGTCGCGGTTTGGCTCATGATCGGTACTCCTCGGGCGGCGCTGCGGAAACGCGAAAAGGGGACTTGGGTGGCGCTGCGAAAACGAACGGACTATAGCATCAGCACCACCCCGGACGCGCGGGCGCAAGCGCCGGCGCCAGCCGGGCGCGGCGCAGGCGATGCGCGCGCACGAGCGGTTTCCGGCTTTTTCGATCAGGCGTTTATTGATAATATCTGCGGCTCGAATCACGCACTTGGTTCGACGCACGCGTCATTGTCACCGCTCGCCGCCCGGGCCCGGGTGCCGCTTGCCGCCGCCCCGCGGCGAGGCATGCCGGGGGCGCGCCTCGCAGCCGCTGGAGACTGGCGCGACGTGTGTACAGCCCGCTGACGCGACTGACGATACTTGGAGGAACGCATGAAAATCCTAGTGGCCGTAAAACGAGCCATCGATTACAACGTCAAGGCACGCCCCAAGGCGGATGGCTCGGGTGTCGATCTCGCCAATGTCAAGATGTCCATGAATCCATTCGATGAGATCGCGGTCGAGGAAGCGATTCGACTCCAGGAAGCGGGCAAGGCAGAAGAGACCGTCGCCGTGTCCATCGGCCCCAAACAGTGCCAGGAGACGCTGCGCACCGCGATGGCCATGGGCGTCGACCGCGGTATTCTCGTCGAGACCAACGACGAAATGCAGCCGCTGGCGGTGGCCAAGCTGCTCAAGGCGGTGGTCGAACGCGAAGAACCCGGCCTCGTACTGCTCGGCAAGCAGGCCATCGACGACGATTCCAACCAGACGGGACAGATGCTCGCCGCCCTGCTCGGCTGGCCGCAGGGTACCTTCGCCTGTGGTCTCGAACTCGGCGATGGCTCGGCTGCCGTACGCCGCGAGATCGACGGCGGCATCCAGACCGTCGAACTCAAGCTGCCGGCGGTGATTACGTCGGATCTGCGTTTGAACGAGCCGCGCTACGTCAAACTGCCGAACATCATGAAGGCGAAGAAGAAACCGCTCGACACGCTGACGACGGACGAGCTGGACGTCGATGTCGCGCCGCGCCTGAGCCTGGTCAAGGTCGCCGAACCGCCAGCACGCAAGGGTGGCATCAAGGTGCCCGATGTGGAGACCCTCGTCGACAAGCTACGCAACGAAGCCAAGGTGATCTGAGATGACTGCACTCGTTATTGCCGAACACAACAACGCCGAACTCAATCCTGCCACGCTCAACGCACTCGCCGCGGCGCGCGCGATCGGCGATGAGGTCGATGTCCTGGTCGCCGGCAGCGGCTGCGAAGCCGTGGCCAAGGCGGCCGCGGCAGCGGAAGGGGTACGCAAAGTCCTGCTCGCCGAGGCGGCGCATTACGAAAATGTCCTGGCCGAGAATCTGGCGCCGCTGATAATCGCCGTGGCCGAGCCCTATGAGCACCTGCTCGCTGCGGCGACGACGACCGGCAAGAACGTCATGCCGCGGGTAGCCGCGTTGCTCGACGTGGCGCAAATCTCGGACATCATCGGCGTCGAATCCAATGACACTTTCGTTCGCCCCATCTATGCCGGGAACGTCATCGCAACGGTCAAGAGCGCCGATGCCAAGAAAGTCATCACCGTTCGCACCACCGGTTTCGATCCCGTTGCCGCCAGCGGCGCCCGCGGCTCGGTGGAGAGCATCGATGCGGTCGACGATACCGGCTTGTCGAAATTCCTCGGCGAGGAGTTGACCAAATCCGATCGCCCGGAACTGGCTGCCGCGGACATCATCGTCTCGGGTGGGCGCGGCGTCGGCAGCAGCGAGAACTTCGCCCTGATCGAGGCCCTGGCCGACAAGCTCGGCGCGGCGGTCGGCGCCTCGCGTGCAGCGGTCGACGCGGGTTATGTGCCGAATGACTACCAGGTCGGCCAGACCGGCAAGGTGGTGGCGCCGGCCCTGTATATCGCCGTCGGCATCTCGGGGGCGATTCAGCATCTCGCCGGGATGAAGGATTCCAAAGTCATCGTGGCCATCAACAAAGACGAGGAGGCACCGATTTTCGGTGTCGCCGATTACGGCCTGGTCGGCGACTTGTTCAAGGAAGTGCCCGCCCTGGTCGAGGCGCTCGACAAGAAATAAAAGGGCCTTAAGGCGCGCGACCCTGCGGCCGCGCGAGGAGAAAGAGCATGGAACGAGAAGCGATGGAGTTTGACGTCGTCATCGTCGGCGGCGGCCCGTCGGGGTTGGCCGCAGCCATTCGCCTGCGCCAGCTCGCAGCCGAACATGACCGCGATCTGAGCGTTTGCGTGCTCGAGAAGGGCTCGGAGATCGGGGCGCACATCCTGTCCGGCGCGGTGATAGAGCCGCGCGCGCTCGACGAACTCCTGCCGGACTGGCGTGACCTCGACGCGCCGTTGAAAACGCCGGCCGGCGAGGACCGTTTCCTGTTCCTGACCGAGAAGCGGGCCATTCCCTTTATCACGCCGCCGCAGCAGCGCAACCACGGCAATTACATCGGCAGCCTCGGCAATCTCTGCCGTTGGCTGGCCGAGCAGGCCGAAGCCCTGGGCGTCGAGATCTATCCGGGTTTCCCCGCCGCCGAAGTGCTCTATGACGACGACGGCAAGGTCCGGGGCGTGGCTACCGGCGATATGGGGCGGCTGCGCGACGGCAGCGAAGGACCCAATTTCGCCCCCGGCATGGAGCTGCATGCACGCCAGACCCTGTTCGGCGAGGGCTGTCGCGGCTCCCTGACCAAAACCTTGTTCGAACGATTCGACTTGCGCGCCGATGTCGATCCGCAGGTTTACGGCCTCGGTGTCAAGGAGTTGTGGGAGGTCGACCCGGCCCATCACGTCGCTGGACAGATTACCCACACTGCCGGCTGGCCGATGGATATGGCGACATACGGCGGCTCGTGGATGTACCACTTCGATGACAATCTCGTCTCAGTCGGTTTCGTGGTCGGCCTCGATTACCAGAATCCCTACTTGAATCCATTCGAAGAGATGCAGCGGTTCAAGACCCATCCCGCCATTCGCGGCGTTTTCGAGGGCGCGCGACGCGTGTCGTACGGCGCGCGGGCCATTTCAGCCGGTGGCTTCCAGTCCATTCCCAAGCTGAGTTTTCCTGGCGGCATGCTGATTGGCGATGGCGCGGGCTTTCTCAACGTGCCGAAAATCAAAGGTACGCACACCGCGATGAAATCGGGCATGACGGCTGCCGAAGCCGTGTTCGAGGCTCTCAGCGGCAGCGCTGACACCGTGGTCGAAGTCTCGGCGTACCGTGAGCGGCTCGAACAGACCTGGCTGTGGGACGAACTCTACCGGGTGCGCAACATCAAGCCGGCTTTCCATTGGGGCTTGCTGCCGGCGTTTGCCTATGCGGCCTTCGATACCGTCGTACTCCGAGGCAAGGCGCCGTGGACGCTGCATCACCGCGCGGACCATACGGCGATCAAACCCGCAGCCGAATGCCAGCGCATCGATTACCCCAAGCCCGACGGCACGCTGACTTTCGACCGCCTATCGTCGGTGTTCCTCTCCAACACCAATCACGAGGAGGAGCAGCCCTGCCATCTGACCCTGCGCGACGACAGCGTACCGGTCGAGATCAACCTGGCCCGCTACGCCGGGCTGGAGCAGCGTTACTGTCCTGCCGGCGTCTACGAGTTCGTCGAGGAGGGCGGCACACAGCGGCTGCAAATCAACGCCCAGAATTGCGTTCACTGCAAGACCTGCGATATCAAGGATCCGACGCAGAACATCAACTGGGTCACCCCCGAAGGCGGCGGCGGTCCCAATTATCCCAATATGTGACGACCAGCGCCCCGGCGCGGAACAGGACTATCATGCCCAAGGTAATCTATCGCCAGCCTGACGGCAGCGAAAATGCCGTCGATGTGCCGGAAGGCTGGAGCCTCATGGAGGCGGCCATCCAAAACGATGTGTCGGGTATCGTGGCCGAATGCGGCGGCGGCTGCGCCTGCGCCACCTGCCACGTTTATGTCGACGATGCCGATCTGGTGCGCCTGCCGCCGGTGAGTGCGATGGAAGGGGACATGCTGGAGTGCACGGCGGCAGAGCGCCGCACGGGCTCGCGCCTGTCCTGTCAGATCAAGATGACCGCTGCACTCGATGGCCTGACCGTCGAGATCCCCGATAGCCAGACCTGAACGGCCGCCGCATGCCACAGGCGCCGTTCGTCGTCATCGGGGCTGGTCAGGCCGGCCTGCAGGTCTGCGATTCCCTGCGTAAGCTCGGCTATACGGGCAAGCTCATTCTGATCGGTGACGAATCACACCCGCCCTATCAGCGCCCGCCGCTGTCGAAGAAATTCCTGAGCGGTGATGTGGAAGCCGATCGCCTGCTGTTCCGGCCGGCTTCGTATTACGACAAGCTCGATATCGAGCTGCGCCTCGGACAGAGCGTGCGTCGTATAGACCGGTCCGCCAACGAACTCGAATGCGAAGACGGCAGCCGTCTGCCCTATGCCAAGCTCGCGCTGACGACGGGCGCGCGCGTGCGACTCCTGCCGTGCCCGGGTGCCGAACAACCCAATGTGCACTATGTGCGCGATCTCGACGACAGCGAGCAGCTGCGCAGTGCGCTTGCCGCCGGACACCGGCTGGCGGTCATCGGCGGCGGCTTCATCGGTCTCGAAGTCGCCGCGATGGCGCGGGGCCTGGGCAAGGAGGTGGTCTTGCTCGAGGCCCTCGATCGTCTCATGGCGCGTGCGGTGTCGCCCGAAGTGTCGGCCTATTTCGCCAACCTGCATCGTGCGCACGGCGTCGATCTGCGGCTGGGCTGCAGTGTTCGTGAAATCGTGCCGGGCGACGGCGGATTACAACTGCGTGGCGATAGCGGGACGCTGGCCGAGGCCGATTTGCTGGTGGTCGGCATCGGCGTGGTCCCTAACACCGAACTGGCCGCTGAGGCTGGACTCGAATGCCGCGGCGGTATCGTGGTTGATATTCATGCCGCGACCAGCGACCCTGACATCGTCGCCGCGGGTGACTGTACGATGCATTTCAATGGTTATCTCGGCCGTGAAGTGCGCCTGGAATCGGTGCAGAACGCCGTCGACCAGGCCAGAACGGCCGCCGCCACCATGGTCGGCCAGGCCGAACGCTACATCCAGGTACCTTGGTTCTGGTCCGATCAATACAATGTGAAATTACAGATGGCCGGCATCGGCATGCCCTTCGATGTCAGCGTCACTCGCGGGCACCAGGCGGACGATGCCTTTTCACTGTTCTATTTTCGTGCCGGCAAGCTCGTCGGGGCCGATTCGATCAACCGTCCGATCGATCATATGGCTTGCCGCAAGCTGCTTGCTCAAGGCACCATGCTGACGCCGGAAGAGGCCGCAAGCGAGGACGCCGATTTGATGCAACTCGCGCGCGCTGGATGACACGATTTCATATGTGGACTGGAGGTTTGGAATAGATGCCGAAAATCACCTATATCGACGCCAACGGGGAGAGCCGGGAATGCGAGGTTGCAGCCGGTTTGTCGGTCATGGAAGGCGCGATTCAAAACGGCATCGAAGGTATTCTGGCGATTTGTGGCGGCAGCTGCGCCTGCAGTACCTGCCATTCCTATATCGACGAAGCATGGATGGACAAGGTCGGGCCGCCTGACGACATCGAGGATTCGACGCTCGAACTGGCCGCCGATCGACGGCCGAACAGCCGCTTGACCTGCCAGATCGAAGTGTCCGATGCGCTCGATGGCCTGATCGTGCGGGTCGCACAGAACGACAGTTGACGATGGCCGGCCCCGGCTTTGCGTCGATGGGCGCTGACGGGGTCGCAAGGCACACGTGCGATCTGACGCCGCGCGGTAGACGGATACAACGACATGTTCGAGCTGCATGATTTCGCGCGTTCCTCGTCGGCTTACCGGGTCCGTATTGCACTCGCCCTGAAAGGCCTGAGCCACACACGCCTGGCGGTCGATCTGCTCGGAGGAGAACAGCACGAGGCCGAATTTCGTGCGCTCAATCCGCAAGGTCTGGTACCCGTCTACAGCGATGGCAAGATACATCTCTCGCAATCGCTGGCTATCATCGAATACCTGGAAGAATGTCATCCTGAACCCACCCTGTTGCCTGATACCATCACTCAGCGCGCACGTGCCCGGCAGATAGCGAACTTGATCTGCTGTGATATGCAGCCCCTGAATGGATTTCGGGTGCTGCTTTATCTGCGTGATACGCTCGGCATCGATGTGCAGCGACGGCGCCAATGGTTTCAGCATTGGCTGCTCGAAGGCCTCGATGCACTGGAACTTTGGCTGATCGCCGACAACCCGCGGCAGAACTTCTGCGTCGGCGACAGGCCCGGCATCGCGGATATCTGCCTGGTACCGCAGATCGATTTGGCCCGGCGCAATCACATCGACATCGAGGATTTCCCGCGCCTGGCCGCCATCGAAGCCGCCTGCATGGCGCGTCCCGAGTTTCGTGATACCCACCCTGATGCCATTCAGGCGACCTGATAACGCAGTGCGGGGTCGCGGCAGGCGGACCATGCGCGCCACGCGCCGACCGCGGCAATGGAGGAAAGCCCATGCTCAATGATCGGATCGAGCAGCGTTGGTTGGCAGCCTTTCGACGGGTGTTCGAGCTGTGCAAGCTCGAGCCCGGAGACCAGGTCGCGATCCTCGCCGAGACTCAATCACGTGCGCTCAACCGGGAACTCGCGAGGCTGGCGCTCGAAGCCCTGGGCGTGACGGTCTTCGAAGTCATCGTGCCGACGCCGGCGCAGCGCGCGCCGGTGCCGATCAGGTCGACCGGTGCGAGCCAGGTACTGCATGGCCACGCGGCGGCCCTCGAGGCCTTGAAGCAGGCCGTACTGGTCGTCGACCTCACCGTCGAAGGCCTGCTGCATGCACCACAGCTGCCGGCCATCCTCGGCGCCGGGGCGCGCGTGTTGATGATTTCCAACGAGCACCCGGACGCGCTCGAACGGCTGGTGCCCGACCCGGCCGACGAGCACATCGTACGCACGGCAATCAAAGCCTGCCGCAATGCGGCACGCATGCATGTGACCTCGACGGCCGGTACGGATCTCGAGATCGATCTGAATGACGCGCGCACGGGGGGGGTGTGGGGCTGGTGTGATCGACCCGGGATGGTGTCCCATTGGCCCGGCGGCATCGTCGTCAATTTTCCGCGGCCGCACAGTGTCAACGGTCGCCTGGTACTCGATGTCGGCGACATCAACCTGACTTTCAAGCGCTATCTCGAGCAGGCCGTGGAACTCGTGATCGAAGACGACTTCGTCGTTGCGGTCAATGGCCTCGGCACCGACGCGGAACTGATGCGCCGTTACCTCGCAGCCTGGGGTGACAGGGAAGCTTATGGCGTCAGCCATGTCGGCTGGGGGCTGTCGGAACGCGCCCGCTACGAGGCGCTTGCGATGTACGACCAACGCGATACGAACGGCACCGAGCTGCGTGCCTTCGCCGGCAATTTTCTCTATTCGACCGGTGCCAACGAAGTGGCTGGACGTTTCACGGAGGGACATTTCGATCTGCCGGTACGCAATTGCACCATTCGGCTCGACCAGCAAATCGTGGTCGACGCTGGCCGTCTGGTCGTGACCGGATGACTTCAGGTGCGTCGATGACGACTGCTGAAGATCGGCCGATCTTCGACCCCGATGGGTTCAAGCTGAACACACTCGAAGGCGAGTTGACCTCACTCGCGCGGCGCCTGGGTCAGCGCAAATTTGCCGCCCGCGCCCCGCAGTACGACACCGCTGCACGTTTCCCTGTCGAAAATTTCCACGATCTTCGCGATGCCGGTCTGCTCGGCGTCTGCATTCCGCACGAATACGGCGGCCGCGGTGCGGATTACCGCGCTTACGCTCTGACTGCCGCCGAGATCGGCCGTTACTGCGGAGCGACTGCGCTCAGCTGGAACATGCATGTGTGCTCAAGTCTGTGGACCGGTGCGCTGGCCGATGCCATCGACATGGATGACGACAGCCGCGCCAGACACGAGAAGCGCCGTGCGCGGCATTACGCCCGTATCGTCGAGGAGGGAGCCATCTATGCCCAGCCTTTCTCCGAAGGCGGCAGCGCTGCCGCCGGCGCGGTGCCGTTCGCAACCACGGCGGTTGCGGTCGAGGGTGGTTGGCGCGTGCAGGGGCGCAAGATTTTCGCCTCGCTGTCCGGCCATGCGGATTTTTACGGTGTGCTGTGCACCGAGGTCGGCGACCGCGACGATCGCCCATCGCGGCGCAACACGCTCTATGTAGCGGTGCCGGCGGATGCGAGCGGCGTGCGTGTAGAGGGTGAGTGGGATCCGCTGGGCATGCGTGGCACGGTCAGCCGCACGCTGATCCTGGACGATGTCTTCGTCGCGGAGGAGGAGGCCTTGATGCCGGCGGGGGTCTATCACCAGGCCGCTGTGCGCTGGCCGCACATGTTTCTCACGCTCACCCCGACTTATGTCGGCATCGCCCAGGCCGCCTACGATTTTACCGTACGCTATCTGCGCGGAGAGATCCCCGGACAGAGCGGCGAGCGGCGCCGCAACCAGCCCGTCAAGCAGCACAACGTCGCTCACATGCAGCTCATGCTCGAGCAGACCAAGGCCTTGTGGTTCCAGGTCGTCAGCGAAGCGCGCATCGATCCGCCGCGCGAGATGATGTTGCGCGCCTATTGTGCACAGTACAGCGTGATGGAGAATGCCAACGAGATCTGCCAGCTCGCGATACGGACCTGCGGCGGTCAATCCCTGTTGAAATCCCTGCCTATCGAGCGGCTCTACCGCGATAGTCGCTGCGGATCCTTGATGTTGCCCTGGAGTGCGGACATTTGCCTCGAACGTATCGGCCAGGGTGCGCTCTACGAGCCTGGTGAGAGTGACTGATGCGTGACCTTGCCGGCTGGGTCGAACGCCACGCCGCATGTTGGCCGGACAAAATGGCCCTCGACAGTGTCGACGGCGGGTTGAGCTATGCGGCTCTGGCCGGCCGTATCGCGCGTCTGGCCGATTGGCTCACCAAGGAACAGGGTTTGGCGCCGGGCAGCCGCGTCGCGTGGCTGGGTTGGAATTCGCCCGATTTGATTGCCCTGTTGCTGGCCTGTGCACACACCCGGATGGTTCTCGTTCCGCTCAACTGGCGATTGGCGACGGCCGAACTCTCACGGATCCTCGTCGATGCCGCCATTGGCTTACTCGTCGTCGACGATAATTGTCGCGAGGCCGGCATGGCGCTGGCGCACCCGCGGACCGTATCTCATGGCCGGCTGACCCGTGACGGCGCCGGATCCCTGCCCACGGATGGCGCCGCCGCAGCCCCGGCTGCACGCGATGTCGACCCGGAGACGGCACTGCTGCTGGTTTATACCTCAGGTACTACGGGTCAGCCCAGAGGGGCCATGCTGAGTCAGGGTGCGGTGCTGTTCAACGCATTGAACGCTGTGCATATGCACGACCTGACAGCAGCCGACCGGGTGCTGACGGTATTGCCGATGTTTCACGTCGGCGGACTCAATATCCAGACCTTGCCGGCGCTCTACTGCGGTGCCAGCGTCTGCATCGAGTCGCGTTTCTCTCCGGCGCCGACGCTCGAGCGCATCGAAACCTGGCGGCCCACGCTGACCACCCTGGTTCCGGCCATGATCGCCGCCTTGCGCGAACATCCGCTGTGGCCCCGCGCCGACCTGACTGCCCTGCGTGCGGTGGCGACCGGGTCGACCGATGTGCCGCGGGCGGCTCTGCTGGCATTTCACGAGCGCGGCATCCCGGTCGTCCAGATCTACGGCGCGACCGAGACCGGGCCGGTGGCGATCTATCAGCGCAGTGAGGAGGCCTATGCGACAGCCGGTGCAATAGGGCGCGCCGGCCTGCATACCGACATCCGCTTGATCGACCAGTCCGGCAAGGATGTCGGGCCCGGCCGGGCCGGGGAAATCCTGGTGCGCGGTCCGCATCTCGCCAGCGGTTACTGGAACGCCGCTGCCGGAGGCGTTGATGCGCTGGCCGAAGACGGCTGGTTCAAGACCGGCGATGTGGCCGAGCGGGACGACGGCGGGCTGTATCGTTTCAAGGACCGCATCAAGCACGTCATCATCTCGGGCGGCGAGAATATCTATCCCGCCGAACTCGAACGCATCCTCGCCGCCAGTCCGCTGCTCCAGGAGGCGGCGATCGCGGCGCGCGCCGATGAACGCTGGGGTGAGGTGCCGATGGTGATCGCGGTCAGGCGGCAGGCGGACGTGACCGAGCGTGAGGTGCTCGCCCTGTTCGACGGGCAGGTCGCCCGCTACAAGCGGCCGCACGGGGTCGTCTTCGTCGAGGCCTTGCCGCGAACGGCGCTGGGCAAGGTCGAGGTGGCACGATTGCGGCAATTGGCGCGACTGTGACAACCCTCGAGATGCTGGCGCAGGCCGGGTTACGCTGTACTGGCACCCGGCCTGCCCATCAGGGAGGTCCTGAGAGCGGGCTCTCCACTCAGAAATTGAAGCGTACGGTTCCGCCCACCCACCGCGGCAGGCCGTAATACTGTTCGGTCATGCCGAGTACGGCGCCGAGGTCGAAGGTCTGCACCAGGTACTCCTCGTCCGCGATGTTGTTGACGAACACGGCTGCCTCCCAGCGCTGATCGGCCGGCTGGTAGCTCAGCCGGGCATTGCCGATGGCATAGCCGCTCTGCGTGCTGGCCGGCGCACGGGTCAAGCTGAAGAAGTGCTCGGAGCGATACTGGAAGTCGCCCTGGACGGCCAGATTGCCCTGCCAGAACGGCCACTGGTAGCGCAGCAGACCGTTGACGTTCCACTTCGGTGACTGCACCGGCTGCGTATCCCGCGGGCCGGTACCGTCGACGTCGACGTCCTCGATGGTGACATCGACGTAGCCGACGCCGGCGAGGAAGTCGAGGCCTTCGATGGGCGAGGTCTGGAACTCGAGTTCGAAGCCGTGGGTCTCGGCGTCGGCGTTGAAGATGAACGTCGTCAGCCCGATGATCCGGAAGGCCTGGTAGTCCTGATAATCGTAGTAGTAGGCCGAGCCGTTGAGGCGGGCGAGGCCATCGAACAAGGCCAGTTTGAAGCCACCTTCGAAGGCGTCGAGCTTTTCCTCGCCGAATTCCATGATGTCGTCGGTCAATGGAATGAGGCCGCCGGCCGGACCGAACAGGCCGAAATAGTCAGTGACGTCGAGCGGCGCATTGAAACCGCCGCCCTTGACGCCGCGGTTCCAGCTCACGTAAAGCAGGGCATCGTCGGTCGGTTTGTAATCGAGTTCGAGCTTGGCCGACCACATGCCGACATCGAGATCGCCCTTGTACGTCCCGAGATTGGCCAGGATGCTCGGGTTGCCGTTACGCCAGCGGGTGCCGGGCTGGAAGTCGACGAAGTTGTTGTGGAAACGGTGTTTCTTGTGTTCCTCGATCCAGCGAAAGCCCGCGATACCGGTCCACTGCGGCGCGAAATCGTATTCGGTCTGGCCGAACAATGACCAGCTGTTGGTGACGGTGCGGTAGGGGTTGTCGTTGCCGAGGAAGGTACCGTCACCCTCGGCGAGCGTGCCAAAGGCGCCGCCGGGTCCATCGATCAGCGGTCCGGGCAGGCCGAACAGCGGGTTGACGAAAGCGGTGGTCAGCGGGGTTTCCGCGCCGTTCGCGTCCTGCACGTCGATGTGGAGGTAGAAGAAGCCGGTCAGCCAGCGGAAGTTGCCCTCGTCGCCGATCAGGCGGAATTCCTGCGAGAGCTGCTCGGCATCGGTAACCTGAAAGAAGTTGAAATCCGCAAAGGGCGCGGCATCGGAGTCTTCGGCATAGTCGCGCTTGACGGTCTGAAAGTCGGAGATCGACAGCAGTTCGAGGTTGTCGCGCAGATCCCAGCTCAGCGTGCCGCTGAAGCCGTAGGTCTCCAGATCCTGGTGGCCGAAACGATCGTAATCGCCGGCGAAGACATCGCCGTCGTTATCGGTATAACCGCTGAAGATGTTGGGCACTCCGGGCGTATTGAAGCCGGCGCCGGTCGCCGGGTCGAAGCTCGCGCTGACGTACTCGAAGAAGCCGGTGCGAATTTGCTGCAGGGCGCCGCGCGCGGTGAACAGGAAATCGATGTCTTCGGTCAGATCGAACTGGAGCTGGATGCGCGCCGCGTAGTCGTTGGCATTGTTGATGTCGTCGCCGAGCACCCGGTTTTCAACGTAGCCGCCGTTATGGTGGGTGGCAACGGCAACACGACCGAGAATCCGATCGGTGATCGCGCCGCCGTAGGCGCCTTCGAACTTGACCTGTTCGTAGTACCCGCCGGTCAGCTGGGCATAGCCATCGGGTTCGGCGGTTGGCTTGCGCGAGACATAGTGGACCAGACCGCCGGTGGCGTTGCGCCCGTAAAGCGTACCTTGCGGGCCGCGCAGGATCTCGACGCGGTCCATGTCGAAGAGCATGAAGCCGGCGCTCGACATCTGGCTGAGATAGACGTCGTCGATATAGATCGAGACCGGGCTCTCCTGATTGCTGATGAAGTCGTTCTGGGCCACACCGCGGATAGCGATGGCATAGTTCGATGGCCCGTTGGGTTGGATGGTGCTGACACCCGGGGCGAGTGCGGTCACTTCCTGGGCGTTGGTATAGCCGAGCTGCTGCAACTGTTCGCCGGTGAACGCGGTCATCGAGATGCCGACGTCCTGGATGCTCTGTTCGCGCTTCTGGGCGGTAACGACGACCTCTTCGAGCACTTGCGCTGGAAGTGGCGCAGCGAATGTGGCGGCGATCGCGGCGGCCAGGCTCGTGCGTTTGAACGTTGCCATGTCTATCCCCCTGTACTGATCCCTGAAGGCGGCAGGCGGCTTCTTTCCGGCGCGCATGATGCCGCAGCTCTTCCAGACCACCAGCCCTGGAAGCGCGGCAAGTATAGCCATGCCCGGCGGCCAGGTCGATAGACTTGCGGATCCGGCGCTTGCGGCACACAGCTCGGGTTGGTTGTGTGCGCACACACGGATGGGCTAGGGTGATGCTTCCGGACATCAACGAGACTCTGGCGCTTGCTCGACTCGATCGTTATCCCTGTCTTCGTTGCTCTCGAACCAGCAGGCACCCGGAAAGAGCACGAAAGCATCCGCCAGGCCGCGTCGCCGAGGCCGCGATCGGGCGCCGCCTGAATTGCAGCGGGGCGACGGTGCAAGGTACGGCGCATTATTTCGACTATCCAAGATTCGGCGTGCCGCGTGCCGCCGAACTCGACGGTCATGACATACGCCATCCGATCGTCGTCGTCGGAGCCGGACCGGTAGGTTTGTGCTGTGCGCTCGCGCTCGCGCACCACGGCATGCGTGTGGTCGTGGTCGACGGCAAGACCAGTGTCAGTGACGGCAGTAGAGCGATCTGCATCGCACGTCACAGTCTCGAAATCTTCCAGCAACTGGGCGTCGCCGACCGCTTTCTCGGCAAGGCGCTGCCGTGGACCCACGGCACCTCGTTCTATCGCGAAGAGCCGGTGTTCCGGCTCGAAATGCCACACGATGCCGATGAGCGTTTCTTTCCAATGTACAACCTGCAACAGCAGTACATTGAACTCTTCCTGGCCGAAGCGGCGGCGGCCGAACCGTTGATCGAATTGCGTTGGGGGCACCGGCTGCTGGGACTGACCGCGAGTGATGACGGCGTACGGCTGGCGATCGATTGCGCGCATGGCGACTACATGCTTGCCGCTGACTGGCTGGTCGCCGCCGATGGCGCGCGCAGCCAGGTACGCCAGGCGCTCGATTTACCGCTGCGCGGCGAGGCGTATGAGGGGCGCTACGTCATTGTCGACGTGCATCTGCCTTCCGACTATCCGACCGAACGCCGCGCCTTCTTCGACCCGCCGGCCAATCCGGGCGCGACCGTACTCGTCCACAAACAGCCCGATGATATCTGGCGGATCGATTATCAACTCGGCCCGGATGACGACGAATCGGCTGCGCTGGCCGAGCCCGCAATCCGCGCCCGCGTCGCCGCCATCGTCGCCATGCTCGGGGAGCGCGCGCCGTGGTCGCTGGTGTGGTGGAGTCTGTACAAGGCCTATACCTTGTGCCTGGACGATTACCGACATGGCCGCGTGCTGTTTGCGGGCGATGCGGCCCACCTGGTTCCGATCTTCGGCGTGCGCGGGCTCAATTCGGGCCTGGCGGACGTGGCCAATCTGGCCTGGAAACTGGCTTATGTAGGGCAGGGACGAGCGCCGCATCAGCTGCTCGATTCCTACACGCCGGAGCGCCGCGGTGCCACCCTGGATATTTTCGAGCGGGCCGGCAAGAGCACACGTTTCATGACGCCGCCGAGCCGCGGGCAGCGCCTGGTCCGCGATGCCGCACTCGAGTTGGCACGTCATCACGATTGCGTGCGGCGCCTGCTCGATCCGCGTCAATCCGTGCCGTACAGCTATATCACGAGCCCATTGACGAGCACCGATCCGGTGGGAGGAGAGGCGGCCGGTCCGTGCCCGGGCAGCGCGTTGCCGAATGTACGGCTCGGCGCCGACGATTTCTTACTCGATCGACTCGGCCCGGGTTTCAACCTGATTACCATCGGCGCTGCCGGCAAGGCGGGCGCCATCGCCGCGCTTGGTCGTCATGCGGCTCGCCGGGGCATCCCGTTCAATCATGTCGCGCTCAAAGCAAGCGCTGCGGCGGGTTGTGCGGCCGAATGCGGCACGCGCTATGCCGCGCCGGCCGGCAGTGCCTGGCTGGCGCGTCCTGATCGACATGTCTGCGCACGCTGGACGGTTTTCGACAGCGCTGCGGCGTGCCGCGCACTGGATCGCGCCGCGGGATGGCGTGAATCGTGAACGGCGAAGATTTCGAAACGGCCTACGAGCGGCTGGCCGCCGCGCTGGACACGGTCGGGCGCGACGGCGAGGTCGCGCTGCTCGCTCGACTCGCCCTGCTGCTGGCCAACGAATGCCCGGACCTGGCGCGTTTCGACGCAGCGCTGCGCGCTGCCCTCGATGCGGCCATCGAACGGTCGTCATGAAAGTTGCCAGCACCCATGTCGCGGTTGCCCGCAGTGCAGTCCGGAGCGGAGATCGCCAAGGACGCTTCAGAGATTTTCGAGGATGGCGTCCGTACTGCGTTTTTCGCGTTCCGGCAAGGTTTGTTCCAGCGTGTCCTCGCGTGCCAGCTCACTGTCGACATAGGCCAGCCACTGCCGGGCGGTGTCCACGCTGCGTCTGTCCGTGGCCGCGGCCGCGAAAGCCTTGCGCGCCGCTTCGAGTTTGCGTTGGTTGAACAATGCCATGCCGAGCATGACGTTAGCCGTATCGACCCGACTGACACCGCCTTTTGCCAGGCCTTTTTTGACTGCGTCGGCAGCCTCGTTCCAGCGATCGAGATTGATGTAGGACTGCGCCAGGCGGACGTACAGTTCGCCGTCGCCAGCCATGGCCGCCGCCCGTGCCAGCGGGCCCAGCGCCCGCTCGTCTTCGCGTGCCTGGTACCAGGCCTGCGACAACAGCCGCAGGTGGCGTTCATTCGACGCTACCCGCCCCGTGCCGAGTTCGGCATCGAGCAAGCGGGCAGCCTTGTAGGGAATGCCGTGAACCAGATAGAGGTTGGCCAGGTTGACCAGCTGCGATGGCTCGCCGATGCGGCCGTCTTCATACAAGGCTTCGACCAGCGCGAGCTGCTTCTTGGTGTCGCCGAGTTCGCTGTAGACCCCGGCCAGAGTCAGCAGATACTGCTCCTTCGGATAAAGACGAATGAGCTCTCTGAGAACGCCGATCATGTTCTTGAAATCGCCCAGTTCGTAGTAGCACACACGCAGCAGCAGCAACCAGTTCTCCTGCGGCGTCTTGCCCTGTGCGCGGTACTTGTCGATAGCCTGCCGGATCGGCGTGAGCGCTTCGCGGTAGTGTTCGAGCTGGAAGTGCGCCTGGCCTTCGAGCATGAGCACGTCGGGACTGGGATCGTCGATGACCTCGAGCAGTCGCTTGACCGTGGCCAGGGCACGCGTGTAGTCCTCCACCGTGAAATACAGCTGGCTCAACGTCTTCAACGTGCTCTGGGTGAGGGCCTCGGGGAGTTCGGCCTGTTCGAGAACGGTGCTGTAGGCGCGGATCGCACTCGGATAGTCTTCCTGCAGATAGTAGGCGTAGGCCGAGAGATTCCAGATCTGGGCTGTCTCGTAGGGCGACAAATCGCTGCCTGCGAGGAGTTGCTTCAAGACGGCCTGTCCCTGGCCGTATTGCTTGCCTTCCATCAGCTCCTGCGCTTGCTGGAGCCCCTCGAAGACGGGCTGGCTCATCGCTACCGTCTGCCTGGTCTGCTCGCCGCCCTCCTGGGCGAGGACCGCCCCGGCGCACAGGCTGAGCAGCAGAATCAGCAGTCTCGACCTCATCGTCCTAGTCTTCCAGCCGGTAGGTGAATTTGTTGCGCACGCCGGGGACTTCGACGGCCTGGCCGTCGATCACCCGCGGTTTGTATTTGAACTTGAGCGCGGCGTCGACCGAAGCCTTCTCGAACGCCCTGTCGCATTGGTCCGGGAGCGCGCGGGCATCGCGAATGGTTCCCGAGCGACTGACCGTGAACTCCACGATGCAAGTCCCTTCGAGGCCGCGCGACAGGGCACGCTGCGGGTAGATTGGCGCCACTTTGACTATCGGCAGGTAATCCCCCTCGCCGACGCCGAGACTGAAGCCGCCGGGCGCGAGATCGATGTCGGTTTGCACCGGCACGGCGCTGATCGACATCTTTTCCGCGCTCGGCTTGAGTTCGTCGAGTTTGGGCGTCGGCGGCTCCGGCGGCGGTTCTTTGGGCGGCGGCGGTCGCTTGGGTTTGATCTGGCGGCGCTCCACTTCTTCGGCACGCTTGATGCGAACGAAATCGAGCAGGCTGCCGCGCTTGGATTCGTCGAGCGTACGGTCGGCGGTCGCAATCAGGTAATGCATGACCCAGAACAGGGATAAGGTGACCAGCGCTGCCGCGAGCAGTCCGACCAGCAGGCGGACGAGGAGCAGACGATCGGTCGGTAGCCTTGGCAGCTGAGCGTCGTGCATGAAGGCGTTCAGCGCTCCTGGGTCGCGATGGCGACATTGAACACACCGGCCGAACGGGCGGCATCCATGACCTGGATGAGCGTGTCGGTCTTCGATTCCTTGTCGGCCTGGATGACGACCGAGCCTTGCGGGTTCTCCGCATGCAGGCGCTCGATATTCGGCCGCACAGCACGAATATCGATATTGCGCCGGTCGATCCAGACTTCGTTGTTGGCATCGATGGCGATGAGGATATTGGCCTTTTCCTGCTTCACGGCGGTGGCCGCGTCGGGGCGATTGACATCGATCCCGGCCTCCTTGACGAAGGTTGCGGTGACGATGAAGAAAATGAGCATGATGAACACCACGTCGAGCATCGGGGTAATGTCGATGCTCGATTCGTCTTCATCCGCGGTGGCGCGAGCCAGGAGACGCCGCATGGAGAAACTCCGTGTGTGGTGGTCAATGATCCATGGTCATGTGCTCGGCGAGCAGGTCGCGCTCGCGAATGACCTTGCGTTGCAGCCACGCGCTCATGGCCACCCCCGAGAGCGCCGCGACCATGCCAGCCATGGTCGGCACGGTGGCTTTGGAGACGCCGGCGGCCATCGAGCGCGGATTGCCCGAGCCGGAAATAGCCATGACCTCGAAGACTTCGATCATGCCCGTCACCGTGCCCAGCAGCCCCATGAGGGGACATAGAGCAACGCAGGTGCGGATCAGCGGCATGTTGCGTTCGAGTTCCTGTTGGGCGGTCGAGATCAGCAGTTCACGAACGCGGTGGGCATGCCAGGAGATGCGCTCGGCGCGCGCCTCCCAGGCGCCCAGGGCATGCCGCGCGAGATTCGGATAGCGCAGCACGAAGTACAGCATGCGCTCCAGGATCAATGTCCACATGACGAGGGTCAAAATGCCAATCAGGAACAGTACGTCACCGCCCAGTTCGAAGAAATCGCGAACGTCTTCGAGCGCCGGCAGGTGGTAGAACAAGTCTTCCATACGCGGGGTCAGGCAGCCTGGGCGTGACGGCGCTCGGATTGGACTGCGACCATGCCTGCTGCCTGCTCTTCGAGAATCTGGTTCAGGCGCCGCGCGCGGCTCGCGACCAGGGTGTGCAGCAGCACCGTCGGGATGGCCACGCACAAGCCCTGCACGGTGGTCACCAGCGCGGTCGAGATGCCGCCAGCCATGAGTTTCGGATCGCCGGTCCCGAACAGCGTGATGGCCTGGAACGTGATGATCATCCCGGTCACCGTGCCGAGCAGGCCGAGCAGGGGCGCGACGACGGCGATGATCTTGAGGAACATCAGCATGCGATTGATGCGCGGCGTCTCTTTGAGGATGGCTTCGGAGAGTTTGAGTTCGAGCGTCTCGACGTCGCTGCCCGGATTGTCGTGGTAGACTTTGAGAATACGGCCGAGTGGATTGTTGCCGGGTTGATCGAGGCGGCGCGCCTGTGCGCGCACGCGCACAGCGGTCAAGGTCAGGGTGAGCATGCGTTCCAATGCGATCAGCAGCGCCAGCGCCCCGAGCCCCATGATGACGTAGCCGACCACGCCGCCCTGCATGATGCGCTCCCCGAAATCGGGTGCCTGTACCAGCAGCGACAGGATCTGGCCGCGGGACGGATCGATGGCGACAGGATGTAAACCACTGCTGGCCGACGTGAAATCGTCGATTTTGTCCAGGAAGCGTGCCTGCGGCTGGCGTGAGAGTTCGATGAGATGGCCGGTTTGGGGCACGAATTGCAGGTATTTCCCGTCGGCGACGACGTTGAAGGCGCCGATGCGCACGACCTCCTGCTCGATTTCTTCGCCATCGGCGCTGATGATCTTGGCCGGAAAGCGGACGACTTTGCCTGTTTCGGTCATCTCGCGCTGCAACTCGAACCACAGGCGCTCGATCTCTTCGATGGATGCCAGACGGCTGGTTTGGCCCATTTTCTGGGCCAGATCGTCGAGAAACTCGATACGATCGGGGAACTGCACGTGGGTCAGCGAGTTCTCGAACTGGCCGCGCGCGTCGCCGGCCGCCTGTTGCAGCACACCGAACAATTCCTTGAGTGAACCGAGGCGCTCCTGCAGCGCACGCTCGAGCTCGACGATGCGTTTGTCCTGCTCTTCGAATGTCGCCTCGAGTTCCTTGGAGCGTGCCTCGGCCTGCGCGCGCTCGGCTTTGACCTGCTCGAGCAGTTCCGCCTGTGCGGCCTTGTCGGCGCGGAAGCGTTCGATACGCGCGGCATTCTCTTTCGAATCCTGGACCCGTCCGGCTTTGACTTTCTCCAGCAGCTGGTCCAGCGACAGCGGTTCTTCAGCGCCGTCGGCCGGGTTGATGGCGAGCAGCAGGGCGAGCAGTGGCAACAGGTGCTTCATTGCGCGACTCCTCGGGGGGCGGGAATGGGCATGACCAGCAAATCCGGCGCGATCTGCTTGCGCGCGACGCGCAGCCCGGTCGCCGCTGCTTGTTTATACAAGGCCGGCGACAAGGTCTCCCAGGCGCCACTGTCCTGATTCCAGGCGCCGGTCAATTCGCCGCCGTCGGTCTGGAAGAGCAGCGCAATACGGCCGATGCGCAGGAAGTTGACTTCCCGTTTGCCGCCGTCGAGTTCCAGGCTGCCCTTGTAGGCCTCGATGGTCCGCCCGTATTCGTTCTCGATTTGATAGGCCTCGAGGATACGACGGAATTTCTCCGCCGAGCTGACATCCGAACGCTCCATCATTTCGGCCAGGCGGGCAATCCGCGTGGCGCGTTCGTCGGGCAGGAAAGGCACGTCCAGACGAACGAACTCGTCCAGAGTCTCGATCATCTGCATCATGAGCGGCACAATCTGGCGCTCGATCAGGGAGACCTTGCTGATCGAGCCGCTCAGCGCGTCGATTTCGCTGGTCTGATTATCGACCTGCTTCTGCAGCAGGCCGTTGTAGACGCCGAGACCTTCGACGACCTTGTTGATCTGCTTGTACTGGGATTCCAGGTCGTCAGCCTGGTCGCTCAACTGTTCGACCTGCTTCTGCGCGGCCGCGCCTTCATCGGCGCGCTTCTCGCCGGTGGCCGTTACGGCATCGATCTTGTCGGCGGCCCAGGGAGTCGCGGGGGCGAGCAGGGCAAGGGCAAGGCCGAGCACGCGGGCACTGATAGCGGAATTGTTCATGGCCAAAAGGTCTCTGCTGGTCGCGGCGTGAAAGCAATATCGGGGCTCGGTCGCAGCCCGGCACGGGCAACGGCATCACTACGTCTGTTTCTGTGTGGCGCGGCAGGGTAGCGCGCTGCTGAGAATACTAACCATTTGCGTCAGGTTGTGCATCCCTGTTCACAGTACGTCAGGGTACGGTGACGAGCCGCGACGGCGGGGCAGATGCTACGATCCGCAACCTTTGAGTGTGAAGGAAATCGCGACCGTGCCAGCCATCCAGTCCGCAGACGTCATCCAGAGCATCGCCGATGCTCTGCAATACATCTCCTACTACCACCCGCCCGATTACATCCGCAATCTCGCCCGCGCCTACGAGCGCGAAGCGTCGGCACCGGCGCGTGATGCGATGGCGCAAATTCTGATCAATTCGCGGATGTGCGCCGAAGGTCACAGGCCACTGTGCCAGGACACCGGCATCGTCATCGTTTTCTGCAAGGTCGGCATGCATACCCGCTGGGCCGACGACATGACGCTGACAGATATGGTCAACGAGGGGGTGCGCCGTGCGTATCTGCACCCCGACAACAAACTGCGCGCATCGATCCTCGCCGACCCGGCCGGTGCGCGGACCAATACGCGCGACAATACCCCAGCCGTGATCCATACCGAACTGGTCGCCGGCGACGGTCTGGACATCACCGTCGCCGCCAAGGGCGGCGGTTCGGAGAACAAGTCCAAGTTCGTCATGCTCAACCCTTCGGACAGCATCGTCGACTGGGTATTGAAGACCGTGCCGACCATGGGCGCCGGCTGGTGCCCGCCCGGCATGCTCGGCATCGGTGTCGGCGGTACGGCCGAGAAGGCGATGGTGCTGGCCAAGGAGGCTCTGATGGAACCGATCGACATGCCGGAACTCATCGCGCGCGGCCCGGCCAATGCACTCGAAGCCTTGCGCATCGAACTCTACGAGAAGGTCAACGCGCTCGGTATCGGCGCACAGGGACTGGGCGGTCTGACCACCGTGCTCGATGTCAAGATTCTCGACTATCCGACCCACGCGGCATCCAAGCCGATAGCGATGATCCCCAACTGCGCCGCGACCCGTCACGTGCACTTCCACCTCGACGGTCACGGTGTGGCCGACCTGCCCGTGCCCAAACTCGCCGACTGGCCCGAGGTGACCTGGTCGGCGGGGGCGAGCGCACGACGCGTCGATCTCGATACGGTGACGCCGGAAGACGTCGCGGGATGGCAGCCGGGCGAGACGTTGCTGCTGTCCGGTGCCATGCTGACCGGCCGCGATGCCGCGCACAAGCGCATCCAGGATATCCTCGAACGCGGCGAATCCCTGCCGGCCGGTGTCGATTTCAACAATCGCTTCATCTACTACGTCGGGCCGGTCGATCCGGTGCGCGAAGAAGTGGTCGGCCCGGCCGGGCCGACGACCGCGCCCCGCATGGACAAGTTCACCGAGATGATGCTCGCCCGCACCGGCCAGCTCGGCATGATCGGCAAGGCCGAGCGCGGCGCCGTCGCGATCGACGCCATCCGCCGTCATCGTGCGGTTTATCTCATGGCCGTGGGCGGCGCCGCCTACCTGGTCAGCAAGGCGATTCGAAGCGCACGGGTCGTCGCGTTCGAGGACCTGGGCATGGAAGCGATACACGAATTCGTCGTCGAGGACATGCCGGTGACGGTCGCCGTCGACAGCCTCGGCACCTCCGTCCACGACACCGGTCCGCGCGAATGGCAGGCCCGCATCGGCCGGATCCCGGTCACGGTAGAGGCCTGAGAGGGTGTTTGCAAAACAATCCCCTACTGCGGCGCCCCTCGCGTGCACCTGGCGGCGTTGCGGGGCCCCCATCGACCAGTCACATGGCTTGGGCCATGCTCCCGTTCGATGTGCACCCCCGCGCCTTGCCAGACGCTCGCGAGAAACGCCTCGCGACGGCGATTGTTATGTAAACACCCTCTGAGGGAACTTGCTGGAGTGTTCACAGCGCTTCGTTGATCAGCGCAGGAACTGGACCCCGCATTCGAGGCGTTGATCAGGTTTGGTTGGGTCGACATAGTCCTCGTTGTCGGGGATGTCATTGGCCTCGAGATAGGCGGTGATGTCGGCCGCGCTCCAATGATGGACCGGGGCGACGCGCAAGGTGTTGCGCGGACCGCGCGAGACGGCGCCGAGGCCGGCGCGGTAGGTGTTGTGTGCGGCGCGTATCCCCGTGAACCAGACGTCGGGCGCCAGTTCGTTGAAAGCGCGTTCGAAGGGTTCCAGTTTCGCATCGCGGGCGAAGCCCATGAAATCGGCGGCGTCGGGCCGCGGGATACCGCCGCTCACGGCCTCACGGCGCGCGACGCTGATCCGCGGGGTATAGGTCTGCAGGTTGAGCTGCCAGCGCCGGCGCAGCTGCTCGGCATAGCGATAGGTCGCCGGTGTGTTGTAGCCGGTATCCACCCAGATCACGGGAATGTCCGGGCGGGCCTGCACGACCAGGTGCAACAGGGCCGCCGAGCCCGGTCGAAAATTCGTGCTGATGACGGGACGATGGGCGCGGGACAATGCCCAGGCGACGATCTCGGCGGCTTCGCTTGCGGCCAGCTCCGCATTCACATCTTGCAGATTCGCCTCCAGCAGCAAGGGGTTGGCGGCGAACGCGGTGGTGAGTAGACCCATGGCATCGGCTCCGTTGGACAGTCATCGACCTTGCGCATTGTGCCTGCTCGCGTTTATTCCTTAATAGTTTTGTTATCGATATGTATATTCCATTGGAGTCTAATCTGAGGCAGAGCGTGACGCTGCCGAACGCGCTCGCCGCCGCTCCGCTTCGAGTGGTTCGCGCAGATCCAGCGCAGCCGGTATGCCGCTCAATTGCCAGTAATCGCCGCCCACACCGAACACGGTCGACAAATGCGTCGAGGTCAATACTTCGGCCGGCGTTCCCGCGGCATGAACGCGCCCTTGGTCCATCAGGATCAGTGCATCGCAAAAGCGTGCGGCGATGGCGAGATCGTGCAGCACCACCACATTGGCGCCGCCCTGCGCGGCGTGTTGACGCAGCAGATTCATGACATCGATCTGGAAGCGCGGATCGAGGTTGGCGATCGGTTCATCGGCGAGCAGCACACGATGCTCGCCGGCCAGCAGGCGTGCGATATGCACCCGCGCCAGTTCGCCCCCTGACAGGCTGTCGCCACGGCGCTTCAGCAACGGGCCGAGCCCGGTCATCGCCACCGCCCGCGCGATCGCCGCATTATCCGCCTGGTCGTGCCGGAGCAGCGCGCCCTGATGGGGTACGCGACCCAGGCGCAGGATGTCGCTGACCCGCAGTGACCAGTGCAACTCGGGATTTTGGGCGTGATAGCCGAGATGCCGGGCACGACGTGCGGCCGCCATCGATGCCAGCGGTTCTCCGGCGCACAGTACCTGCCCGCCCGAGGGCGCTTCGAGTCCGGCCAGGATCCGCAGCAGGCTGGTCTTACCCGCGCCGTTTGGCCCGATGATGCCCAGGAATTGACCCTCGGCGAGCGCCAGGTCGATGTTCTCCAGCACCCGTTGGCCGCCGCGTTCGAATGTGATGCGATGGGCTTCGAGCAGATTCATCGCGGACTGCGGTTGCGGACGACCAGGTGCATGAAGAACGGCGCGCCGATGAGCGCGGTGACGACCCCCAGGCGAAGTTCGCCGTTGCTGAGGGCGAAACGGGTACCGAGGTCGGCCGCCAGGGTCAATGCCGCGCCGCCCAACGCGCTGATCCCGAGCAGTGCACCGGGACGATGATGGACCAGGGGACGCAGGATGTGTGGGACCACCAGCCCGACGAAGCCGATCACGCCGCTGACGGCGACGACGCTGCCGACGGCCAGCGCGCTGCCCACGATCACGTACGCACGCAGTCGCCGCAGATCGACCCCGAGGCTCAGCGCGACATCGTCACCGAGACTGAGCGCGTCGAGTCCACGCCCGCTCGCCAACAGCAAGACACCGCCCAGCGACACGAACGGCAGCACCATCCACACATGGTCGAAGCTGCGATTGGCCAGCGAACCCATCAACCAGAAGAAGATTTCATAGGCAGCGAAAGGGTTGGGGGTGAGATTGAGTACCAGGGTGGTCAAGGCACCGGCAAGACTGTTGAGGGCGACGCCGGCGAGTATCAGTGTGACGATGCGCGCCCGGGAGCCGGCCAGCAGGTAAAGGCCGGCGACGGCACCGAGCGCACCGAGCATGCCGGCAGCGGGCAGGGTCCAGATATTCAAGGCCGCGAAGCCGGTGTAGAAGGCGATCACCGCACACAAAGCGGCACAGCCGGAGATGCCGATGATGCCGGGTTCGGCCAGCGGGTTGCGCGTCAAACCCTGCAGGGCCGCGCCGGACAGTCCGAGGCTGGCACCGACGAGCGTGGCGAGTACGGCGCGCGGCAGGCGGATCTCATAGATGATCAAGCCCAAGGCTTCCGTGTCGCGGGCGTAGAGCAGGTGCGGTAAGTCGAAGGGCGACAGCGGCACCGGACCGACGCACAGTGCGGCGACGAACAGCACCAGGCACAAGAGGACGAGCGCGCCGTAGACACCGAGTCGCGCGCTGCCGTTCACGGCGCGTGGACTTCCAGCGCGCGAATGGCCGCGACGCTGAACAGACCCGCGCAGGTCCACAGGTGTTCCGGGATACGGGCCACGGTGGTGGGAGCAGCCAGGGCGCGGGCCCGGCGCAGGACCGGATGGCGGAGCTGCTGTTCGGCGAGCGATGGCGCGCTCGTGCGCCGGGCGCTGAAGATCAGGATCTCAGGCCGGGCCATGATCAGTTGCTCGAGCGTGATGAAGCCGCCAAAGGCGAGGCCGAGTTCGTCGGCGATATCGCGCAGACCGGCATGGCGCAGGATGTCGTGCATCAGCGTCGCCGTGCCCGGCGTGTAGCCGTTGGGCTGGTAGATGATGGCGCGGGGTGCGGCTGCGCTCACACCTGCGGGGCCGTCGCCCAGTGCATGATGCAGCGAGGCCAGGATCGACGCGGCCTGCATCTCGGCGCCGATCGCCGCGGCGAGTCGGCCGAGATTGGCGGCGTATTCGTCGAACGTATTGGCGTGATCGAATTGCAGCAGCGGCAGGTCGAGGCGTCGCAGCAGCCGCGCGGTCTGCGGCGCCAGCTGCCGGTCGCCGATGACCAGGTCGGGGGCGGTGAACAGAATTTCCTCGACCGCCCCGTGATTGACATGGCGGTGCGCTGCACGTTCGGCAAAGTGACTCAGATTGGGATCGCGGGACAAGGTCGTGACCGAGGCGATGCGGCGGTCGTCGACGAGCTCGAACAGCATCGAATCGGTACACAGATTGAGTGAAGCGATGCGCTGCGGCGGCGCCGCAGCCGCCTGCGCGATCGCGAACACGGCCGTCGCCAGCAGCACGGCCGTGCCGTGGCGCCGCTGCCGGCGTGGCGGTGTCACCGGCGATGCCGCCGCCATGGCCGCTGTGGACGGCAAGCCGGCTTTCCCGCGACCAGCCGCACCGCACCGCCGATCGACATTGGCGGGCAGCCGTTCAGGCGCTGCCGCGGCGTTGGCGCACGGCGGCAGCCAGCTCATGGAGCAGCGGTACGGTCATCTCCCAGGACATGCAGGCGTCGGTGATGCTCTGGCCATAGACCAGCGGCGTGGCGTCACCGTGGCTTTGCTTGCCTTCCTTGAGGTGGCTCTCCAGCATCACGCCGCAAATCCGGCGTGAACCGCCGGCGAGCTGCCGGCACAGATCGGCCACCACTTCCGGCTGGCGAAGATGGTTCTTGCGGCTGTTGCCATGGCTGCAGTCGATCATGATCTGTTCGCGCAGGCCTGCTGCGCGAAGACTTTCCGCTGCGGCGGCAATCGACTCGGCATCATAGTTGGGGCTGCGATTGGAGCCGCGCAGAATCAGATGGCAGGTATCGTTGCCTCGAGTGCTTACGATGGCGGCGAGGCTGTGTTTGGTCACCGATAGGAAGTGATGCGGATGGCGCGCGGCACCGATAGCATCGATCGCGATCTGCACGTTGCCGTCGGTCCCGTTCTTGAAGCCGATGGGCATCGACGAACCCGAAGCGAGCTCGCGATGGATCTGTGACTCCGTGGTGCGCGCGCCGATGGCGCCCCAGGAAATCAGATCGGCAATGAACTGGGGGGTAATGACGTCGAGGAACTCCGAGCCGGCTGGAATGCCGCGGTTGGCGAGTTCGAGCAGCAGACCGCGCGCCGCCCGCAAGCCGTTGTTGATGTCGAACGTGCCGTCCAGATGCGGGTCGTTGATCAGGCCTTTCCAGCCAATGGTAGTCCGCGGCTTCTCGAAATAGACGCGCATGACGATATGCAGATCATCAGCGAGTTCGCGCCGCACGTTGTGCAGGTGATCGGCGTACTCGAGCGCGGCTTTCGGGTCGTGAATGGAGCACGGGCCGGTGACGACGAGCAGGCGGTCGTCCGTGCCGCGCACGATGGCTTCGGCCGCCCGGCGCCCGTCGGCGATGGTATTGGAGGCCTGTTCGGTGATCGGCAGCTCCTCCATCAGCAGAGCCGGCGGCAGCAGCGGTCGGTAACCGGCGATACGTTCGTCGTCGGTGATTTGGAACATGGCTATCTCGTTTCGGGGGCGTGGAATGAGGGGCGCGATGATAAAGGCTGTGGCGCGTCCCTGCCACCGGGCGTCACCGAGAGGGAGCGCGGACCAGCCCTTAGGGCCCTTAGCCCGCATTTCTCACCCCCATCCTGCTGCGGCCGCCGATCTGCGCGCAAACTCGGG
>JBBDTC010000188.1:0-4850 GCA_040904625.1 Gammaproteobacteria bacterium
AGTTTGCGCGCAGATCGGCGGCCGCAGCAGGATGGGGGTGAGAAATGCGGGCTAGGGTTGATCCGTCAGACATCGTGCGAATCGAACCACAGCGCCAGCATGGTCAGTACCCAGACGAGTTCACCATAGTATCCAGCCGCACCATCACGGTGCAGCTGCTGGACCTGCGATAGAAAACCCGGATCAAATATGTGCCGTCGCTCGAGACTGTCGAACGCCGCTGCGGACAGCTCGCGCAAGCTCGCTTCCTGCTGCATCCACACGCCAAACGGCAAGCCGAAGCCCTGCTTGGTCTTGTTTATCAACGCGGCCGGCAGGAAGGTATCGACGGCGTGCTTGTAGAAACCGCGTAACCTGCCGTTCATCAGCAGCGCCTCCGAGGAAAGCCGGCAGGACAAATCGACCACCCCGTAATCCAACATGGGGTAGTCCACCTCGACCCCGGCCAGATCACACATGTGGTTGACCTTGACCAAGTCGTTATCGGCCAGCGTGAACTTCCAATCCAGATAGAGCATGCGCTGTAGCGATGAAGCCTGGGCCGGCTCGGCATAACGGTCCCGCCAGATGGCCCAGGGCGCGCGCTGGTCTACCTGTTCCAGCCAGGCTGGCTGGAACACCGTAGCTGGATCGAAACGGTGCAGGAAATTATAGGACTGCAGGCGATCGGGGAGCCCCATCTCGGCCTGTTCGATATAGCGCGCGCCCTTGCCGACCAGGGGCACACTGGCCAGCCACGGCAGGGCCCGATACGTCCCTGCCAGACCGTGCCGTAACGGTGCGGGTACGCGCGACCAGACGTCGAATACCTGCTGAGCGGTGTAGCGGGTGTTGCCGGCAAACAGTTCATCGCCGCCATCACCGGCCAGCATCGTCTCTACCCCGTGCTCGCGGGCAAAGTGTGCGCAGTAATAAGCGGGGACGGCCGAGGAATTGCCGAACGGTTCACCGTAATGCGCCGCAATACGTGGCAGTGCGGTACGGACGTCAGCCGGGGTGACGAAATACTCGTGGTGGGTGGTCCCGAAGTGCTCGGCCGCGATTCGCGCATAGCCGGATTCGTCGTAGCCGTCGGCGTCGAAACCGATGGTGAAGGTTTTCGCCTGGCCTTGGCTCTTTTGCAGCATGCCGGCCACAGTGGAGCTATCCAAACCGCCGCTCAGAAATGCGCCGCAGCTTGGCGTCGCGCGCGCGGCGACGGCCGCTTCGAGGGCGCTCAAGAGATCCTCGCCCGCCGGGGCGGCGCTATCGTCCTTGGCGAACGTGGGATGCCAGTAAGTAGCGACCGACCGTTTGCCGCCCTCCCAGCTCAGGCATTCGGCGGGACCGAGCTTGCGGACGTTCCTGTAGATCGTGCGCGGCCCCGGGATGCTGTGGAAAAACAAGTAGTCATAAATGGCTTGCGGATCGAGGCCGCCGGCGGTGCCGGGCACGGCCACCAGCGCATCGAGATCACTCGCAAAAAGGAGAATCTCGCCGTCACTGTGGACGTACACCGGGCAGATCCCGAACCGATCGTTGGCCAAGGCGGCCCGGCCCCGCGCCGTATCGAACCCGAGCAGCAGAAACGGGCCGTCGATAGCCGTAGGCGCAAATTCGCTGCCCGCCGCCCAATCGGCTGCCAGCGCTTCCAGACCGGCGGTCGTCTGAGCGGATTCGGCCCGCTGTGGGCCGAACAACACGAGCTGCGCCGGCCCGGCGCTCGCGCGCTGCACACGACAAGCTGCACTGGCCGTCGATGCCGCGCCCACACGGCAGGTCTCGACTTCCCTGGCGGGCGCGGTTTTGCGCGAGGTAGCCATGGCGGCCACGGTAGGGTCTTGGTCGGCCGCGTTCGGCGGGCCGACGCTTCCACAAACGAAAATCATCGGCAAGAGGTGCTCGGAGTCTGATTTGAAGCCTAGCAGCCTGTCGGACTCAGGCCGCATCTACCGCGGCGATGCCCTGAGTCCGACAGGCTGCTAGCGGCGCGGCAGCGCGGAGTATAAATGATATGCTCAGGGCTGTTGTCCGACGGCTTTCCGTCGTCGGCTCGCACATTAGCACAACACCTCGAACACACCCCTCGCGACGTCGACACACCATGCTAATCACGGCTACGAAAGTCGCTCTCAACCTGGCCGCCCTCGTCCAGCGCCGCCTGTCGGTGGTGCTGTTCCATCATGTTCTGCCGACCCTCGACCCACTGCTGCCGCACGAACCCGACCGGACGCAATTCGCAGCGCAGGTCGAATGGCTGTGTGACGCGTTCAATGTCCTGCCTGCTGGAGAAGCCGCTGCCCTGCTCTACGCCGGCAAGCTGCCGCCCCGAGCACTTTGCATCACCTTCGACGACGGCTACCGGGACAACGTCGAGCACGCCTTGCCAATCCTGCAGCGCTACGGCGTACGCGCCACGTTCTTCGTCACCACCCGCTACGGGGGCGGCGGCATGATGTGGAACGACCGCGTCATTGCGGCCATCCGCGCCTGGCCCGATGAGGCCATGGATCTCAGCGTCTATGGGCTCGGCATCATCGACCTCGCTCAGTCGCGCGCCGCGGCCGTCGACGCCCTGCTGCCCAAGATCAAATACCTGCCTTTCGCCGAGCGCGAACGGATGAGCGCGGCGCTGCTCGAGGCCAGCGGCGCAGGGCCGAGCCGCTTGATGATGAACGAGGAAGAGATCGCAACTCTGCACGCGGCGGGCATGGAGATCGGTGGTCACACCGAGAGCCACCCGATACTCACCAGCTTGCCTGAGGCTGACGCGCAGGCCGAAATTACACGTAACAAGTCAGTGCTCGAATCTATCATCGAACGCCCACTCACCACGTTCGCCTATCCCAATGGGCAGCCCGGGCGTGACTACGATGCGCGCCATGTGGCCATGCTCCGCGAGAGCGGTTACCGCTATGCCTTGACCACTGCAGCCGGCACCGCCAACGCAGCCACCGATCCCTTGCAGATCCCGCGCTTCACCCCCTGGGCCCGTAGCCCGTCAAAGTATCTGGCACAAATGCTCCAGAACTACACGCGGCGCGGCGCAACCGTCGCCACCAAGACTACAGGCGGCTAAACGATTCAGCCGCCTCGCCGGCGCGCGAGCACGGCTTCAAACAGCTCGTACTGCCCGCGGCTGGTATCAGCCCAGCTGAAGCCCTCGGCATAGGCGCGAGTCGCCGCCCGCTCGGGCAGCGCTGCGAACAATTGCTCCAGGCCGCTCTGAATCCCCGCAGCCGAACGCTCATCGACCAACACGCCCGCCGCCGGGGCCGCCACCACTTCCGGCGTCCCCCCTACCCGGGTGGCCACCACCGGTGTGCCGCAGGCCATGGCCTCGAGCAATACGTTGGCCCACCCTTCCCGGCTCGAGGCGAGTACCAACACATCGGCAGCCGCGTAATAGCGTGGCAACTCCGCCTGCGCTACCAGTCCGACGAAACGCACTCGGTCGGCGACACCGCATTCGCGCGCGAGACGCATGAGCGCCGTGCGCATCGGGCCTTCACCGATGATGAGCAAAGTACCCTCTGCCATGCTGGCCAGAGCCTCGATCACGAGATGGTGGCCCTTGAGTTCAATCAGATTACCGACCGAGAGCAACACGCGCCCCTCGAGGTCTAGTTCGCGACGCAAGGGCTCACGTACCATGGGGCGAAACCGTTCGAGGTCGACCCCGTTGCGCAGGACTTCGATGCGCTCGCCCGCGACTCCCAATTCAATCAAGCGATCGCGCAGAGCGCCTGCTACCGTAATCAAGCCGTCGGCATGCGCCGCTGCCCACAGGATCCAGCGTCGCGCGAGCGGGAATTCGGCGATATGGTTAATATCGCTGCCGCGCGCCGAGATGCAGACCGGGACCCCCAGATCCCGGCCCAGCATCACCGCGGCCACGCCATCTGGATAGAAATAATGCGCATCGATGACATCGACCGGTTGCTCCGCATGGAGCCGGCGTACCAACCGCCGGGTAGCCACGTATTGCAACGCAGGCGCGAAATACCAACTCAGCTTCGGCATCACCAGGTAGCGCGGATGGTAGACGGCGAGCCCATCAGAATCCTCTTCGTAAGGTACACCGGCGTAAGCTCCGTACTGGCCGAAACGTGCGCTGGCCAGAGGAAACCAAGGTACCGGCGCCACGACGCGCGCAGCAACCGGATAATCGTTCAGCAAATGTCGCAGGCGCCGCTCGACGAAAATACCATGACGCGGTTGGCGGGCATTCGGGAACAAGTTGGTATAGACGAGGAGCGATAGCGATCCGGGCGTACTCATGAATGGCGCTGGCTTCCGGGAGGACGCAGCGATGATAGCGCAAGCTATCGCACCAGCCAGGCAAGAGACGGCTTCGAATCCAATTTCTGATCCAGAACCGCCATCTTCCTTCCACAGTACATTTACTCGGGAAGGTGTCTAACGTCATGATGACACAGGGGGTCACGATCGACTTGCCAGCCTGCTGATGCGATTTGCCGCACAGCAGCGTAAACTGACTAGTGGCAGTATACTCGATCAGCACTTGAATCCCGTGCGAACACACGGGGGTTATTTGGCACCAGGTACAGCGACTGTCAATCCGGGTCTGGTAATTTTGAAGACGATACTTATCACTGGAGGCGCCGGCTTCATCGGCTCCACTACCGTGCGCACTTTCCTCGCGACAGGCGCGGTTCGCGTTGTAAATGTCGACAAGCTGACTTATGCCGGTAACCTGGACAGCCTCGAAGACGTAGCCGGGTCACCTGACTACGCCTTTGAACCAGTAGACATCTGCGACGGTCAAGCATTGCGGCGGGTGTTCGAACGCCATCGTCCGTCGGCCGCGGTTCACCTTGCGGCTGAGAGCCATGTCGACCGATCCATCG
>JBBDTC010000189.1:0-27809 GCA_040904625.1 Gammaproteobacteria bacterium
GGAGACGATCGACTTTGCGGACGAGATCTTCGCGCGCTTGACCTACTTCTTCTGATTCGGACAAGCCAACCCGCGACCAGAGCCGGCCCAGTGCCGGCTCTTTTCATTTAAAGCTCCGCGACACCACCTCGAATCAGGTCACCTCGCTCTCCCACCGCCGCAGTAGATTCATCCTAAGGGCCCGCCGTGAAATAACTGAACGATTGGGAACGCCGATCCATCCCGTCTGGCGGCGTTGCTCGTCAGTTGAATAGAACCACTATTCGCCCTCCTCGCGCCTTGCCAGCCGAGCGTCTCGACGCCCCCAATCGCCCAGTTATTCTGCGGCGGACCCTAAGTCCGAAAGGCTGCAAGTCTTGGTAACTGGATTCTGCTTCCGAACGGAACGAGGAGCGCCGACAGGGCTCGCGGTTGGGGTGGTAGAGGTAAGGTGAGCGCGGGATGGCCGAGGCCAGAGCCCGCGCCCGAGGGGGAGGTCGCCGGCATCGGAAAGCTCGGGCCCGTCGCGTCCGCTGGCCACTGCGAACGCGCCGTGAAGCAATGCCCTCGCCTTCGTTTGCTATGCGCCTCACCAGGAGAGCGGCTTACGCCTTCGATGCACGGCGTGTTACCGGCAGCGGGCGTTGGATAGCGTTGGTCTAAACATTCACGATAGACCACGAAGCGAAATTAGAATGAATAGACATTCTAGAATGTGCGTTTACTCTAACCAACGCCCTTGGTGGCGTCAATGGTCGCCCCGCCTATTGGTTCGACCGTCCGGAAGACATGCTCTAATATGCGACACTTATCCGTGGCTGGTGTTAGCCGGTCGCGATCTCCGGGGGGGGAGGAGTACCGCACATGTCCGCACCAGCACTACGCTCACTGCGCGCCGCCGAGCGGCGCGAGCAAATCCTGGACGCCGCGTCCGTTTGTTTCGCGAAAGATGGCTTCCACGCCGCCACTATCGCGCAGATCTCGCACCTTGCGGGTATGAGCCCGGGCCATATCTATCACTTCTTCGAAAACAAGGAAGCCATCGTCAGCGGCATCGTGCAGCGTATGACCGAACGCTGGCTCGGTCTGATGCAACCGTATCCAACCGGTCAGACGGTGGCGACGACGCTTGCCGAACGTGTCAATCTTGGCATTCGGGAAAGAACTCGAGAGGATTTCGTGGGATTGTGGCTCGAGGTACTGGCGGAAGCAGCACGTAACTCGACTTTGGCCCGCGCCGTGCACGCGACCGACCAACAGCTGCGCGAAGCGATGATCGAGCAAATCGGCCAAATTCGACGCATGCTCGGCATCGAAACCGAAACCCCGCTCGGTGTGATCGCCGACGTCATCCTCGCACTTTACGAGGGTTTGACCAATCGCTCGGTGTCGAATCTCGATTTCGACGCCAACCGTCTCGAGGCGGTACTTTTCAAGACAACCCGGGCTGCGCTCGAGGCTTGAGGCAGCGGCCCGCCGCGTCGATGGGCGGTGAGGCGGCAAACATTGCGGAAGGCGGCGCTGGAATCCGATTCGGTGGACGCTCTGTGGAGCGAAGTCAGCGCCCCGGCAATTCGCAGTACTGCGCGATCTCGATCGGCTCGTGCACGGCCACATTGCCATGTGGTCCGGCACTCCAGGACGGCATGACCATCGAGTACAGCCCTGGCCCACCGCCAACCAACAGGTGGATATGGGCCGGGTTGCGCACCGCCGGGATGAGGTCTTCCTCGCCGATCAACATCTTGGGATTGAGGCGAAGCAATTTCTCGCGCGGTGTTACCGCGCGTGCCGCGAGCGTTTCCTGGACACGGGTTCGGTCATAACCGGCGCGTTTCAGGACCTCGGCGTGATCGGGGTTGAACACCACCACGACCGCGCCCTTCCCGCCGAGATGGGAATTGTTACTACCGCAATTGGCCATGACGGCAGCCACGGTGTCGAGCAGCGCGTCGACCGCTGCCGGGCCATCGGTATCACCGGTGAAGAAGGTCGAATGTGGGCCTTCGACTCCGACAACCGTGACCACGCTATCGTCAGGCGCATAGCCGAAACTCGTGTGCAAGGGTGGGAATGGCGAGGATTCCTCGTCTTCAGCAATGCAGAATGCGAACTTGGCCGGCGAGCCATGCAGGGCCATGTCGGATTCGCCGGAGCGGGCGCCGCCGATATTGATCATCGTCAGGCGCAGCGCCCGACCGACGCTGGCATTGGCACGATGGCCGGGCCCCATGAGGCCGAAGCCGGCGGCAAAGCCGCCGCAGTCATGGCGGGCTGGACCGTTGACGATGATGAGAGGCGCTATGCAGTGCGTGGTGCTCTGCATTTCCCCCAAATCGAAAGCGCGCTGACAGACCGCCCGCACCGCGGCGACCACCACCGGCATGTGATCGGGCAGGCAGCCGGCCATGACGGCTGCCACTGCAACCTTCTCGACTGTCGCTACGCCCTTGGCGGGACCCATCTCGCCGAGTTCGATGTCGGCATCGAGTCCGCTGGCGAGCACCATCCGCGCGACCTTGTCCGCGACTGGAATGACCACGGGCATGCCATCCGTACAACCCATGGCATGGAGTTCCTCGAGCGCGGCATCGGCGTCGTTTGCTGTCAGCAAGGAACTCATCCCGTCTGTAGACGAGTGATGATCTCATCGCCGATGCGAGCCGCAAGCGCCATCATCGCGTCGCGGCCGCTGCCTGCGACGGGATGCGGCACTTCGACCCGCGGCAGCCCGGGCATGCCTTCGGCTCGAGCAACGAAGTCCCCTTGTACGCGGAACTTGGATGTCACGATCGCGACGGCCGGCCGACCTCGGCGGGCTACAGCAATGCCGTCACGCACGGTGCCGGAAGTGCAACTGCCTCAATGACCGTAGGCGGTGACGAGGGCTTCGCATTCGTCGACGATGCGTGATACGAGATCATCGTCGGCGGGCGCCGACGCGCTCGGTTTCACGTAACGTGCGAAGCGCGCTGCCGGCAACGTCGTCGAGATCGCACGCTCGATGGCGTTGAGGAATTCGACTGAATCCGGAAAGTTGTTCGCGAGCAGGCCAATCATGGGCGCGCCGTGCAGCGCCGACCTGCAGATATAGGCTTGAGCCGCGACGCGCGAGGCGCCGCGAGGATCGTGAAAGTGGATGCTCATGACTCGTTCCTGTGTCGGGGAGCTGTCTGCATGATAGGCGAATGCCTTCGGGGCGGCACGCTCCGGACCAGACAATAGTCGCCGCATCAGGGCCAGCGTCATGCGCGCTCAGAAGGCGTCCCCCGGAATCCGCACCCACCCCTCCATCAGCACGCGCGCGCTGCGGCTCATGACGGCCTTGGTCACCGTCCATTCGCCGTTCACCTGCTGCGCCGTTGCGCCGACCCGCAAGGTCCCCGATGGGTGACCGAAGCGCACCTCATCGCGCGCCTTGCCGCCCGCCGCGAGGTTGACCAGCGTGCCGGGGATCGCCGCCGCGGTACCGATCGCGACAGCCGCGGTGCCCATCATGGCGTGGTGCAGCTTGCCCATCGACAGCGCGCGCACCAGCAGATCCACGTCGCCTGCCGCGATCGCCTTGCCGCTGGAAGAGACGTAGTCTCGTGGTTTCGCCACGAACGCGACTTTGGGTGTGTGCTGGCGCTTGGCCGCGTCGTCAACATCGGCGACGAGCCCCATGCGCAGCGCCCCGTAGGCACGAATGGTCTCGAACATCGCGAGCGCCTTTTCATCGCCGTTGATTGCGTCCTGCAGCTCCGTACCGGTGTAGCCGACCGCCTCGGCGTCGACGAATATCGTCGGAATGCCGGCGTTGATCATGGTCGCCTTGAACTTACCGACGCCCGGTACTTCCAGTTCATCGACGAGCTGGCCGGTCGGGAACATCGCACCGCCGTCTTCGCCCTCATCGGCCGGATCGAGGAACTCTATCTGTACTTCGGCTGCGGGGAAGGTCACTCCGTCGAGTTCGAAAGCGCCTGTTTCCTGCACGGCACCGTTCGTCATCGGGACATGCGCAATGATGGTTTTGGCGATATTGGCCTGCCAGATGCGCACCGTACAGGTACCGTCGCGCGGGATACGAACGGGATCGATCAGCCCGTTGGTGATGGCGAAGGCTCCGACCGCTGCGGTCAGATTGCCGCAGTTCCCGCTCCAGTCGACGAATGCACGATCGATCGCGATCTGGCCGAACAGGTAGTCGACGTCGTGATCGGGCTTGGTGCTCCGGGCGAGAATGACCGTCTTGCTGGTGCTCGAGCTGCCGCCGCCCATGCCGTCGATCTGCTTGCCGTAAGGGTCCGGGCTGCCGATCACGCGCAGCAGCAGTTTGTCGCGCGCCGTACCCGGTTGCTGACAGCGTTCAGGCAGATCCTGCAGGCGAAAAAATACGCCTTTGCTCGTGCCGCCGCGCATGTAGGTGGCAGGAATTTTTATCTGGGCTGCATGGGCCATGGCCGATATCTCCAAGAAAAGAGGGCAGCACCCGGAAGTGTTGCCCGACGGCGATGCAGCAGCGGGCTTGCAGGGCCCGTGCCGCAGCCTGGCGTTGCCTCAGGCGGCGTTCGCCGCGGCCAGGAAGTCCTGGGCAAAGCGTTGCAGTACACCGCCGGCGGCGAATATGGAAACCTCTTCGGCAGTATCGAGACGACAGGTGACTGGCACTTCGACGCGTTCGCCGTTCTTGCGTTCGATGACGAGAGCGAGATCGGCGCGGGGTTTGGGCGTCCCGACGACGTCATAGATTTCGCTGCCGTCGAGACCGAGCGTTTTACGGTTGACGCCCGGTTTGAATTCCAGCGGCAGCACACCCATGCCGATCAGGTTGGTGCGGTGGATGCGTTCGAATCCTTCGGCCACGATCGCTTCAACGCCGGCCAGGCGGACGCCTTTCGCTGCCCAATCACGCGAGCTGCCCTGGCCGTAGTCGGCGCCGGCGACGATGATCAGCGGCTGCTTGCGACCCATGTAGGTCTCGATCGCCTCCCACATGCGCATGACCTTGCCGTCCGGTTCGACGCGCGCCAGCGAGCCTTTTTTGATCGCGCCGTCGACCACGGCCATTTCGTTGACCAGTGTCGGGTTCGCGAACGTCGCACGTTGGGCGGTGAGATGATCGCCGCGATGAGTGGCGTAGGAATTGAAGTCCTCTTCCGGGAGTCCCATTTTCGACAGGTATTCACCGGCCGCCGAGTTCGCGAGAATCGCGTTCGACGGCGAGAGGTGGTCGGTGGTGATGTTGTCACCGAGCAGGGCCAGAGCGCGCATGCCGCGCAAGCTGCGCGCGCCGGCCAGCGCGCCTTCCCAATAGGGCGGGCGGCGGATGTAGGTGGATTCGGGCCGCCAGTCATAGAGCGGGCTCACCTTTTCGGCAGGGCCACCCTTGCGCTCGAACATCGGGATGTATACCCGGCGGAACTGTTCGGGCTTGACGTGCTCTGCGACGATTGCGTCAATCTCCTCATCCGACGGCCACAGATCTTTCAGCAGAATCGGCTTGCCGTCAGCATCGTGCCCGAACGCATCGCGCTCGATGTCGAAGCGTGCGGTGCCGGCAATGGCGTAGGCCACGACCAGTGGCGGCGAAGCCAGGAACGCCTGCTTCGCATAAGGGTGGATGCGCCCGTCGAAGTTGCGATTACCGGACAGGATCGCGGTGGTATAGAGATCTCGATCGATGATTTCCTGCTGGATCTTCGGATCAAGCGCCCCGGACATGCCGTTGCAGGTGGTGCAGGCGAAAGCCACGATACCGAAACCGAGTGCTTCGAGATCGGCCTTGAGGCCAGCTTCTTCGAGATAGAGCGCGACCGTCTTCGACCCGGGCGCGAGCGAGCTTTTCACCCAGGGCTTGCGCTCGAGGCCCAGGCGATTGGCATTGCGCGCGAGCAGGGCCGCGGCTATCACGTTGCGGGGATTGGACGTGTTGGTGCAGCTCGTGATTGCCGCGATGATTACCGCTCCATCCGGCATCTGCCCGGGCGTCTCCGACCAGGCGCCGGCAATGCCCTTGGCCGCGAGATCGATGGTCGAGACCCGTGCGTGCGGATTGCTGGGACCGGCCATGGTGCGCACCACGCTCGAGAGGTCGAAACTCAGTCGGCGCTCGTAGACGGCGTCGGCGAGACAGTCGGACCACAGCCCTGCTTCCTTGGCGTAGATCTCGACCAGTCTGAGCTGCTCGTCGGTGCGTCCGGTCAATCTGAGGTAATCCAGTGTCTGCTGATCGATCGAGAACAATGCCGCAGTGGCGCCATATTCGGGCGCCATGTTGGAAATGGTCGCGCGATCGCCGAGCGTCAGCGACGCTGCCCCCGCGCCGTAGAACTCGAGGTAGGCGCCGACAACCTTGGATTGGCGCAGGAACTCGGTCAACGCCAGGACGATATCGGTCGCGGTGATACCCGGTTGCCGCCTGCCGGTGAGTTCGACGCCGACGATTTCCGGCAGCCGCATCCACGATGCGCGGCCGAGCATCACGCTTTCGGCTTCGAGGCCGCCCACGCCGACCGCGATCACCCCGAGCGCATCGACATGGGGCGTGTGGCTGTCGGTACCGACGCAGGTGTCGGGATAGGCGACGCCGTCGGTGGCTTGGATCACCGGTGACATCTTCTCCAGGTTGATCTGGTGCATGATGCCATTACCGGCCGGGATCACGTCGACGTTGTCGAACGACAGTTTCGTCCAATCGATGAAATGGAAGCGATCTTCGTTGCGACGGTCCTCAATCGCACGGTTCTTCTCGAACGCCTGCGGATCGTCGCCGCCGCTCTCGACGGCCAGCGAATGGTCGACAATCAACTGCACCGGCACCACCGGGTTGACCTTGGCCGGGTCGCCGCCTTGTTCGGCGATGGCGTCGCGCAGCCCGGCGAGGTCGACGAGGGCGGTCTGACCGAGGATGTCGTGGCACACGACACGTGCCGGGTACCAGGGGAAGTCACGCTCGCGTTTGACATCGATGAGCTGCTCAAGACACTCCGGAATCAGACTCGGCTCCGCGCGGCGCACGATGTTCTCGGCGTGCACACGTGCGGTATAGGGCAGCTTGCGCCACGCGCCCGGGCGGAGGGCTTCGACCGCGGCGCGCGCATCGAAATAGTCGAGTTGCGTGCCCGGCAGGGGTTTGCGGTATTTGGAATTCATGATGCTTTTCGGCTCGGTTTATTTGCGCTTCTTGATCGGCACGAATTTCCGATCTTCAGGGCCGTTGTAATTCGCGCTCGGCCGGATGATCTTGCCGTCGATACGCTGTTCTATGACATGTGCGGACCAGCCGGCGGTACGGGCGATGACGAACAGCGGTGTGAACATCGCAGTCGGTACGCCCAGCATGTGGTAGCTGACGGCACTGAACCAGTCGAGGTTGGGAAACATCTTCTTGGCCTCCCACATGACCGATTCGAGCCGTTCGGCTATGTCATACATCTTCATGTTGTTCTGCTCGGCGGATAGCTGGCGCGCGACTTCCTTGATCACCTTGTTGCGCGGATCGCTGACGGTATAGACCGGATGGCCGAAACCGATCACGACTTCCTTGCGCTCGACTCGGGCACGGATATCGGCTTCTGCCTCGTCTGGCGTGTCGTAGCGCTTTTGGATCTCGAAGGCCACTTCGTTGGCGCCGCCATGCTTGGGACCACGCAGGGCGCCGATGCCGCCGCAGATGGCGGAGAACATGTCGGAGCCGGTGCCAGCGACGACGCGGGAGGCGAAAGTCGAGGCATTGAACTCGTGTTCCGCATAGAGAACGAGCGAGGTATGCATGGCGCGTACCCAGCTCTCGCGTGGCGTCTCGCCGTGGAGGAGGCTGAGGAAATGACCGCCGATGGAATCGTCATCGGTTTCTACTTCGATACGTTTGCCGTTGTAGCTGAAGTGGTACCAGTAGAGCAGCATCGAGCCCAAGGAGGCCATCAGCTTGTCGGCGATGTCGCGCGCACCGGGGTGATTGTGGTCGTCCTTCTCCGGCTGCAGGCAGCCGAGCACGGACACGCCGGTGCGCATCACGTCCATCGGGTGCGCCGACGGCGGCAGCTGTTCGAGCGCGGTTTTGAGCCCTGCAGGCAAGCCACGCAGAGCGCGCAACTTGGTCTTGTAGCTGGCCAGTTCGGCCTCATTGGGCAGCTTGCCATGGACGAGCAGAAACGCGATTTCCTCGAATTCGCAAGTGTTGGCGATATCGAGAATGTCATAGCCGCGGTAGTGCAGATCGTTGCCGCTGCGGCCGACGGTGCACAGTGCCGTGTTGCCGGCGGGGGTGCCGGAAAGAGCAACCGATTTTTTCGGTTTGGGTTTGACTTGGTTCGTATCGGTCATGGTCAGTCTCCTGTTGCAATCAGTCGCGGACGAATGGTGCCGTCACTTGTCCTTGCGGAACAACTCATCGAGCTTGTCTTCATAGGCGTGATAGCCGAGGAACTCGTAGAGTTCGGCGCGGGTCTGCATGAGGTCGACGACGTTCTTTTGCGTGCCCTCGTTGCGGATGGCCTGCATCACGGTCAGTGCGGCTTTTTGCATGGCGCGGGTCGGCGACAACGGGTAGAGCACCATGGCGATACCCTGCTGGCCGAGTTCGTCACGGGTGAAGTAGGGCGTCGAACCGAATTCCGTGAGGTTGGCCAGCACCGGCACACCGACCGCATCGCACACCTGCTTGTACATGGTGATGTCGGTCATGGCCTCGGCGAAGAGAGCGTCGGCGCCGGCCTCGACGAAGGCGCAGGCGCGATCGATGACACCCTGCAGGCCCTCGACCTGCAGCGCATCGGTGCGCGCCATCAGCACGAAATCGGGGTCGGTCTTGGCATCGACGGCGGCTTTGACGCGGTCGACCATCTCTTCCTTGGAGACGATCTCTTTGCCCGGGCGGTGTCCACAGCGCTTCTGCGCGACCTGGTCCTCGAGATGGACCGCCGCTGCGCCGGCGGCGATCATCTGTTTGACGCTGCGCGCGATGTTGAACGCTCCGCCCCAGCCCGTATCGATGTCGACCAGCAGCGGCGTGTCGACCTGGCTGGTGATACGGCGGACGTCGGTGAGCACGTTGTCGAGCGAGGTCATGCCGAGATCGGGCAGGCCATAGGAATAGTTGGCCACGCCAGCACCCGACACATAAATCGCGCGATAGCCGGTCGCAGTGGCCATCATCGCCGCATAGGCATTGACGGTGCCGATGATCTGCAGCGGCTTCTCCTCGCGAAGGGCTAGGCGGAAGCGACCGCCGGCGGTGAGTTTCTGCGTCATGAAGTCTCCTTTAGACGTCTTTCGATGTTTTGTCGGGCGGAACTGATGTGGCGGCGCATGAGCATCTCGGCGAAGTCGCCATCGCGCGCCTCGATCGCCTCGACGATGCGCTGGTGCTCGGCGAAAGCCTTCTGCGGGCGATTGGCGTAGGCGCTGAACTGGTAGCGATACATCCGGATCCGGTGGTAGAGCTCGCCGATGAGCAATTGGCTCAGCGCACCATTGTGACTGCCCTGAATGATGCGGTAGTGAAAATCGAGATCGCCTTCCTGCTGAAAGTAGGCTGTGTCCGCCTGCAGCGCTTCGTCCTGTTCGTGGGCAGCCAGCAGCGTCTTGAGGCTGATTACTTCATCGGCGGTCATGTGGAGGGCAGCGAGATGCGCGGCCATCCCCTCCAGGGCTTCACGCAGGTAGTAGAGCTCGATCAACGTCGCATAATCGAGGGCGGCGATGCGCACACCGACATGGGGTGTGCGCTCCACCAGGCGTCGTGATTCCAACCGTCGCAGGGCTTCGCGCAGCGGGCCGCGACTGGTCCCGAAGCGTTCGGCGAGTTCTGTTTCGCCGATGCGGCTTCCGGGCGCGATGTCGCCACGGACGATGGCGTCCTGCAAGGCCTCGAAGACCCGATCAGCGGATGTACGCGACGCTGCGTCAGTGGCGAACCCGAGATCGGACATGGCTGATTGTGGACAATGAAGGTTGAAGCGCCTCAAGATAGGGCTAGAATACGCTTGGGTCAATAGCTATTGTCGACAATTTGATTATAGGCCGAGGGTGTTCGCGCCCAACCTCGATTGCCGGCGCAGGATAACGTCACGAAACCCAAAGAACGCCTGCTGCAGCGCAGCAGGCGTCGACGCGGCGCCCGTTCACTGGTATTTCTTCAACTCCAGGCGGGCGATCTGCTGGCGATGAACCTCGTCGGGCCCGTCGGCCAGGCGCAGTACCCGCGACATGGCGTACGAGGCGGCCAAACCGAAGTCGTTGCTGGTACCGCCACCGCCGTGCGCCTGGATGGCCCAGTCGATCACCTTGCCGGTCATGTTTGGCACCGCGACCTTGATCATCGCAATCTCGGCCTTGGCAACCTTGTTGCCCACGGTGTCCATGCGGTGGGCGGCATTGAGTGTCAGCAGGCGCGCCTGTTCGATCATGATGCGCGCCTCGGCGATGCGCTCCAGGGTGACCCCGTTCTCCGCGATCGGCTTGCCGAAAGCCACGCGGCTCAAAGTGCGCCTGCACATCCGTTCCAGCGCCCGTTCGGCACGCCCGATCTCGCGCATGCAGTGGTGGATGCGTCCCGGTCCGAGTCGGCCCTGCGCAATCTCGAACCCTCTGCCTTCGCCGAGCAGCATGTTCGATACCGGCACCCGGACGTCGCGGAAAATCACTTCCGAGGCGCGGTCCGGCATGCCGTAGAAACCGAACACCGGGATCGATCGCACGACGTCGACGCCGGCGGTATCCATCGGGACGAGAATCATCGACTGCTGCTTATAGCGGTTGGGATTGTCGGGGTCGGTCTTGCCCATGAAGATGCAAATCTTGCAGCGCGGATCCGTGGCATTGGTGGTGTACCACTTGTGCCCGTTGATCACGTATTCATCTCCGTCGCGGACGATCGACGACTGGATGTTGGTAGCATCACTCGACGCGACGTCAGGTTCGGTCATGGCGAAACAGGAGCGGATCTCACCGTCCAGCAAGGGGTTGAGCCACTGCTTCTGTTGTTCGGGTGTCGCGTAGCGCGCCAGCACCTCCATGTTTCCGGTGTCTGGTGCAGAACAGTTGAAAACTTCCGGGGCCAGCAGCGAGCGGCCCATGATTTCACACAGCGGTGCGTACTCGAGGTTGGTGAGACCGGCCCCGAACTCGGATTCCGGCAGAAACAGGTTCCACAGCCCCTCCGCTCGAGCCAGGGGCTTGAGTTCGTCTATCAGCGGCAACACCTTCCAGGGGCCGTATTCTTCCGCTTCGGCGACATGGCGCTCTTCGTTGGGATAGATGTGACGCTCCATGAACGCGGTCAGGCGGTGCTGCAACTCCTGGACTTTGGGCGACGGATCGAAAGGCATGAGTCAACTCCTCGGCAATGTAAATCTTTCGTGTGGGGCGAGCACCGGCGCGTGCCGCGCCCGGGGCGACGATGTCACGGGTAGCGCCGTGGAATGAGCCTTCATGATAGCTGGACGCAGGTCGCCGTGCACGATGGGGGTGGTTGTCTGCGAGCGCCCCGCGGCCCTGCGCGGACAGCATTTCCCAGACATTTCTTGCGGAATACGTGATCAGTTGCTGAGGGCCCGCCGCAAAATAACTGAACGATTTGGAACGCCGATCCATTCCGTCTGGCGGCGTTGCTCGTCCGTTGAATAGAACCACTATTCGCCCTCCTCGCGCCTGGCCAGCCGGGCGCCTCGACGCCCCAAAATCGCCCAGTTATTTCGCGGCGGACCCTGATGGTGGTCATGGGGATAATCGAGCGTGGCTTATGATGTCGCTCCCCAGAAACGGAAACACCATCATGACCCGACCACTCACAACCGTACGTTTCGATAACGACAGCATCAACTGGCGCCAGCTCGGTGAGTTCGAGTATTTTCGTTATACCGTGATCGACGTCGACAGCGAAGCCGAGGTCGTCGACTTCGCTCTCAGGCTCGATGCCAACGAGCGCATCCTGTTGCATCGCCACCGTGCGCTGACGATGACCACGGTGCTGCAGGGCGAGCATCGGCTTTACGAGCCCGATGGCCGGGTCAAGGACATCCGACCGCTCGGCAGCTATACGGTGTCGCCGGCATCACCTGAGCCACACACCGAGGGTGGCGGTGCCGACGGCGCCATCGTTCTCTACAGCACGCGCGGCAGCGTCGATGGTGTGATCTTCGATGTCGTCGACGATGCCGGGAACGACGTTGGCACGCTCACCGTAGCTGACTTCGCCGCGCTCTACGACGGCCAGGGTTGCCGCGCGGGAGGATGAAAATCGCAGCACGGCACAGTGGATTGAGTTCCGACGGCGTGAATTGACCCCGGAAACCTGTTTGGCCGGCCCTTCTGCCCGAGTCAACGCACAGCAGTGCCGCGTCGACTGACCACATCGGCGCAAAAGACAGCCGAAGAACCGAAGGCGCCCGCATGCGCCCCTGCGTCCCTCTTCGCCCTTCGCCGGATAGCAGGCTGCCGAAGTATGCCAGGGACTGGATGCTTGCATGACGGTCTTCGAACGGGCCTTCGCGTCTCGCCAATCGTTCGAAATGGAGTATCGCCTGCGGCGCGCCGACGGGCAGTACCGTTAGGTGCTCGATGTCGGAGAGCCTTTCATCAGCCGGGAAGGTAGTTTCGCAGGTTTTATCGGCTCCTCGACCGACATCACCGACCGGAAAAATCATGAAGCCCAATTGCGTTTATCACAGCTCGAGTTGACCCAACACAACCTCGAGATGCAGCTGATCAACGAGCTGAACTCCTATCTGCAAGTATGTCGCTCGCTGCAAGAAACGCACCCCATCATCACGCATTACGCACGGCGTATATTTCCCGACTGTACGGGAGCGTTCTATCTCTACGACGAGAATCACACCACCGTCGAAGCCGTGGCGGAATGGGGGGGACAGGCCTGTTTCGCCAGCGGGCCGATATCGGCCGACGATTGCTGGGCACTGCGTCAGGGCAAAATCCATGCAGTCGATGGCTTAGAGGACGAGATTGTCTGCAAGCACATGACATCAGACTCGATTCCGGGCTACGTCTGTGCGCCGGCCATCGCCCAAGGAGACATGATCGGCGTACTCGCGGTAACCCTGGGCCAAGGCGATGCTGCAGCCGCGACCGGCCTGGAGCACAGGTCCGTCGAATCCCGTGCGCGTTTGATATCGATGGCGGCAGACAACCTGGCGATGGCTCTGGTCAGCTTGAAATTGCGCGAAGCGCTGCGCGACCGCTCGGTGCGGGATCCCTTGACTCGGTTGTTCAATCGGCGCTACCTGGAGGAAACGCTGGAGCGTGAGTTGGCGAGCTGTCAGCGTACGGATCAATCATTGAGCGTGATCATGCTCGACATTGACCATTTCAAACAGTTCAACGATGCACATGGCCACGATGTCGGCGATTTCGTGCTGGTGAAAATTGCGGAAATCGTGCGCTCCAAACTGAAAACCGCCGATGTGCCATGCCGTTTCGGGGGTGAGGAGTTGGCGCTGGTCATGCCCGGCGCAGCGGGCGAGATTGCGATGGCGCGTGCGGATGCGGTGCGCCGAGCGATCGAACACCACGACTTCGTGCATAACGGCAAGAAGCTCGCGGAGGTGACGGTCTCGATGGGCGTCGCTGCCTATCCCATGCACGGCGCGACAGCAACAGCGTTGCTGAAAGCGGCCGATACTGCGCTTTACGAGGCGAAGGAAGCTGGACGCAACCGGGTGTTACTGGCACTGGGGCCAGACGAAGGGGGCGGCAACAGATAGGCTGGCGCTACGGCAGTGCTAACCTGTTCTCTACTCTACCCAATCAGACGCGGGAACAACACCTCACCGTCTTCGGTCTGCAATCTTGTCGATAACCTGTGCCGGCACACTACCCCTATATCCCAGCAGTCGATTCGCACCACGACCAGCTTCAATCAACCGGTAGAGAAACGCGGAAAGTGGCGCCCTGGCCGACCACGCTGTCTACCGAAATCGTGCCGCCATGCGCCGCCGCGATGTTTTTGCAGATATACAGGCCGAGTCCCAAACCACGCCGCGCCTCCTTATCGTCTTTCCAGAACTGCTCGAATACGTGCGGCAGTGCATGCGGATGGATGCCGGGCCCCGTATCGTGCAAGACGAGTTCCAGGTCGGTGGCATGCCGTTCGAGGTGAAGCTCGACGGCACCTGTACGTGGTGTGAACTTGAGCGCATTACCCAGCAGGTTCGCGAGCAATTGCACGACGCGATCGTGATCGAACGCCGCAACCACGCTCACGTCCGACAAATCGACTTTCAAGCTGACACCTCGTTCCATGAACAGTGGGCCGTAGGCATGTACCACCTCCACGAGCAGCACGCCTACGTCGTGCTGCTCCTTCACTACCCGAAACGTTCCGGATTCGATCCGGGACACGTCCAACAGGTCCGCCAACAGACGCCCCATGCGGGCAGCGGCGCGTGAGACATCGTTCGCTGACTGGCGCGTCGCAACTTCCGCCGTGCCTTCGGCAATGAAGCTGGAATTGGCCAGGATGACCGTGAGCGGATTGCGCAGTTCGTGCGTGACCATGGCGAGCACTTCGCTACGGTGCGTGTGCTCGGTGCGCGCATCTGCCAGCGCGTCTTCGCTGCGGTCGAGGGCTGCGATGCTGACGTCCGCGTGTTTTCGTTCGGCGTCAAGTCGTTCGTCGGTGTTCGCTCGCTGCGACAGGTTCTCGCTCCGCTCGATGTTCTGCTGCAGGCGTTGCTCGGCGCTGCGTGCATCGACGCGGTCGCGCTCGCGTTCGAGTAAGGCGTCCGTCGATTCGCGTTCTGCTTCCTTACTCCGATCGGCGACGCGGCGTTCGAGAGCGATACCACCGTCGAGCCGAGGAGACTCCGAGCGCTCACGGGCCAGCACCCGATCCGCGCTCTCACGGAAGCGCATGAGGCGCTCGTCGGCGAAATGGCGATCACGCTCGACCAGGTTGTCGAGCAGACGCCGCTCGTTCGCCGCGGCGCGCTCGATCATCGCATCAACGCCGCCCCGTTCCTCTCCGAGGCTCGCGTCCGTCAGTGCCCGGCCGCCGCTGGCGTCCTTTGGGTCGTGCTCCATGGGCGCTTCTCCATGTTCGAAGGGCGATGGTACACAATAAAAATGCGGATGAGCCTGCTCGGCGCCCGGGATCGGCTTCACAGGCACAGACCTCGGTGCGCGCCCGACAACGACTTGGGTAGCGTCCTCGAGTAGCGTTGCACCCCTGTCCCGAATCAGTCCCGCCCGCCTTCCATCGCACCGGCCCCTCCGACGCTCGAGCTCGATGGACTTCTCGGCACACCCCTCCGGCGCCGCACGCGGACGCAGCGCCGTGCGCCACGCTTACCTCTGATCGCGCTCGTGATAGGTCGCGTCGTCGTTCAGCAGCGTCTTCGCCGTATCGCTGCGTAGCCCGTCGAGCAGTAGCGCGCAGGCATCGCGGGCGAAATCGGCCGCCCGTTTCGTCCCATCGGGGCGGAACCAGCGTGTGACGTCGAGCAGTTGGAAGATGAAGCGCAGCGTGTCGTCGACATCGCGGCTGCGCAATTCACCCTTGGCCATACCGTGGCGCAGCGTCTGTTCGAAGGGTGCCATGCAGGCGCGTCGCAAGGTCTCGAAGGCTTCGCGGTCGCCGCGCTCGAGACGTTCGCTGCAGCGAGCGCCCGTCAGGGCCGCGCTGACCATCCAGTAATGGGTTTCGAGGTATTCCGCGTAGGCGATCATGAGTGCGCGCAGCTGCCCGGCGGTGGAGAGTGTATCGTCGACCGCCGCATGCACGTGCGCTGTCATGCCCCGCGCGGTGCTCATCGCTATCTCGGCAAAAATCCGCTGCTTGGTCGGGAAATAGTGATAGAGCGCCGGGCGCGTGAGCCCGAGTTCGCGCGCGACGCGTGCCAGCGAGCACTGCTCATAGCCGTCAGTGGCGATGGCGCGGGCGGCGGCCTCGAGGATGCGCCCGCGTTGATCCGGCTGTTTCGGCGGGCGTCCGAGGGCGCGTTCGGTCGGCCGCTCGTCGGCGCAGGGCTTGGCTCCGTATCCCATAGGGCGTCATCGATCCTCGCGCTGGGCCGGCACGGCCTGCGGCGACCGTACCGGTGGTCGGGGGTTGCTTTACTGACCTATCTGTAAGTAAAGTCGATAGTACCGTAAACAGCCCGCATCCGCGAAGGAGAACGATCATGCTCGACTACACCGTGCTCAAGGACAAAGGTGGACTCACGCCCTGGCCGCCGATGAAGGAGTTGCCTTTCATCAAGGTGCTCGCGGGCGATCCGGTGCACACCGGCCGTATCGATATCGGTAACTTCGGCATGCGCACGATGGCGGGGGTCTGGCAGTGCACGCCGGGCAAGTTCGAGTACACCTATCCTGGGGACGAGATTTGTACCTTGCTGGAGGGGAAGATCAGCCTTGTCGACGAAGACGGCGCTACCCATGACTACGGTCCCGGCGACACCTTCTACACGCGCAAGGGCGAGGTCGTCGTATGGACGGTGCTCGAGACCGTGCGCAAGATTTTCCATATCCACGATCCGGACGCCGACGAACTCGCACACAAGGCCGCTTGAGGTGGACGCTGAGGCGCAGCAGACGCGCATTCCGGGCTACTGCGCCCTGTGCTGGTCGAGCTGTGGCTGCGTCTCGGTGGTGGCGGACGGACGGCTCATGGCCGTCGAGCCCGATCCGTCCCACCCGACCGGACAGGCGCTCTGCGGCAAGGGCCAGGCCGCACCCGATTACGTCTACAGCGATGCCCGGGTGCTCTATCCCATGCGCCGCACACGCCCCAAAGGCGATCCCGACCCCGGCTGGGAGCGGATTTCCTGGGACGAGGCGCTGGACGAGACGGTGCGCAATCTCGAGCGCATCCGCGCGCGCAGCGGCACGGAGTCGGTGGCCTTCAGCATCACCACCAGCGCGGGCACCGCGATGCAGGACGGCTATGCTTTCGTCGAGCGCCTGCGCCAGGCCTTCGGCACGCCTAACGCGGTCGCCTCGATCGAACTCTGCGATTTTGCCAAGGACTTCATGTATCCGCATACCTTCGGTACGCAGCTGCCGCCGAGCGAAGTCGACAAGAGTGACTGCATCGTGCTGTGGGGCCACAACCCCAGCACGACCTGGATCGCGCTCGCCACGCGTATCGCCGCCGCGCGCCGCCGCGGGGCCAGGCTCGTGGTAATCGATCCGGTGCGCGTCGGTTTCGCCGCCAAGGCTGACGAGTGGCTGCGCGTGCGTCCCGGCAGCGACGGTGCGCTGGCGCTGTCGCTGGCGCACGTCATGATCGAGGAAGGACTCTACGACGAAGCCTTCGTGCGCGAGTGGACAAACGGGCCGTTCCTGGTGCGCGAGGACAACGGCGCGTTTCTGACCGGAGCCGATCTCGATCCGGGCGGCAATCCTGACCAGCGCATCGCCTGGGAAACGGCGTCCGCTGCGCCGCTCCGCTACGACTGCCGCACGGGCGCCTACCTGGCGGCAGAGCGCAAGCTCGCCCTGACCGGCCGCTTCGAGGTGGCGGGCGTGGACGGCGCCATTGCCTGCCGGCCCGCCTTCGATCGCTACCGCGCGCTGTGCGCCGAATACCCGCCGGAACGTGCAGTACAGATTACCTGGGTCGATGCGTCGCAGATCCGCGGCACCGCGCGCCTCATCGGTTCCGCCAAGGCCGTTTCCTGTTCGACCTGGGCCGGCCTCGAGATGCACTCGAACACGAGTCAGACCGGGCGCGCAATCGCCTGTCTGTACGCCCTGACTGGATGTTTCGATGCCCCTGGTGGCAACGTCGTGATGTCGCACGTACCGGTACGCACGATCCTCGGCCGCGAACTGATGCCGCAGACGATGCGCGAGAAATCGCTGGGGCTGGAAACACGCTCGCTCGGGCCGGAGTCGATCTTCAGCTGGATCACCGCCGACGCCCTCTACAAGGCGGTACTCGAGCGCAAGCCCTACGGCGTCGACGCGTTGGTCAGCTTCGGCCTCAACCTGCTGGTCTCGCACGCCGATGGCGCGCGCGGCGCCAGAGCCCTGGACGCGCTCGATTTCATGGTCCACGCCGACTTGTTCATGACCCCGACCGCGACACACGCGGACATTTTCCTGCCGGTCAACACACCGTGGGAGCGCGAAGGCCTGAAGACCGATTTCTACGTCGACCAGCGCGCCTGTGCCCACGTCCAATTGCGGCAGCGGGTCGTCGAGCCGCTCGGCGAATCGCGCTCGGATGCCGCTATCGCGCTGGAACTGGCCCAGCGTCTGGGCCTGGGCGATGCATTCTGGGAGGGCAACGCCGACGCGGCCTACGCGGAGATCCTGGAACCGTCCGGCGTGACGGTCGCCGAGCTCCGCGCCGCGCCCGCGGGCAAGACCCTGCCCCTGGCGACCCGCTACCGCAAATACGCCGGCGACGGCAGCGGTCCGGCCCAGGGCTTTGCGACGCCGAGTCGCAAAGTCGAACTCTACTCGGAGACGCTGTTCGCGCACGGCTATGATCCTCTGCCGGGCTTCGTCGAGCCGGCGATGGGGCCGGCCTCGCGTCCCGATCTCGCCAAGGATTTCCCGCTCGTACTGACCGATACCAAGAGCAATCACTTCGTCCACAGCCAGTACCGGCACGTCGCCAGGCTGCGGCGGCACGAGCGGGAGCCGCGCGTGGAAATGCATCCGGACACGGCCGCCGCGCGGGGTATCGCCGAGGGCGACTGGGTCAACGTCACGACGCCGCATGGCGGCGCGAAGATGCAAGCACGCTTCTCGAATTCGCTGCATCCCGGCGTGGTACGGGCCGCGGTCGGTTGGTGGCAGTCGTGCGCGGCGCTGGGGTTGGCAGGCTACGACGCCGAGAGCGAACAAGGCGCGAACCTGAACCGCCTGATCGGCAACGCCGACGCCGATCCCATCGGCGGCTGCGTGCCGCATAAATCCTATCTCTGCGAGATCGCGCTGGCAGGGTCGTGAAGGTTTTCTCCACGACCTGGGATCGCCGGGCAGAGACCTTGCGGTGAGCAGCATCGAGCAATCACTCGACGGTGACTTCTTCGTCGTCGCGCGCGAAGCCGGCGCCGAGCACCCGGCGCTGCCGACCTGGGCGAACCGCTGCCCAAACCCGGCCGGTCTCGCGGAGGCGCGCGAAACGGCGGTCGAGCGGGGCGACATCGAAGTCGTGCCCGGCGCTTTCCATCTCCTGAACATCTTCGACGCACGTGAGTGCGACGCCCTGATCGCGCTGACCGAAGCCTGCGGTTATCTTCCCGATGCTGCGGTGTCACTACCGCGTTCCATCCGCCACAACGACAATTTGACCTGGGTTGTTGACGAAGTGACGGCCGACATCGTGTGGCGGCGCTGTGCGCTGGCGGTCAACCAGACGCCAGCGCTGTTCCAGGGCAGGCGTGCCGTGGGCCTTAATGCACGATTTCGCTTCTACCGCTACGGCCCCGGCGATTACTTCGCGCCTCATACCGATGGTGCGTGGCCGGGCAGTCAAGTCGTGGGAGACGAACTGGTGACGGATGCGTTCGGGGATCGTTGGAGTCAGCTGTCCTTCGTGGCGTTTCTGAGCGACGACTATGCAGGCGGAAGCACCCACTTTTATGTCAGCGCGGCCGATCCCGCACGCCCGGCGCGCGGCGGCGAGGCGGCTATCGAGGTGAGCGTCCGAACGCCGCTCGGCGCTGCACTATGCTTTCCTCATGGTCTGCATCCACTGCATTGCCTGCACAGCTCGGAGCCGATACGCCGCGGCACGAAGTACATCATTCGCACGGATGTGCTGGTCGAGAACGGTTAAGCGCCTATCGGCCTCAGCGCCGCCAGCCAAACGAGAGCATGATTTGATTGCGGTCATAGCTCCGCCCCGGCGCGTTCGAATCGCGGTCACCGTAGCTCCACATGAGTTGTGAGTAGAGGTCATGACCGAGCTCCTGGGTCGCGCTGAGGCGTACCCGGAAGGTGTCTTCGTCGCGCGGCGTGCCGACATAGTCGTCGTTGGCGTAGCCGAACAATGCTTCGAGCGCGAGCTGATCCGTCAGCCGATGTTCGCCGCCGACCCATACGGTGGTCGTGAAGCGGCCGGATTCGAGACCCGTGGTGGCCTCTTCGATCTCGCGCAACGCGTCGAGATTGAGTGTGGTCACGCTGCTCAGCCGCCAATCGATCTCGGCGCCGAAGCCGATGCCGTCGGCCTCTTCGAGCGCCCGGTCGTCATCGTCGAAATCCTGAAACACATAGCCGCCATAGACGCTGCCCGCGATGTTTTGCGCGAGGTCGAAGTTGACGCCGCCGAACAGCGCATGGCCGTCGCCGTCGCGATCCGCGAGGGCGAGCGGCGGCGCGTTGTCGTAGCTGTGGTCGTTCCAGCGTAAACGCACGAATGGCTGTAACGCGGGCGTCAGCTGCCAGGCGAAGGTGAAGCCGACGTCGACGTAGTCTCGGTTGCGGACGTCTTGTCGGATACTGCCGCCACCGAGGGCGGGGACATTGTCGTAGGTGACGTCGACGTGGGTGAAATCGGTATCCTGCGAGAAGCGTCCAAAGCGTAGGTGCATGCCGAGCTTGGTGTAGATCTGTTCGACGTCGGGCGGCTCGGCGGCACCCAACGGAATATCCGGACTGTCCCAGTCCTCGGTCAATTGATCGAAGCGATAGCGCCCCGAGACATGGAGCCAATCGAGAAGTCGGACACGGGCGAAAGCCGATGCACCGTACTCGGTATTGTCCTGGCGCGTCTCGTCGAAGTACACATCGGAGCGGGTATAGGCGGATAATGCGAATTCGTGTCCATCGCCTTTCGCGCTGGCCAGCAGTGACGGCGTGATCCCGAAGACGAAGTCGTCCACGTCGCGCGCATTGCTCGCGAAGATGTTGTCGTCGTAACGCAGGGCGACCGGCAGCGTCGGCTGCCATAGCACCGGGCCCGCCTGGATGCCGGGTCCGCGCGGCTGGTTTTCGAGCCACGCGTGCAGGTCACGCGCGTCGCGGGTGCCGGCGCGCACCTGGTCCATCGGCGCGGCGTTATGAGCAAAGACCGCGAGACTCAAGGTCATCGCGGCTGCGGATCGATAGGACATTTAGCGAGCTTTCTGGATTGCGTACAAGAGTGATTATAGTGCCGAACGCTGCGGAGCGTGGTTGAGGACCTCGACGACGTTGCGATGGCGCTCACGTAATTGAACATTCAGGCGTAGCCGAAGCTGTTCTGTCCTGCCCGCCTGTCGGCTCGCAGGCACGGCGTTGCGGGTGTTTGGCGCCTCGGCTTGTCGGCGCGATTGTTCTAACTCCGGCGCCCGGATACCATATCGACCGGCCGGCCCGTCATGCTCGAACACCTCCAGCAATATCCTTCCGCGACGCGGATTTCCTGTGACATCGCCATCGTCGGTGGTGGCGCTGCCGGTATCACCCTGGCCCGCCACCTCAGCGCAAGCAAGCGCAGCGTATGCCTTATCGAGAGCGGCGGGCTCGATTTCGACGAAGCGACCCAGGCCCTTGCCGACGGCCCTAACCTCGGCGCCGAATACTACCCGTTGATCGATTCCCGCTTACGATTTCTCGGTGGCACGACCAATATCTGGGGCGGCCGGTGCGCGCGTTTCGACGCCATCGATTTTGCCCGCCGAAAATGGGTCGAGGCCAGTGGATGGCCACTCGATGTCGACGATCTCGCGGCGTACTACACTATCGCCGCCGCCGATTTCGAGCTTGGTCATGACGGCGGCGATCCCCGCGTGTGGCAGGACGACAGCGCGAAGCGCCTTGGTCTGGACAAGGCCGCGTTCATCACCCGCCTATGGCGATTCGACGAGGTCAAGGAGCGATTCAGCACCGCGCACTGCCGCGACGTGCTCAATCACCCTGACGTGCGTGTGCTGTTGCACACCAATGTCGTGCGCGTGCAGGCTGCGGACAATGCCGCATCGGTCGTCGGCCTCGAAGTCGCGAGTCTCGACGGCAGGCGCACGACGGTCACGGCGCGCGTCTACGTGTTGGCAGCGGGCGGTATCGAGAATGCACGCCTGCTGCTCGCTTCGAACGATGTCGAGGCGCAGGGTGTCGGCAATGGCCGTGACCAGGTCGGACGTTATTTCATGGAGCACCCGCACGGTCGAGCAGCCGTGCTCGAAGCTGGTGCCGGCTTTTCGCTGTGGGCCGCGTTTCAGCGCCAGCGCCGCGCCGACGGCAGCCGTGTGGCGCCTGTACTGTTGCCGGCCGAGGCGCTGCAGCGCAGCGCCGGGATACTCAACACGGCATTCACCTTCAAGCTCCAGCGCGATGCGGCGCTCGGGCTCTCGTTGCGCAAGCGGCTCTACAACGATCTCAAACACGGGCTCGCGCCGACGCGCGGCAAACGTCGCCTGTGGCATGCTTATCGCGACGTGCGCAAACTCATTCAACGCACGGTCCGCCAGCCCATCGAGCGGCTGCGTTTCCAACGCGGCACGACCCGGGTCAATGTCATGGTGCGCGGAGAACAGGCGCCCAATCCGGCCAGTCGGGTCACGCTGGCGGCGACCTGCGATGCACTCGGTATGCCCCACGCGGCGCTCGACTGGCGCCTGTCGGCCATAGACAAACGTACGGTTGCTGTCGTGACTGCGCGCCTCGGCGAGGAACTCGCGCGCCTGGGTGTCGGCCGTCTCGAGCCCGCCGCCTGGCTCGGCGAGGATGGCACGGACTGGCCGGTCGATGCGACGGTCGGCAATCATCCGATCGGTGGCTACCACCACATGGGTACGACGCGTATGAGCGTCGATCCTGCGCAGGGCGTGGTCGATGGCAACTGCCGCGTGCATGGCTATGCCAACCTCTACATCGCCGGCAGTTCGGTGTTCCCGACATCGAGTTGGGCCAATCCGACGCTGACCATACTCGCACTCGCGCATCGCCTGGGCGATCATCTGTTGAAACGCGCTACATGAACACGGTCGCCCGCATCGTCGGCGCCGCGCCGTGTCGCCTGTGGGGTATCGATGGCGCCGAGCGGCTGCGCCGCCAGCTCGCGCAAAGCGGCATGGTCGTCATCGACGATGATATGCCGCTGCCGGCGACGGCTACACGCGTGGTCGTGGCCAATGCCGCCTATTTGTTCGAAATTCTCACACTGAGCGGGCTGGCTGAGCACGATCGGGCGCTGCTCGAGTGTCCCGATGACCAGCGCATCGCGGCGGCAGTGGTGCCGATTGCGGAGCTCGGTACAGCCATCGACACCGTGCGTAACAGCGGCCGGCCGGCGGGCGACATCACGCTGCTGGGGCCGGCGGACCTGGCCGGCTACGATCGCCGGCTGCGCAAGTCCGCGCCGCCACTGCTCACGCCTGTCAGCGTCGATCAACGAGAGGTCCTCGAAGCCCGGCTCTATGGCAACGCCTACAAGGGCATCACCGATCTGATCACCAAATGGGCCTGGCCGCGCCCGGCGCGCGCCGTCGTCGGTTGGTGCGCGAGGCTGGGCGTTACTCCGAACATGGTCACGTTGACCGGACTGATGCTGGTTGTCGTGGCGACGTGCTTGTTTTACGCCGGGGCCTTTGCATCCGGCCTCGTCTGCGCCTGGATCATGACGCTGCTCGACACCGTCGACGGCAAGCTCGCGCGCGTCACGGTGATGAGCAGCCGCTTCGGGCACATCCTCGATCACGGTATCGATTTGATCCATCCGCCGTTCTGGTACGCCGCTTGGGGCTTGGGTCTGGGCATGGACAGTCTGATGGGCTTGCCGATCGAGACCTGGTGCTGGCTGGTCGGTAGCGGCTATGTCGCAGGACGGCTGCTCGAAGCCCTGTTCCATCAACTGGGCCACTGCGGCATTTTCGCGTGGCGCCCTTTCGATGCCTATTTCCGTCTCGTCACTGCGCGGCGCAATCCGTGCCTGATCATCCTCACCGTGTTGCTCGCCGCCGGCCGGGCCGACCTCGCTTTTGTCGGCGTCGCCGGCTGGACGCTCCTGAGCAGCGCGATCCTGATGCTGCGGCTACTGTACGCGGTGGGTGTGCGCTGGCGCACCGGCCCTCTCGATTCCTGGCTCAAGGATGCCGATCGCGCCCGCCGCGAGCACCCGCATGCGTGGCGCACGTTTTCAGCGACCCGCGGCGCCTATCGCTGAACAGAGAGAGTCGCCGCAACGGCGGTGCTGTGGCAACGCGCGATGAGCCTGTGTATGGTTATAAGCGAGCCGGTGGACTGCCGTGGGATGGTCTGCTAGCAGCCCGCAAGCCGCGCAGGAGCGATTCCATGACCCGAGTGCGATTACTGAACTGCTGGGTGGCGGCCGCCTGCGTCGCCGTTTCTACATCGTCGATGGCCGCGCTGGTAGACCGCGGCGGCGGCCTCATCTATGACGACGTGCTCGACGTCACCTGGCTGCAGGATGCCAACTTTGCGGCCACCTCGGCTCCGCCCCCGCCCGACATTTGTTTCGACGAGGGGGGTGGAGAGATCTGTTTTCCCGGCGAGCCGGTCCGCGGGCGGATGACCTGGGAAGAGGCCAAGGCCTGGGTGGAGGGCCTCAGTTACGAAGACACCGTGCGTGGTGTGACCTGGGACGACTGGCGACTGCCGCGTGTGGCGCCGATCGACGGCGTCGCCTTCAACAACAACAACAGTACCAATGCCAGCACCGATGAGGGCTATGCCCCGACCACCACCGACGGTAGCGACGGCGGCTGGCGCGACACGGGCGGCGATGCGGCGTCCGAAATGGGACACATGTTTTATGTCAACCTGGCCAACCTCGGCGCCTGCTCCCCGCAGTCGGGCGGCTGCACACTGCAGGACGGCCGCGGCCTGAGCAACACCGGGCCTTTTCTAAACCTCGCCAAGGGTCCCGATGAATTCACCAACGACTACTGGACTGAAACGCCCGTCGGTCCGGCCAAAGCTTTTTATTTCAACTTCAAGAGTGGTTTTCAGGGCCGCGCCGATACCGACGCAGCAATTGGTACCACGCCCGATCAGCTGTTCGCATGGGCGGTACGCGATGGCGACGTCAGCGTAGTGCCGCTGCCGGCGGCGGTATGGTCATTGGGCGCGGCGCTCGCACTGCTGGTGGCGGCGCAGCGGCGACGCAGCTGATCGCCGACCCGAGTCATCGGCACGAGCATGCACGACGATGGCTCATGAGGAAAATCACAAATCGCACCGCGTCGGCTGGTTGCGAGCTGCCGTACTGGGTGCCAACGACGGCATTGTGTCCACCGCGAGCCTGGTGATCGGGGTCGCCGCCGCCGATGCTGGCCGCGAAGACATACTACTCGCCGGGATCGCCGGCCTGGTGGCGGGGGCGATGTCGATGGCTGCCGGCGAATACGTGTCGGTGAGTTCGCAGGCCGATACGGAGCGCGCCGATCTGGCGTTGGAACGTCGATCGCTGGCTGAAGATCGTGAATCCGAATTGGACGAGCTCGCGGGGATTTATGAAGGTCGAGGCCTCACGCCGGCGCTTGCCAGGGAGGTCGCGAGGCAATTGATGGCCCATGACGCTCTCGGTGCGCATGCCCGGGATGAAATAGGTATATCGCACGTCGTCAGGGCAAAGCCGGTCCTGGCATCGCTGTCTTCAGGCGGTACTTTCACGATTGGCGCAGCCTTGCCGCTAGCAACGATAGTGGTCGTGCCGCTGCAGCACATGATTTTCGTAGTCGGCGTTCTGTCGCTCGTTTTTCTTGCCGCCCTGGGCGGCGTTGCCGCGCGCATCGGCGGTGCATCGATGCTCAAGGGCGCGGCGAGGGTCTCATTCTGGGGTGCGCTGGCCATGGTCTTGACGGCGATTGTCGGGAAGACCTTCGGCGTGCTCGCCTGAGACGTGAAGGGCGGGACTGCGACGATGACAGGTAAGGGCCCGCCGCAAAATAACTGAACGATCTGGAACGCCGATCCATCCCGTCTGGCAGCGTTGCTCGTCCGTTGAATAGAACCACTATTCGCCCTCCTCGCGCCTTGCCAGCCGGGCGCCTCGACGCCCCAGAATCGCCCAGTTATTCTGCGGCGGACCCTAAGCCGCCGCACGGTGGTTCGTTGCCGGCGTCCCGGTCGGTTATTCTGGGCTCGGCCAGGCCAGCGGAGAAGCTCCAAATGCGCCGATTGTACTGTTCTGTCACGGCTCTACTCATCGTGTACTTGGCGCTGGGCAGCACTCCGGTCGCTGCCGGCGACGCCTCGCACACAGCCCGCACGGCCGCCATCAACGGCATCGAACTCTACTACGAGATTCACGGCAGCGGCGAACCGCTGCTGCTGTTGCATGGCGGCTTTGGCCACACTGGCTCATGGCACGCGCAGCTGCCCGTGCTCGCTGCACATTTCCAGGTGATCGCCATCGACAGCCGCGGGCATGGCCGTTCCTCGTTAGGTCGCGAACCCTTGAGCTATGCTCTGATGGCCGACGACGTCCTGGCGCTGCTCGATACACTAGGCATCGAACGCGCGCACCTTCTCGGCTGGAGCGATGGCGGCAACATCGGTCTCGAGATCGCCATCCGCGCACCGCAGCGTCTCGGCCACCTCGTTGCGTTCGGAGCCAACTATCATCCGGAAGGGCTACGCGACGACGCCGCGGACAATGCCAGATTCCAAGCCTATATCGCGCGTGCGCGCGAGGAATACGCCGAGCGTTCGCCGCATCCCGAGCGCTGGGAAGAGTTCGCTGCCAACATTTCGAAGATGTGGGCGGAGCAGCCCAACTACAGCGAGACCGAGCTCGGCGCCATCCGCTCTCCCGTGCTGGTGCTGGCGGGTGCGGAGGAGGAAGCGATCGAGATTTCGCATGTCGAGGCCATGGCCAGACTGATTGCGGAAGCCACGCTCAGCATCATGCCCGGCACCGGTCATTTTGCCTTATGGGAACAACCCGAGGCCTTCAATCGCATCGTGCTCGAGTTCCTAACCGGCGCGCCGAGCACCTAGCGTATCGGTTCGACGCGGTATGCCTGGCTGTGTGTTGGCAAGCTCAATAGTTCGAAGCCGGTGCGCTGGCTACGGCTTCGGCAACGTAGATCTCGACGCGCCGATTGGCCGCACGACCGGCGACAGTGGTGTTGTCGGCGACGGGTTCCCGCGATCCGCGGCCAGCGATGGTTATCCGATTCATATCGACGCCGCGCGCTGCCAGAAATTGTTGAACCGACGCCGCCCGGCGTTGTGACAAGGGCTCGTTGATTGCATCCGTGCCGGTGCTGTCGGTATGACCGATGATTTGCACGGTAGTCACGGGGTTGGCCTGCAAAGTCTGGGCGAATCGATCGAGAATGGGACTGAGCGTAGGTTGGATATCCGCGCTGCCGGTATCGAAGGAGATGTCACTCGGGATGTCGAGTTTGAGCTGGTTGTCAGCGGTCTGGACGACATCGACGCCGGTACCTTGCGTGGCCGCCTCCATGGCCCGTTTCTGTTCCTGCATCCGCTGCGACCAGAGATACCCGCCGCCGGCCCCTACCGCCGCACCGGTAGCCGCGCCGATGGCCGCACCTTTGCCTCCGCCGGCGATGGCGCCGATCGCGGCACCTGCCGCGGCGCCGACCCCGGCGCCGGTCGCCGTGCCGCGTTGACTTTCAGTCATATTGGCGCAACCCGAGATGACCGCGACAGCTGTCAACATGCCTAGCGTCGTTCGTGTATTCATGAGGCTTTCTCCAGGTTGTATCCACGGGTCGTGGTTTGCGACTCCTGCAGCATACAGCGCTCGACACTTCGGGAACGCATAGTCAATCGCAAAAAGTGGTTTTGCATGTTGTTCGTATCCAGACGGAGCGCCGAACAATGAAAGATCAACAGGCCCTAGCCCGCATATCTCAATGTCACTTACTTTAGGCGACGATGGGTTTCGGGACCGGTCCGGCCTCCCCTGCGGGGGGTCCTTTGGCGGAAATAAAGCGGACCGAAGGGAGCCA
>JBBDTC010000190.1:0-4779 GCA_040904625.1 Gammaproteobacteria bacterium
AGAGCCGATCCCAGAAGTTGAGAGTCAGGAACAAGGGATTGGCCGGGTCAAGCGTCGAAGCATGACGCGGATCATCGCGAGGCGGACGAAGGCGGCGACGGTTCTGGCGTGACGTTCGAAGTCGCGGGCGAGACGGCGGTTACGAGCGATCCAGGCGAAGGTGCGCTCGACGATCCACCGTTTGGGCAGGACGACGAAGCGATGCGGCTCGGTGCGCTTGACGATTTCCAGCTTCCAGGCGCCGGTCTTGGCAATGATGGCCGCCATCTTCGGTCCCTGGTATGCGGCGTCGGCGAAGATGCGCTCGACGAAGGGGAACAGGCGACGGGATCGACGCAGCAGCAGATAAGCGCCGTCGCGATCCTGCACCGAGGCCGGATGGACCACGACGTTCAGGAGCAGGCCCAGCGTATCGACGAGAATGTGGCGCTTGCGACCCGTGACCTTCTTGCCCGCATCCCCCGGGTCGGGCCGGAGGCCCGCCCGAGGACAGGCTCCGCCCTGCGGATCGATCGAGCCCCCCCTTTTTGCGCCGCCTTGGCGCTCTGGCTGTCGATCACCGCGGCCGAGGGACTGGCCTCGCGTCCTTCCCTCTCGCGCACCTCGACGTAGAGCGCGTGATGAATGCGCTCCAACGTGCCGTCCCAGTCCCACAGCATGAAATAGTTGTGCGCCGTGCTCTTGGGCGGCAGGTCCTTGGGCAGCGCCTCCCACTGGCAGCCGGTGGCGAGCACGTAGAAGATCGCGTTCAGCACCTCGCGCACATTGATCGTGCGTGGCCGGCCACCGCGCTTCGCCGGCGGGATCAAGGGCGCGATCAGCGCCCATTCGGCGTCCGTCACGTCATTGGGATAACGAAGACCGCGACGACCCGCCTTCGCGAAGCCCGCTTCAGCGGGCGAAGGAAGGTCCGCGGCAACGCGATGCTCGGGCTTCCACATCGGGCAACCTCCTCAGCAAGGTTGCCTGCCATAGAGTCACAACCGACTCACCCGACTCAACATCTTTCGGGATCGGCTCTCAGGCCCAATGGCGAAACCAAGTCATCGACTGCACGACGGCATGGCTGACCGCGATGGTGCGGTCAGCGCGTGATTAACCTTGCATGTGCTTGTCTGATCGGCGTCACGGCTTGATTTTCGGTCGTACGGGGCCGATCATTCCCATGGCGACGTTCCCAGGCACTCGGCAACCTCGAATGGAGGCAAGTGTCGTGCGAGCAGCATGCGACCGCACCCGATCTGTGGGGCGCGAAGCGTTGAAGACCGCGCGGCCTTCGCCGTCGCGTTGTCGAACGCCATCGGCGTCCGCGCGGCGTTTCAAGGGATCGCTTGCCGTACTTCAGTGGCTCGGCACGGCGCTGACGCTGGCTCTCTCGACGTACGTCGCTCCTGGCGACGCCGCCGCGCAGGTCGTGATGGAGCCTCCGGTCTACGTTGAAGAAACGAAGAGCTACTTCACCTTGGTCACGGTCGGCAACGCGGCGATGCCCGGCCTGAGTTGGCACAACGCGTACCTCCGGGCCAGGACCCTTACGCACAATGGCGTCCCCGGTCGATTGGCCATCATTCCGAGCCGATCCGTAAACGATTTTCTCAGAGACAGTTTCAGACCAAAACGAGCAGTTTGGATAGGTCTTCAATATTATTGTCATCTCCAAAAACTTGTCTGGGTCGACGGTAAAGAATTATCTCGATTTGAATATCAGAATTGGGGGCCGCGTTGGAATATCGATGGCGGCTCGCCGAATGCCCTGCATTCCAGTCAGTGTGAATCAGGAACGGCGGCGTACAATCCAGTCCATTACTGGTCAGTCAAGAGCGGATTTTATTGGAACGCGAATGGAAAGGCAAAACATTTTGCCGATATGTTTGTGGAATTTCCAACCAGCAAGGAATAGGACTGAGTCGAATCTGTAACGGCAGGTTCGCCCCCGCGCGGGGTCGGCGTGGCATGGCTCTTGAGCCGCTCGGCATTTGCGTGATACCCGGCCACTTCTTGGGCTCGCCCCGAGCGCTGCCGACGCTCGAGAATGGGCCCCACGGTTCCCGCCTCGGCCTAGGGCAGCGTTCGGCCAAGTCGCTGCTTGATGGCGCGACCGGCGATATTTTGCACCGCGTGCGCGAGGCCGAGAGCGGTGCGCGGGTTGAACGCCGCGATGCCCCACCGTTCACGCCGGCTCGACAGCCAATCCTTCTTGTAGGGATCGTCGCCCTGGCCGTAATCGACCGTGTGGACGTGATCGGTGTCGAGCGCGTACCTCATGAGATGGGCCGTCAGCAGAGAACCGGCGGAGTAGTCCTTGTACGCCTCGTCGTAGGCGAGCTTGTAGATGTTCGCGGCGCCCGCCGCCGTGATCCAGACTTGCGCGGCCGCGGGTTTACCTTCGATGTACAGGATCCCAAGCCGGAGAGTTCCGCGACCGGCGCACGTTGCCATGAGCGATTGGATGAAGGATCGAAACCGCTCCGGTTCCTTCCAGCTTTTTGCATAGACGGCCAAGTAGTCTTCCATCGCGCCTTCGAGCCCTGGACGATCCGTAACGATCGAGAATGAGTGGTCAACACGACTCAACCGCTTCATGCGCCGCTTCAGGGTGTTTCGAACCTGGTTCGGCAAGCCCTTCTCATAGGTCTCGAAATCGACGCCGTTCGTATCCTGATACCAATTGCCAAAGCAGAAGAACGGCTGCACGAAGAAACCTGCGGCGCGCAGCGCCTCGGTAAGCGCGGGGAACGCGCGGCCGTGCACATCGAGACCCTTGAGCACGATCTTGTCCCACCGCGGCCTTCGTTCGGCGCGCAGCCGAGAGGCGATAGCGGCGGCGATGGCGGAGAGTCTCGGTTCGTCCGGCCTCGTCACGATGTCGAAGGCGACGCTGTACTGGTTCGTCAAGGACCCGAGCTCGGTCGCGCCGAAAAGCGGGCGCCGCGGCGTACCTGTCCACATTGGCAGAACCGCGATCGGTTCGTTCGACGGCTCCAACTCGACCCCGTAGAGGCGAATGGCCCGGTGCGGTCCTTCAGTCGCCGCATGAAGATTGGTGAACCACGGCCTGCCGATGAAAAAGCTGGATTCGGCCGCGGCGTCGAACAACGCTTCGTAGCCGGCCGGAAGGGATTCGAAGCCGGTGTAGACGCGGACGCGGACCGAGCGCTCGCTGGTGTCGTACGTCATCGCCGCGACGGTAGGAGTGTCATAATGTACGATGTCTGAGCCACGACTCAAGGAGTGCTACGTCGATCGCGACGCCTAGCACGCGATGACGATCGGCATTTCCGCGCGCGGACGCCATGACGGCCTCGACGAACCTCGGCGCCAGGATGCCGCGCCGGGCGAAGTCGTTGAAGCCGTCGAGGCAGAACGCGCGATAGGCGGGATCGGTGCGAATCCAAAGCCCGAACGGCATGCCGAAGCCGTGCTTCCTCTTGGCCAGGATCTCCTCCGGCAGGAACCCGCGCATGGCGTCCTTGTAGAAGCCGCGCAGCCGGCCGTCGGCCATGAGCAGTCGCGGCGTCACGCGCACCGAGAAATCGAGCACGTCGTCGTCGAGCATCGGGTAGCGCACCCTGACGCCGGCCAGCTCGCACATCCGCCCGACCTTGCGCAGGTCGTTGTCCGCCAGGGTCAGCTGCAGGTCGTGGTGCATCATGCGCTGCACCATGTCCGTGCCGCGCGTCCGCTCGTAGACCTCGCGCATGATGGCGATCGGCTGGCGCGCATCGACGGCGGCGAGGAAGCCGGGGGCCAGAATGCGATCGAGCCGTGCCTCGCGGTCGAGCACCGCGAAGTGCATGCGCTCCGGCATCGGCATGGCGCGGCGCCTCACCCGGCGCCGCACCTTGCCCACGATGCCCAGTCGGTCGCCCAGGGGCAGGCCGAACACGACGGGCTCGATCACGCCTCGGCGCAGCCACGCCGGCAAATCGTGGTAGCGCTGCATCCGCACCATGTCGAGATAGCGGCTGTTGCCGGCGAACAGCTCGTCGCCGCCGTCGCCGGCGAGCATGACGTCGACGCCCGATTCCTTAGCCAGCTTCGCGCAATAGAACGCCGGGATGGCGGAGGTGTTGGCGAACGGCTCGTCATAGGCCTCCGCCAGGCGCGGCAGCAGGGTGACGGCGTCAGCGGGCGTCAGCACGTGCTCGTGATGGTCGGTGGCGAAGTGGCGCGCGGCGACGCGGGCGTAGCCGCTCTCGTCGTAGTCGCGCTCGGCGAAGGCGACCGTGAAGGTACGGGCCCGGCCGTGGGTGGCCCCGGCGAGCAGGCCCGCGACGGTACTGCTGTCGAGGCCGCCGCTGAGAAAGGCGCCAAGCCGCGACGGGTCCGTGCCGCGGCAGGCGCGGCCGACGGCGCCTCGCAGCACGACCTTGAGCTCCGCCGCGATGGCGTCGGCGGGTTCGGCTCGCGTCTCGTCGTAGGGCATTTGCCAGTAGAACCGAGGCGCGGGGTCGGCTTCGCCGAACCGAATGACCTGCGCCGGGCGTAGCTTTCTCTGCTCGAGGTAGATCGTCGTCGGGCACGGCACAGCGAAGAAGCTGAGAAAGTCGAAGATCCCCTGATCCGACAGCGTCGCCTGGACCGCCGGGTGGCGCGCCACGGCGTCGGCGCTGGTGCCGAAGACGATCGTGCCCGGGCGCGGCGCGGCGTAGCAAAGTCGCCCGATCCCGACCCGATCGATGGCGGCGAACCCGGCGCGCCGGCCCGTATCCAGGACCACTACGGTGAACCCGCCGCCGAGATGGGCCAGAAGGCCCTCGCCGAAGCGGCGATGGGCCT
>JBBDTC010000191.1:0-4730 GCA_040904625.1 Gammaproteobacteria bacterium
GGTACGTGGCACCGTACCTCATTGAAATTGATCTTGGGTTAACAGAATTGGCACACCTATCTGGTTGATGTCCTGCAGCGGATCGCCGTCCATCCCGACAAGGACATCGAGGCGTTGACGCCGCGGCGGTGGAAGGCGCTGTTCGCCGATAATCCCCTGCGCTCTGACCTCTATCTCGCTACGCAGTAAACGCCGCGCTACGCAACGACGGCTCCGTTTAGCCGGTTACTCCAAATCGAGGTTCTAAATTACCGGGGAGATGAAACTCATGGCGTTTGCAGATGCCTGCGGTGACGCAAAAAGCGGCTTATCAGCGGCTTGACGCTGATGCCGTGGACGAAAATCGAAAGCGCGACCGCAATGTATCGGCCACGCAGTGCGCGTGCCCGACAGCCCGACGAGAACACTGAGCGCTCACTCCACCCATTTGCATCTGCGGTTTGGTGGCTGCGCGGCTTCCTGTCATGAGCAAGATGCAGTGCGCTTACTTCTTTTCCGGGGCTTTCTGCTTTGGGGGGGGGGACGCTTTGCGCGCGCGCCGGTTTTCTTCCCTGCGTGTGGCGGCGCTGCAGCCGGGCCCATCTCAAGACGGGTGCCCTCGGCCAGCAACGAGGCGAGGGCCGCAGCCGGCAACGGTTTGCTGAAATAATATCCCTGCATGGCGTCGCAGCCGCGTGCGCGCAGGAAGTCGAGTTGCGCCAGGGTTTCGACCCCCTCGGCGACCACCTTGATTTCCAGGCTGCCGGCCATGCTGATGATGGCGGTGGCGATGGCGGCGTCGTTCGGGTCAGCGGTGATGTCGTCAATGAAGGATTTGTCGATCTTCAGATAGTCCAGCGGAAAGCGCTTGAGGTAGCTGAGAGAGGAATAGCCGGTACCGAAGTCGTCCACCGACAGTCCGACTCCCAGCCGGCCGATCTGCCGCAGGGTTTCCATCGTCGCATCGGCATTGCGCATGAAGGCGCTTTCGGTAATTTCGAGCGTCAGCCAGCGCGGGTCGAGGCCAGTCTCCTGGAGAATGCGGGCCACGACCTCGGTCAGATTCTGCTGCTGGAACTGGCGCGCCGCAATATTGACGGACATGCGCAGCGCCGGCAGCCTCTCCGCCTGCCAGGCCTGGTTCTGTGTGCACGCGGTACGCAGCGCCCATTCGCCGATCGGGATGATCAGGGCAGTCTCCTCCGCCAGCGGGATGAATTCCAGCGGCGACATCATGCCGGTTTCCGGCCGTTGCCAGCGGATCAGCGCCTCCATGCCGACGACCTGCCCGCTGGCCAGGTCCACTTGCGGCTGGTAGTGCAGCACGAATTCATCGCGCTCGAGCGCATGGCGCAGCGCCGTTTCGAGGCCAAACCGGCGTGCGGTGCGCGTGTTGAGCTCGTGGGTGAAGAACTGGAACGTGTTGCGGCCGGAATCCTTGGCGTGGTACATGGCGACATCGGCGTTCTTGAGCAGCGACCCGGGATCCTGGTCATCGAGCGGGTAGAGCGTGATGCCGATCGAGGGCGACACGAACACTTCCTGCCCGGTGATTAGGAATGGCGCGGCGAACAAGTCGACAATTTTCTGGGCGACGCGCCCGACATCATCCACATGCGCCACGTTCGCCAGCACGACGGTGAATTCGTCACCGCCGAGGCGCGCGACAGTGTCGCCCGAGCGCACGCAGTCGGACAGGCGCCCGGCGACGCCCTTCAGCAGCTGGTCGCCGGCATCATGGCCGAGGGTATCGTTCACCAGCTTGAAGCGGTCGAGGTCGAGATACAGGACCGCCATCAGGCGCTCATGGCGCCCGGATTCAAGCGTGACCTGCCGAATCCGGTCGAGCAGCAGCCGCCGGTTGGGCAGCCCGGTGAGGGGGTCGTAAAACGCGAGGTGATTGAGCTGCTCCTGCGCTTTCCGGCGTTCGGTGATGTCGGAGATGATGGCGACGAATACCGGCGGCGTTTCCGCCGCCGAGAGCTGCAGTCGCACCTCGACCGGATACAGGCTGCCGTCCTTGCGTTTGTGCTCAGTCTCGAACGACAGCGTTTCTTCATAGCCGCGGTGCAACGGCTCAATCAGTTCCCTGAATTGCGCCGGCGTGAACGCCGGCTTGAGATCAACAGGCGTGAGACCACGCATCTCATCGAGCGTGTAGCCCAGATTCTTCATGGCACCCTGATTGACCTGGGTAAATTTTAGCGTCACGGTATCGAACACATAGATTTCGTTGGATGACCGCTCGAGGATGCGTCCAAGCCGGGCCGCCCGGTCTTCGGTCTTCCTGCGCTCGGTAATGTCCTCGGCGATGCCGAGCAGGTATTGCGGCTGGCCGGATTCATCGAAAATCGGAATCTTCCGGGTGTGCAGCCAGCGTTCTCCCTGGTGGCGGGTCTGGATGGATTCGAGCGGGATGTCCATGAGTTCGCCGGTATTCAGTACCTCGCGGTCCATGGTGGCAAAAAAATCGGCATTGGCCTTGGGAAAGAAGTCGTAGTCGTTCTTGCCGAGCATCTCGGCGCGCGAATAGCCGAGCAGGTCCTCGGCGGCCTTGTTGAAGCGCACGAACCGCAGATCTTTGGCATCCTTGACGAACAACATGTTCGGCAGATTCTCGACCACGGCGTTGAGGAACTGCTGCATCTGCAGGTTTTCCTGCTCCGCCAGCATGCGCGTGCTGATATCCTTGCCGGTGGAGACGAAGTGGGTGACTCGCCCGTTTCCGTCCGTGATCGGCGTGATGGTCTTTTCCTCGTAACAGATCGATCCATTCTTGCGGCGATTGATGAATACCTCGCAGAACGGCTCGCCGCACTGAATCGTTTCCCACAGACGCTGGTAGAAACCAGCCTCGTGTTGCCCGGATTTGACCAGATTGGGTTTGCGGCCCAGCGCTTCGGCCCGACTGTAACCGGTGATCTGTTCGAACGCCGGGTTGACGTATTCAATTACGCCGACGGGGTCGGTAATGATGACGCTATCGGCGGTCTGTTCGATGGCGCTCGAGAGTTTACGCAGCTCGGTCTCGGCATGCTTGCGCTCGAGCTCGACCACGGCGCGCGCGGCGCTTATCTGGAGGATGGGCTGAATCTGCCCGGGGTTCGCCAGCGGCTTGGCATGCATGATCGCAAGCAGTCCGAGAACCTGGCTGGAGGCGCCAATCAGCGGGTAGCCGATAAAGGCCTCGGCATGGAACGCGCGCAGAATCTCATCCTCGGGATACAATTCCCGGGCGCCTTCGGGAAAATAGCACACCGTCTGGCACTCGACGCTCCCGCAGGCCGTGGCCGGTATGAGCGGGTATTCGATGTTGTCGACGATGCGCCCGTGGTCGCAGAAGGCTATGGTCTGGATGATCCCGGCATGGTGTGGACTGACCTCGCCGACGAAGGCGTAGTCCACCCCCAGCGCTTTGACGAGGCTGAGTACAAGCTTGTGGAACAGGTTTTCGCTGGTGCTGGCCGACAACACCCCGGCGATGTCATGCAGGGTGTCCGCCGCCTGGCGATGTTCGTTCTGCAGGTGCCAATAGGAGAGGGTCAGACCCAGGACATCGGCCGCCTGCGCCGCCAGACGTTCGTCGTCCGCGCTGAACGGCGCGCCATCGTGCCGGTCGCTGAAATACATGCGCCCGTATACCCGGCCGTCGCGTGAGATCGGCACGGCCAGAAGGCTTTTCATCGGCGGGTGATGCGGCGGAAAGCCGACCGAGCGCGAGTCCCGGGACATGTCGTCCAGGCGCAGCGCGCGGTTTTCGGCGATGACCACACCGAGCAGGCCGTGACCTTCGGGTAGGCGGCCGATGCACGCCGCCCGTTCAGGCGTAATACCGGCGTGGACGAAACGCCGCAGCTGGCCGTGCTCGTCCACGATCCCAACCGCGCCATAGCGCGCCTTGAGCAGGGTGGTCAGGGTTTCGATCGCCGGCTGCAGCAGATCCTGCTCTTTTTCTTGGAGCGCCAGCAGACTGAGCAGATGCAGCGATGCCGTATGCAACCCCTCGATCGGTGCCGTGGTGACGCCGGGCGCCGGTTCGCCCCGAAGCAGTGCCTCGAGCAGGCTCACGCGTGACACCGCGCCGAGGAATGCGCCGTCCTCGTCCAGCACCACCACGGCCTCGGCTTTCTCCCGGTTCAGATGAGTAACGACGTCGTTGAGCGGAGCGTGCGCCACGACCGGAACGGGTGCGGGGCGCGGCAACAAGTCGGCAAAGATGCGTTCGTGATAGACGGCGGTTTGGCTGGATGTCACCAAACCGAAGAAGCGTCCAGCGTCGTCCGAGGTAAAGATGGCATAGACCGTCATTTCCGCCTGCTGCGCCGGTGGGCGTTCAAGCGCGCTGACGCGCATCACCGGGCACAAGGCATCGCGCGCCGTCAGCATGGCTACAGGTTTTCTCTTTCAATCGCCACCTCGACCTCCAGGTCGAGGTGCAGGATCTCGTTCACGTCCATGAGCGGCTTGATCTGGGAAAGTACGAACGCAATCAACTTGTCTTTCGGTATGCGCCGCATGATCGCGCTGCGCACGATGATGTCGCTGATGACATCGTCCTCTAATTCGAGATGATCGAACGGGCTCGCCACCAGAAATTCAATCGCCTTGCGGATGGCAATACAGCCGATAGGAGACTGTTTGCCGAGTATCAGGACGTCATGGATCGGCGGTACGCCGTATTCACGCACCCGTACCTTGGACTTGCCTGGAATTGGTGGACACCTCAGATAGGGCGACAATGCTCAATAGAG
>JBBDTC010000192.1:0-4726 GCA_040904625.1 Gammaproteobacteria bacterium
CGGCGGGCCCTTAGCCCTGAGGGCCGATGCCTGTCCCAGTTCAGGAACACCCTAGGTGTTCACCAGGCATTTCCCCGAAGGTAACGCCGCCGCCCACGACGGGCGCGGCGGCGTACCAGGAGCGTGGAATCAGGCCGCGGCCGGTTTCATCACCGCTTTGACTTCGAGGAACTCCTCGAAACCGAACTCGCCCCATTCACGCCCGTTGCCGGACTGCTTGTAGCCGCCGAAGGGTGCGTGGAAATCGAGCCCGGCGCCGTTGACGTGGACGTTGCCGGCGCGCAGGCGCTCGGCGACCTTGCGTACGCGCTCCGCATCCTTGCCCGACACATAGGCCGACAGGCCGTAGGGCGTGTCGTTGGCGATGCGAATCGCTTCTTCCTCGTTCTGGTAGGGCAGCATGCACAGCACCGGCCCGAAGATCTCTTCGCGGGCGATGGTCATGTCATTGTTGACATTGGCGAAGATGGTCGGCTTGACGTAGAAACCGCGGTCGAGACCCTCGGGACGGCCGGTGCCGCCGCAGACCAGGGTCGCACCTTCGTCGATGCCTTTCTGGATCAAGGTCTGGATGCGATCGAACTGGACCTTGCTGACCACGGGGCCGATGGTCGAATCCTTCATCTTCGGATCACCCACGTTGGTGTTCGCCGCCGCACTCTTGGCAATGGCTACGGCTTCGTCGTGGCGGGTGGCCGGCACCAGCATGCGGCTCGGTGCATTACAGGACTGTCCCGAGTTCAGGAACATTGCCTGCACACCGCCGCCGACGGCGGTTTCGAAATCGGCATCGTCGAGGATGATGTTGGGCGATTTGCCGCCGAGCTCCTGGGCGACGCGTTTGACGGTGTCAGCCGCGGCCTTGGCGACCTGGATGCCGGCGCGGGTCGATCCCGTGAACGACATCATGTCGATATCCGGATGACTGGACATGGCGGCGCCGACGCTCGGCCCGTCGCCGTTGACGAGGTTGAAGACCCCGGCCGGGACGCCCGCCGTATGCAGGATTTCAGCGAACAACGCGGCGTTCAAGGGCGCCACTTCGGACGGCTTCAATACCATGGTGCAGCCTGCGGCCAGCGCCGGCAGGACTTTGCACGCGATCTGGTTGATCGGCCAGTTCCACGGCGTGATGAAGCCGCACACGCCGATCGGTTCGCGGCGCAGGGTGATGTTGCCGCGGTCTTCCTCGAAGGCGTAGTTCTTGAGTACTTCGATCATGGTGCCGAGATGGGCCGGACCCATCGCGGCCTGGGCGGCTTTACACAGCCACATCGGTGCGCCCATTTCGTTCGAGATGGTCTCGACCATCTCGCTGTAGCGTTCCTTGTAGGCAGCCTGAATGGCTTCGAGCAGGGCGACGCGCTCTTCGCGCGTGGTCTGCGAATAGGTCTCGAAGGCGGTTTTCGCTGCTGCGACCGCACGGTCTACGTCCTGGGCATTACCCAGCATGATCTGGCCGAGGACTTCCTCGGTTGCCGGATTGATGACGTCGAGGGGTTTGGGATCACTCGGATCGACCCACTCGCCGTTGATATAGAACTTGGTACAACTCTGCATGACACACTCCTGTGGTAGGTGAGAAAGCGCATAGAACGACGCCGGCGACGCAACACACCGCGGTGCGGGTTCGCGCGGGTTCCGGTGCCGCTTGCCAGCCGTGCGGAAGCACGCTTCGTTCTATGCGCCGATGGCCGGGCCATCGATCAAGCCACTGCCACGGCTGACTCGATCAGAAAAACCCACAATAAAAACAAGCATATAGAATATCCGGTAGAACGTCCCGGCTGGTCGAAAGCATAGCAGATCCGGAGCCGTGCCATAACCCGAAGTGGCTCCTGGAAGCGGAACGCGATGGGTGCTGTCGCGTCATGAGCGGCCGCGACGACCGCTAGACTCGTGCGTCTGTCGGCTTTCTTGTGTTGCCGGTACGGACGCCAGTGCGCACGCCAGGATCGAGTCGACGCCCGCTACAATGCAAGGCTGTTGATGAATCGGCGGGCGAGATTGTTGCCCGCCCAGGGGAGGAATTCGATGCGCACCCTGCGCATGCTGTTCGTCATTGCTTTGTGCCTCGGCATCGCCTATGGCCTGCGCCTGTATTGGGCCTATCGGGAGCTGCATCCGACAACCGATGACGCTTACGTCCAGGCCCATATCGTCGACATTGCGGCACGTGTGTCGGGGCCCGTCGTGACTGTGCATGTGAGCGAAAACGATTATGTCGAAGCTGGTGACGTGTTGTTCGAGATCGATCCATCGACTTTCATCGCGAACGTAGACGCGGCCGCCGCCAATCACGACATGGCGGCGCAGAACACCGGCGCCAGCGATGCCGAAGTCGCTGTCGCGCGCTCGACGCTCGAAGAGCGCACGGTCACGCTGGCGCGGGCAAAGCGCAATCTCGAACGGGCGAGCAAGCTCGCTGCGGCCAACCTGATCGCGGAAGCCGAGTTCGATGACAGCGTCGCCACCCATGCCGAAGCGCAGGCGGCAGTCGCCAGTGCGCGGGCCGATCTGCGCCGGGCAGAGAGCGAGTTCGGCCTCCGCGGCGACCAGAACGCGCGCGTGCGGGCAACCGCCGCCGCGCTGCGCGCGGCCGAACTCGAACTCTCGTTCACCCGCGTCGTGGCGCCTGTCTCCGGCTGGATCTCGAACTGTGACCTGCGTGAAGGGGCTATGGTCATTGCCGAGCGCGCGCAGTTCTCCATAGTCGAAGACGGTCAATGGTGGGTCGAAGCGAATTTCAAAGAGACCGATCTGAATCACATGCGCCCCGGGCAACGCGCGCGCATCACCATCGACATGTATCCGGGTGTCGAGCTCGGTGGCGTGGTGGAAAGCCTCGGGGCGGGATCGGGGGCGGTGTTCTCGCTGCTGCCGCCCGAGAACGCGACCGGCAACTGGGTCAAGATCACGCAGCGCTTCCCGGTCCGCATCAGTATCGATCCGCGGCATGACGATCCACGCAATCAGCGCCCGCTACGGGTCGGGGCGAGCGCAACGGTCACGGTCGACGTCGAATCGTGAGCGCGGTGGCCGCGGCACTGCCGCTGACGCGTCCAGCCTGGGCAGTGGTCGTCGGCGTCATGCTGACGGCCCTGCTCGAAGTGCTCGATACCACCGTCGTCAATGTCGCCCTGCCGCACATGATGGGCAGTTTCGGTGCGACACCGGATCAGATCACCTGGATGATCACTTCCTATCTGGTATCGACGGCTGTGGTCATGCCGTTGACCGGCTATCTGGTGCGGCGTTGGGGCCGCCGCGCGGTGATGATTGCGGGCGTGCTCGGCTTCATTCTCTTTTCGGCGGCTTGTGGTCTGTCCTGGAGTCTCACCTCGATGGTCACTTTCCGCTTTTTTCAGGGGGCATGCGGTGCCGTCCTGGTGCCGATTTCGCAGTCCATCCTGCTCGATGCGTTTCCGCGCGAGAAGCGCAATCAGGCGATGGCGATCTGGGGCCTCGCGATCATGGTCGCGCCGGTCATGGGCCCGGTGCTGGGCGGCGTCATCACCGAGCACTGGAGCTGGCGCTGGGTGTTCTTCATCAACGTTCCGCTCGGGGTCATCGCACTGGTGTTGATGCAGGACGAGGTCGGCGGTACGGCACCCGAGCGTGACGCGGCAACCGACTGGACCGGCCTGGTGCTGTTGTCATTGGCCTTGGGGTCGTTTCAAACCCTGCTCGACCAGGGCCATATGCGCGATTGGTTCGACTCAGGCTTCATCTGGATACTGACCTGGCTGGCGGCCACTGCGTTCGTGTTGTTCCTCGTGCGCGCACTTGGCCGCGATCACAACATCATCGACATCCGCCTGTTCACCGACCGCAATTTTGCGGTCGGCAATGTCCTGATGGCCGGCTATGGTATGGCGATGTATTCGACCATCGTCATGTGGCCGCTGCTGGCCCAGGACGTCCTCGGCTATCCGGCCGATACCGCGGGTTGGGTGCTGGCGCCGCGTGGCGCAGTCAGCGCGGTGATGATGATCGTGATTGGTTCCTGGCTCGCGCCACGCGTCGACAATCGCTGGCTGATTGGATTCGGACTGCTGCTGTCGGCTTACGCCAGTTCGATGATGGCGCGTCTGTCTCTCGAGGCCGACATGTGGGCCTTGATCGCCCCGGGGCTGGTCTTCGGGCTGGCCATGGCTGCGGTTTTCTCGCAATTGTCGGTCATCACGTTTGCGACCATTCCCGCGCACAAGGGTGCGGAAGCGGCCGGTCTTTATAACGTCATGCGTACCATCGGCGGTTCGATCGGCATTGCGCTGAGCAGCACGCTACTGGTGCGCCGCGAGCAGGTGCATTGGCATTACCTCGGCGAACACTTGAGTGCGACCAATCCGCGTCTGTATGACTGGATGGAGCGTGCCGATATCGCCCTCGGGGAACCGCATGCACCGGCACGCCTCGGTGTCGAACTCTTCCGGCATGCGCAGATGGGCGCCTTCAACGACGTCTTCTGGACGATTGCACTGACGTTTATCTGCCTGACGCCCTGCGTCCTGTTGCTGCGCAACCGTAGCGGGCCCTGAACATTTGCTCGTAAATGTTCATTAACTAAGGGTCCGCCGCAGAATAACTGAACGATCTGGAACGCCGATCCATCCCGTCAGGCAGGATGCATCGGCGGCCCCAATCGGGAACTTATTCTTGCGGGGATCCTTAGGCGACAACACGTTTCGGGACCTGTCCGGCCACCCCGCAGGAGAGGCCTTGG
>JBBDTC010000193.1:0-6972 GCA_040904625.1 Gammaproteobacteria bacterium
CTTTCGCACATGCATTGCCGGCAGGCTTCAAGTCGCCGGCGACTCCCGCTATGCCGTACCCTGCTCATCGTACAGGCCGCCGCGGTGTGTCTGCTGCTGCTCGGCGCATCTGCCGCGAGCGCAGAAACTGAGGTCTTGCGGGTGCTCAAGTTGCGCCATCACGAACTGAACCATCCGCACCGTGATACGGCGGGTGAATTCCGTATGTTGAGCGATTTCGCCCGCCAGGAGCAGCTCGAGCTGCACTGGATCGACGCCATCCAGACGTCGGATCTGAGCGCAAAACTGCAGCGCGGCGAGGGCGACATCGTCATTGCTGATCTCGGCCCGGAAACGGCGCCTCTCACGGGCATGCTGCCGAGCATCTCTTTGGGAACGTATCGCAATCTGGTCTATGGGCGCTCCGATCTCGCTGTCGACAACCCGCTGGACCTCGTCGGACTGAAAGTGGCGGCGCCGGTGTCTTCGCCCTTGTGGACCTATCTCAACGACCTCAGCGGTCGCATTCCGGGGCTGGAGATAGTGGCACTGCCCGACAATGTGCGGCGCGAGGCTATCCTGGCCGGTATCAATGCCCGCAGCTACGACGCCGCCATCGTCAGCGCCCGGATGCAAGAGCATCCAGCGGAAGCGTTTCCGCGCGTCAAGAAGTTGTTCGAACTCTCGAGCGAAAACACCAGCCGCTGGTTTTTTGCTGCCGGCGGCGAAGCATTGCGCGAACGTCTCGACGCCTATCTGCTGCGCTATCAGGCGATGGTCTCCGCTTCGCGAGTCGCATTCGGCGACCTCGACCGAATCGGCTCCCGACACGTGCTGCGGGTGGTCACTCGTGTCGATCCCGGCAATTATTTTGTCCGCGACGGCAGTCCAACCGGCTTCGAATTCGAACTCGTACGTGAGTTTTCCCGGCATCTCGGCCTCAATCTCGAATTTCTCGTCGCCGAGACGGACGCTCAGATACTGGATTGGTTGCGGCGAGGGATCGGCGATGTCGTCACCACCAGGATCAACTCACAGGCAGCACGCGGCGACCCTGCACTGACGCAGTCTGTGCATTATCACTATTCGCCATCGGTCATCGTGCATAGAGCCGGTTCGCGCGGATTGGCCGCGGCCGATCTTGCCGGACGTCGGGTCGGCGTCGTCACCAACAGTATGGAACACCGAGTTCTTGGCGAACTCCTTGCCAATGGCCTGTACACGAAAACCCGCCTGATTCGCCCGGACCGGACGGTCGATGAACTCGCCCGACTTCTCATCGACGAGAAAATCGATGCAGCGCTTGTCGATGCACAGGTCGTCAGTACGCTGCTGGCAGCCCATCCCGGTCTGGCCGCGGGGGCATCGGTGCCGAATTCCTTCGATTACGCCTGGACTCTGCGGGCAGCGGATAACAAGCTCGAGCGCAAGGTCAATGAATTTCTGCGCGAGCAGCACCGGAGCGCAGTCATTGCAATGCTCGCGGACCGCTATACAGAGCGGGCCGGGGTGGCTCGACCTGTGCGCCTCGAACCTCTTTCGCCGTTCGACGACCTGGTTCGTCGCCATGCTGCGGCGAACGGCTTCGATTGGCGGCTGATCGTCGCCCAGATGTATCTGGAGAGTCGCTTCGATCCCCGCGCCGAGTCGCGTTCGGGCGGCCGCGGATTGATGCAATTGCAACCAGCAACAGCAAAATCGCTCGGTGTCCACGATCCATTCGATCCCGAATCCGGGATTCGTGGCGGTGTGGTCTATCTGGAAAAGATGCGCCAGCTTTTCACCGGCGACATCGCCCCGCGCGATCGTACCTGGTTCGCCCTCGCGGCTTACAACATCGGTTATGCAGGCGTCGAGCGGGCGCGCCGGCGCGCCCGTGCCATGGGCCTCGATGACACGAGATGGTTCGGCCATGTCGAGCAGGTCATGCGCTTGCTGGCGCGCGAGGATGGGCGCTATCGCTGGGGTACGACGGTCAACTACGTCCGTACCATCCGGTCGCTGTACAACACTTACCACCGGCTTCACGAGACCCTGACTGTCGGAGTCGAAGCCGACTGGCGCCCGGCCATTTGACCCTGCTTTCGGGGTGGCTCAGGGCGTGCTATAGGGCGTCGGATCGGTCACGCCGGCGCGCAGGAAACCGTCTCGACGGAGGCGGCAGGCGTCGCATGTGCGGCAGGCGCCGCCTTTCTCGTCCGGTGAATAACAGCTCAGGGTCGCGCCGTAGTCCACACCCAGGGCGAGGCCGCGCCGGATAATCTCGGCTTTGTCCAGGTGCATCAGCGGAGCGCAAATGCGCGGCACACAGCCGTCTATGCCGGCCTTGGTCGCAACGCCAGCCAATCGCTCGAATTGCTCGATGAACACCGGCCGGCAGTCAGGGTAGCCGGAGTAATCGACAGCATTCACGCCGAGATGTATCTCGCGCGCCGCGACTACCTCTGCCCAGCCCAGGGCCAGAGCCAACAGGATGGTATTGCGGGCCGGGACATAGGTGACCGGGATGCCGTCGCTGGCGACCTGCGGCACGGCTATGCTCGAGTCGGTCAGGGCGGACCCGCCGAACTGTCCGAAATCCACTGACACGACACGATGTTCCACCGCGCCCAGCACCTTCGAGATACGCGCCGCGGCTGCGAGTTCATGGTCATGGCGTTGGCCATAGTCGACGCTGAGCGTGTAACAGTACAGGCCTGCAGCGCGTGCCAGGGCCAATACGGTGGTTGAGTCGAGCCCGCCGGACAGCAGCACGACGGCGCGTGTCTCAGCGTCCTGGCTCATCGCCCCACAGGATTTTGTGCAACTGGATCTGGAACCTCACGGGCAGGCGATCGGCGACGATCCAATCGGCCAGCTGGCGCGCGTCCAGTTTCCCGTGACAGGGAGAAAACAGGATTTCCACGTCCCTCCTGATGTCATCGAGGCGTTGGCGGCTCCACTCGTAGTCCGCCCGATCGGCGATGACGAACTTGAGCTGATCGCCGTCGTTGAGGTGAGCGAGATTGGACCACAGATTGCGCGCGCACTCGCCCGAAGCTGGGGTCTTGATATCGACGACCTTGATGACGCGCGCGTCGACAGCGCCCAGATCAAGAGCGCCGCTGGTCTCCAGCGAAACCCGATAGTCCGCTTCGCACAAGCGTGTGAGCAGCGCCGGTGTCGATGCCTGAGCCATGGGCTCGCCGCCGGTGACCGTTATCCAGCGTACGCCGTAGGCGGCGACGCGTTCGACGATCGCCTCATGACTGAGGACCTGACCACCGGAGAAGGCGTAGGGCGTATCGCAGTAGACGCAGCGCAAAGGGCAGCCGGTGGTGCGCACGAAGACGGTCGGCACGCCGACACTGGTCGACTCGCCCTGCAGCGACAGAAAGATCTCGGTGATACGCAGCAGGTCGGGCGCCACGCCTGCGCGCGCGGGGCGTTGTGTCCCGGACCGTGTGATGGTTTCGACCACCGGTTCCAGTCAGGGCGCTTGCGCGCGAAGACGCTGGATTCGTTCGTCGGCCAGCCGTGCCGCTGCAGAACCCGGAAAACGCGATTTGAGATCCTCCAGAACACCCAGTGCCTGTTCGTCCAGATCGAGTTCGGCAAAGCTGTAGGCGATCTTGAGCATGGCGTGAGACTGCTTCTGGCTGTCTGGGTAGTTGGCGAGGAGTTGTTGATATTGTTCGATGGCAGGCTCGAACTGGCGCATCACGTAATAGGCTTCGCCCAGCCAATACTGCGCATTATCGGCATATTGACCACCGGGGTACTCCTGCAGGTAGGCGTTGAACGCGGCAATCGACTCTTCGTATTGTCCGGCCTTGAGTTTGGTAAAGGCATCGCGGTAAGCCGCGTCGGCAGCCTGGCTGTTACTCGCTGCGCTGGTCGTCGGCACGGCATCATCGGCGCGCGGCGCGCGGCGCGCCTGGAGTTCACCTGGCTGCTGCAAGGCCGGGTCGGCCGCCAACGATGGATCTCCCTCATCGGGGCCTACCTGCGGTAGATTCGGCGTGATGCCAGCGTTGGCGCCAGACCTTGCTGCACCCGGCACGACGTAGACGCCAACGGGCGGCTGGTCGGAACGATCGGTAGCAACCGTACCGTCTGCAGCGGAGTCGTCGGTGCTTCCCTGGACATCCAAGGCCCACGATTGTCCGGCTGGTGTGCCGGCAACGCCGCTGTCCCCGGGCCCGCTCAGGGTGGGTAGCGGTGGCGTCGTTCCGGCACCGATCTGCCCATCGGGCGGCAGGCTGATGGTGCCGCCCTGCTCCAGCGTGGACAGGCGCTGATCGACACTGGTGTAGACGTCGCGTTGACCCTTGCGGAGCTGTTCGAGGTTATAGGTCTGAGTTTCGAGCTCACCACGCAAACGACGGACTTCCTGCTGCAGTTGGTCGACCTGGCGGACCAGCTCGAGCAGTCCCTTGTTCTCCAATGCACGCTCGAGGCGATTGATCCGCGCAGTGACCTCGTCGCTTTGAGCCAGCACCGTCGATGTGGCGCCGCACGCAGCCAGGCAGAAGATCGCGGCCAGTATGCGCACAGCAACCGGTCTACAGGCAGGGCGGTGCAAAAGTGAATCCAGCTCCATTGTCAGCTCAGTAGACGAGTTCGACGCGTCGGTTCATCGCGTAGGCCTGTTCATCGTGGCCGCCGACCGCCGGACGTTCCTCGCCGTAGCTGACCGTCCGGATCTGGCCGGCCGATGCGCCCAACAGGACCAGCTGGCGCCGCACTGCGAGTGCACGTCGTTCACCCAAAGCGAGGTTGTACTCGCGTGCGCCACGTTCGTCCGCGTGACCTTCCAGCGTGACGCTGACGCCGGGATTGGCGGCGAGCAGCTCGGCATGTGCGGCCACGGTATCGCCGAAGTCGGCACGGATGTTGGCGCTGTCGTAGTCAAAGTAGATGGTGCGTACGGCGAGTGGGCTGTCCGGGTCGTTGAGCGCGGCGACACTGAGCCCGCGCCCGGCCTCGAGCGGTTGGGCCTGGGCGCCGCCGGTATCGTCGGTGCCGCGGCTGCCGGTACGATCTTCGACCTGCGCCCGGCTTTGGGCATTGTCAGTCTTGGTTGCGCGCGAGCTGCAGCCCATGACCAGCGATGCGGTCAGCAGCACGACCATCAATTTGAGGCCTGCCCCTTTCATGTTCATCTCCTTTATCTGAAGAACTCGGTTTGGAAAACGCGTGTCGCTGGGATAGGGTGTGGCGCTGCAGGTGCGGCGGTCATTTGCGTATCGGGCCCCACGCGGGCTCGCGTACTTCACCGCGCTGCAGGGCCAGTCTTTGCTTGAGTCGGCCATCGGTCGAGGTCGCCGCAAGCTCGGTGCCACCGGCGCCCATTGTCGCATAAATTATCATACTGCCATTCGGTGCGAAGCTCGGCGATTCGTCGAGCTTCGCATTGGTGACCACATTCAGGGCGTTCGTCGCCAGGTCGAGTACCGCGATGCGGTAGCCCTTGTCCCCGCCATGGACCAGGGCGAGCTTGCGGCCGTCCGGCGCATAGCGTGCACTGGCGTTGTAATTGCCCATGTTGAAGGTCAGCCGCTGGGCGTCGCCGCCCTCGATGTCGAGGCGATAAATCTGTGGGCCGCCGCCGCGGTCGGAAGTGAATACGATGGAGCGGCCGTCGGGCGCCCAACTCGCCTCGGTATCGATTGCCGGGTGATTGGTCAGGCGGGTCAAACTGCGTGACTCGAGATGGTAGAGGTAGATTTCGGGGTTGCCGTCGCGGGATAGCGTGACCGCCATCCGCTTGCCGTCGGGAGCGAACGACGGCGAGCTGTTGATGCCGGGGCCCGAAATGATCTTCTCGCGCTCGCCGCTGCGGATGTCCTGCAGGTAAATTGCCGAGTTGCGATCCTCGAACGACACATAAGCCAGACGCGTGCCGTCCGGCGACCAGGCCGGCGACATGAGCGGCTGCTTGGATTCGAGGATGGTGTGCGGGTCATGGCCATCGGCGTCGGCGATCTGCAGTCGGAAAGTCGAATCGGTGTTGCTTTTGCGTTCGACCGTGACGTAAGCGATACGGGTAGCGAAAGCGCCTTTTTGATTCAACAGGCGCTCGTAGATCAGATCGGCGACGTGGTGCGCGGTCAAACGGAGGTTGGCCTGCGAGGTCGGTATGCGGTAGCCCAGGAGCTGTTTGCCTCGGTAGACGTCGATGACACGGAACTCCACGACGTATCCGCCATCGGGATCCTGCAGCAGCTTGCCGATCACCAGGTTCTCCATGCCGAGCACACGCCAATCCTTGAAATTGACGGCGTTGAAGCTCGCTGGCTGCGAGGGCATGTCTTCCGGCGGCATGGCCGCGAACTGCCCGGAGCGGGCGAGATCGGCGCGGACGACGGCGGCAACATCGACGCTGCCGACGCCGTCACCGACCAGGGCAAACGGGACGACCGCGATAGGCAGCGGCGAAGCAATGCCTTGTTCGATGCGGATGGTGAGCTCGCCATCCTGCGCACCGGCGGTCACCGGCAGGCCGCCGGCCAGTATCAATGACAGCACCAGGCTCAGGGCGCGAGTCGGTCGCAGCCAGCAAATCTCAGGTTTGTGGGTCGAATACAAACGAAATGCTCCTCATCTGTTGGAACAGGCGTGGGTCGGACGGCACCGGCAGCGGTGCCGCTTTGCGCACGGCATTCTCGGCCTGGCGGTCGAAAGCGGCGTTGCCACTCGATTTCACGATCTGCACTCCAGCGACCTCTCCGCTGGGGACGAGCGTAATGCGCAGGATACAATTCAAACCCTCGAATCCCGGCAATATCGTAAAGGACTGGCGCACCGTGTTGGCAATCGCGGCAACATAGCGGTTGAGTTCGTTGGCGTCGGCTGCGGCCTGGGCCTCGGCCTGCTCGGCCGCTTCTTCGGCGGCGAGCGCTTCCTGTAAAGCCTGTTCGCGGCGCTTGCGTTCGGCTTCGCGGGCGGCGTTTTCCTGCCGTTCGCGTTCTTCTTCAGCCGCTTTGCGCGCGGCCTCGGCGGCCAGACGCT
>JBBDTC010000193.1:7072-15905 GCA_040904625.1 Gammaproteobacteria bacterium
GCGGCCAGACGCTTCTTCTCTTCTTCCGCCTTGCGCTTCGCCTCCTCGGCCTTGCGCTGTTCCGTTGCTTTGCGCTGCGCCGCTTCCGCTTCACGTTCGGCAAGCTCGGCCTGGCGTTCGGCCTCCTGCTTCTTTCGTGCAGCAGCCTGTTCTTCCTGCTGCAGGCGCTGCTTGCGGGCTTCGAGTTCCCGGATCCGTTCCTGCTCGGTGGCGGCCTGTCGTTCGAGTTCGCCTGCCAGACGCCTGGCCTCGTCCGCTTCGCGGGCCTTCTGCTCCTCGGCGGCCGCGAGGCGCTGCACCTCCTTCGAGACCACCGCCTGGTCGACTACGGTGGCCTGGACTATGGCATCGGTCGCGGCGGGCTTGACCAGCTTGTCGGGGACGAAATCGACGCTGACAGTCAATACCAGCACGATCAGGAGGTGAAGGGCGATCGAGAAGAACAGGGCGCGCCTGGACATGCTGCGAACGGCCTATTCCGCAGGCGGTTGGGTAATCAGGCCGACACTGCCAACGCCCGCATTCTTGAGCAAGGTCATGACCTGGACCACCTTGCCGTAGTCGACGCCGCGATCGCCCTCGATGAGTACTTCGGTCTGCGGGCGATACCGCAGCACCGCGGCGATGCGAGCGGCCAGCGTGTCGTCCGCGACCGGCTCTTCGGGAGACTCGCCGATGTCAACATAAACCAGCCCGGCGGCATCGATGGAGACGATGACGGGTTCGTTGTCCGTAGGGGGAAGCACCTCCGACGGCGCCTGGGGCAAATCGATGCGGACGCCCTGGGTGATGAGCGGCGCAGTCACCATGAAGATGATCAGAAGTACCAGCATGACGTCGATATACGGCACGACGTTGATCTCGGCCATCATGCGGCGGCGGCTGCCGCGTGCCATTGGTGCGCTCATGTCACGCTAGTCCTGGACCTGCCGCCGCAGGATGGCGAGAAATTCCTCGGTGAAGATGTCGTAACGCGAGAGCATGCGATCGAGTTCGCTGGCAAAGCGGTTGAAGCCAATCACGGCAGGTATCGCCGCGAAGAGCCCCATCGCGGTCGCGACCAGGGCTTCGGAAATGCCCGGGGCCACCATCGCCAGCGTCGCCTGGTGCACGTTACCGAGCGCCTGGAAGGAATTCATGATGCCCCATACCGTGCCAAACAGGCCGATATAGGGGCTGACCGAGCCGACGGTTGCGAGCATCGGCAGGCCCGCTTCCAGGGTCTCCGATTCCCGGCTGATGGCGACTTTCATCGCGCGTTGGGCACCGTCCAGAATATCGGCGACCTCGAGCCCGCCGCGTTTGCGCAAGCGTGCGAATTCGCGAAAGCCGGCTTCGAAAATCCGCTCCATACCGGTGGCGTCTTCTGGATGTGCCGAGATTCGGTTGTACAGGCGGGTCAAGTCCTCGCTCGACCAGAATTCGTCCTCGAAGGATTCCATTTCACGGTGGGCACGGCGGATCTGGCGGCGCTTGTTGAAGATCTGTGCCCATGAGGCGACGGAAGCGGCGAGCAGAATGAGCATGATGAACTTGACCAGCAAGCTCGCGCCCAGCACCAGGCTCGCGATGGACATGTCATTGTGCACTGTCAAATACCTTCGTCATATGGACGGGAATGCGGTGTGGCGTCAGTGTGGCGGCATCGACACAGGCGATGGTGTTCGTGGCGGCGCAGATTCCGCGTCCGCTATCGTCCTCGATGCGCTGATGCATGGTCATACTGGCCCGGCGCAGACGTTCGAGCACTGTCGTGACCAGGAGTTCCTGGTCAAACCGCGCCGGGTGCAGGAAACGTACATCAGCATGGGTGATGACGAAGAGCACGCCGTCGGTGGCGCGAAGACGAGTCTGTTCGTAGCCGAGATCCCGCAACCATTCGGTGCGGGCGCGTTCCATGAAACGCAGGTAGTTGGCGTGATAGACGATGCCGGCCGCATCGGTGTCCTCGTAATAGACACGTACCCGCCAGGCCGCAGAAGGGGTTGGCATCGTCTTTCAATCGCCCTCTGCGAAAAGGTCCGGGAAGCGGCGATCGGATACCGGCATGGCCAGACCGAAATGCTGCCAGGCCGAACGGGTCGCCACCCGCCCCCGCGGCGTGCGCATGAGGAATCCCTGCTGGATCAGATAGGGTTCGAGGACGTCCTCTATGGTCCCGCGTTCTTCGCCGATGGCAGCGGCCAGACTGTCGATGCCGACCGGCCCGCCGTCGAACTTCTGCATCACGGCGAGCAGCAGTTTACGGTCCATGACGTCGAAGCCATGGACGTCCACGTTGAGCAGGTCGAGGGCGCGCGCGGTGACGTCTTCATCGAGCAAGCCCGCTGCCTTGATTTCGGCGAAATCGCGGGCGCGTCGCAGCAGTCGATTGGCGATGCGTGGTGTGCCGCGCGCGCGCCGCGCCAGCTCGTGTGCGCCGTCGTCGTCGATCGAGACGCCGAGAATACCGGCCGCACGGTGCACAATGTAGGCCAGGTCTTCGACGGAATAGAATTCGAGGCGTTGCACGATGCCGAAACGGTCGCGCAGGGGTGAGGTCAGCAATCCGGCTCGGGTGGTCGCGCCGACTAGCGTAAAACGCGGCAGGTCGAGCTTGATCGCGCGCGCCGCGGGTCCTTCACCGATCATGATGTCGAGCTGATAATCCTCCATCGCCGGATAGAGTATTTCCTCGACTACTGGACTGAGGCGGTGGATCTCGTCGATGAACAACACGTCGCGCGGTTCGAGATTGGTCAGCAGCGCGGCGAGATCGCCCGGGCGTTCGAGGACCGGGCCCGAGGTCTGGCGCAGGTTGACACCCATCTCGTTGGCGATGATGTGGGCGAGGGTGGTCTTGCCCAGCCCGGGCGGACCGAAGATGAGCACATGATCGAGTGCCTCGCCGCGTTTGCGCGATGCCTCGATAAAAATCTCCATCTGCTCGCGGACCGCCGGTTGGCCGATGTAGTCGGCCAGCAGCCGTGGCCTGATGGAGTTGTCGGCGGTGTCGTCGTCACTCGCCGATTGGGCGGAGACGATGCGTGCTGAATCGCTCACGATTGCCGTACCGAAGGCTGGATGCCGGTCATCGGGGCAGGAGGCTCTTCAGGACTTCGCGGATGATGGCCTCGCTGGTCATCTGGGCGGTATCCAGGGCATGCACGAACTTACTCGCATCCTGCGGCTTATAGCCCAGAGCGATCAGGCCGCTGACCGCGTCGGCAACGGCATCGTCGGCCGCGTGCCCGCCGCTCGCCAGGCGCGGAGCGCTGTCGGTGAAATGACTCACCCGATCGCGCATTTCGACGATGAGGCGTTCAGCGGTCTTCTTTCCGATCCCGGGCAGGGTACTCAAGCGCGCCGTATCGCCAGCTTGTACGCAGGCCGCGAACTCGTCGGCAGTCATGCCGGACAGAATAACCAGCGCCATCCTGGTGCCGACGCCGTTGACTTTGAGCAGGGCACGAAACAAGGTGCGCTCCGATGCGCTGCTGAAACCATAGAGCAGGTGGGCGTCGTCGCGTACCGCGAGATGGGTATACAGAGATACCGGCTCGTGGAGTTCCGGCAGCGCCCAAATCGTCGTCATCGGTGCCTCGATCTCGTAGCCGACGCCATGGCAGTCGACGATGATCTGCGGCGGTTTCTTTTCGATCAACACGCCGGAAATGCGCCCGATCACGGCCGTGCTCCGGCCAGTGCGATCTGCGCCAGCCCGGTGCGCATATGGGCATGGCAAATCGCCGCCGCCAGTGCATCCGCGGCATCGGCCTGCGGTGCCCGCTCGAGCCGCAGCAGCGCGGTGACCATGTGCTGGATCTGGAGCTTGTCGGCATGGCCGCGGCCGACGACAGTCTGCTTGATCAGGGTCGCCGCGTATTCGTTGACGGCCAGGCCGCCTTTCGCTGCTGCCAGCATGGCGACGCCGCGAGCGTGGCCGAGTTTGAGCGCAGAATCGGCATTACGGTTCATGAAAACCTTCTCCACCGCCGCTTCGGCGGGCAGGTGCTGCGCGATGATGGCCGACAGGGCGTCGAACAGGATGACCAGGCGTTCGCCCAGGGGGATGTCGCCGAGTCGGATACAGCCGTCATCGACATGGGTCACGCGATGGCGTTCCACGCTCACCACCCCGTAGCCCGTCACGCGCGAGCCGGGATCAATGCCCAGAATGATCGTCAACGGACCGCATCGCGAGATTCAATTACCCGAATCAATTGCCGATACTCGCCAGGATTTCATCGGCAATGCTCGCGTTGGAATAGACTTTCTGCACGTCATCGAGGTCCTCCAGCATGTCGAGCAGCCGCATCATCTTCTGTGCGTCCTCCTCTTCGAGGGGATTGTGTACCTCCGCCCGCATGGTGACGTCGGCTGATTCCGGGGTGAAACCAGCCGAGTGCATGCCGTCCTTGACCGTCGAGAACTCGTCCGGGTCAGTGAGGACATCGATCGAGCCATCGTCGTTGACGACGATGTCTTCGGCACCGGCTTCGAGTGCGGCTTCCATCAGCGCATCTTCGTCGATGCCGCTGTCGAATGACAGCAGACCGAGCTTTCTGAACAAATAAGCAACCGACCCGTCCGTACCGAGGTTGCCGCCGCACTTGCTGAAGGCGTGGCGCACTTCGGCGACGGTACGGTTGCGGTTGTCGGTCATACAGTCGACCATCACCGCAGTGCCGCCCGGCCCATAGCCCTCGTAGCGGATTTCGTCGTAATTGTCGCCGTCATTGGCGCCGGCGCCGCGGCTGATCGCCCGTTCGATAGTGTCTTTGGGCATATTCGCCGCCAGTGCGCTGTCGATCGCGGCGCGCAGGCGAGGATTGGCAGCAGGGTCTGCGCCGCCCATGCGGGCGGCGACCGTGGTCTCGCGGATCAGGCGTGTGAACAGCTTGCCGCGTCGTGCATCCTGACGGCCTTTACGGTGCCGGATGTTGGCCCATTTACTGTGTCCGGCCATGGCTGGATTCGATACGCCTCCGCGAGAGTTTCACCGCCGCGGATTGTCGCAAATCATGCGCTCCGATGCAGCGGGTGTGATGGCCCCGATGCATCCACCGACCTTTTCAGGCGTCGTTATTGCCGAGTACGGTTTGTTGGCGGGCGGCCGCAAACTCGAGCAGGCGGGCAATCGGCCGGCGCGCGCGTTCCGCGATATCGGCCGGAACCACGACCTCGTTGTTCCCGGCGACGAGGGTGTCACGCAACTTGCGCAGGCCGTTCATCGCCATCCACGGACAGGCTCCGCAGCTGCGGCAAGTGGCGCTGCGCCCTGCCGTGGGCGCCTCTATAAGGGTTTTATCCGGCGCGCTCTCGCGCATCTTGTAGAAGATGCCCTTGTCGGTGGCGACGATGAACGACTGTGCCGGGGACGTCTGGACTTCGTTGATGAGGCCCGAAGTCGAGCCGACATAATCCGCCTGTTCGATGACCGTCGGCGGCGATTCCGGGTGGACCAGCACGCGTGCCTCTGGATGCTCAGCTCTGAGTGCCCGCAGCTCTTCGCCTTTGAATTCTTCGTGGACGATGCACGAGCCGTTCCACAGCAGCATGTCGGCGCCCGTTGCGTGGCGGACGTAGTCGCCGAGGAAGCGATCGGGAGCCCACAGGATTTTTTCTCCCCGGGCCATCAAGTGGCGGACCACGTCGAGCGCGCTGCCCGAGGTCACCATCCAGTCGGCGCGGGCTTTGACCGCTGCGCTGGTATTGGCGTAGACGACGACGGTGCGATCCGGATGCGCATCGCAGAACGCGGCGAACTCATCCGGTGGGCAGCCGAGGTCGAGTGAGCATTCCGCGCCCAGATCAGGCATCAGTACACGCTTCTCGGGATTCAGGATCTTGGCGGTCTCGCCCATGAAGCGCACGCCGGCAACGACCAGCGTCGAAGCCGGATGTTCGTGGCCGAAGCGGGCCATGTCGAGCGAGTCCGAGACGTGACCGCCGGTCTCGTCGGCGAGTGCCTGTATGGCTGGGTCGGTGTAGTAATGCGCGACCAGGACGGCGTCGTTGGCCTTCAGCAACGCCTTGATTTCTTGAGAAAGCGATGCACGCTCCGCCGCATCCAGATGTTCCGGGCGGGTCGCTGGCACTGTAAACCGCTGTGGGCGTTGATTGAGGACGGCGTTCAAGGTTCGGCTCCCGTTTCGCTGCAGGACAGCCCGATGGTGGCCGGGTGTTATCTCTACATATGCAGACACGGCGGCCGGATTACAAGCCCCGACAGGTTACTCGGCAGCGCCCTTGCGCAGGCGAATCGACAGTTCGCGGAGCTGGCGTTCGCTGACCGGGCTCGGTGCCGAAGTCAGCGGGCAACTCGCGGTCTGTGTCTTGGGGAAGGCGATGACGTCACGGATGGACTGCTCGCCCGCCATCAGCATCACCAGGCGGTCGAGGCCGAACGCGATACCGCCGTGAGGCGGGCAGCCATGCTGCAGGGCTTCGATGAGGAAGCCGAATTTTTCTTCCGCCTCGGTACTGTCAATGCCGAGCAGGCCGAACACGGCACGCTGCATTTCCGGACGATGGATGCGGATCGAGCCGCCGCCGATCTCGGATCCGTTCAGGACCATATCGTAGGCGCGGGAGATGGCCGTACCCGGCGCCGCCTCGAGCTCGGCCAGGGATCCGTTGGGCGCGGTGAAAGGGTGGTGCAGCGCCGCCCAGCGCTGCTGTTCGGCATCCCATTCGAACATCGGGAAATCGATCACCCACAGCGGGCGCCAACCAGCGCTGACCAGCCCGAGGTCCTGGGCCAGTTTGTCGCGCAGGGCGCCCAGGGCCGCATTGACCACGGCAGCGGTATCGGCGCCGAAAAACACCACGTCGCCGTTCGCGGCGCCGCTGCGTTCGAGCACCTGTTGGACGACTTCCGGGGGCAGGAACTTCAGGATCGGGGACTGCAGGCCATCGAGTCCGGCCGCGCGATCGTTGACCTTGATGTAAGCGAGGCCTTTGGCGCCGTAAATACGGACGAAATCGGTGTAGTCGTCGATCTGCTTGCGGGTGAGCTTGGCGCCGCCCGGCGCGCGCAGCGCCGCCACACGGCCGTCAGCCGCCGCCGCTGGCGCCGCGAAAACCTTGAATTCGACGTCCTTCATCAGGTCGCTGATCTCGACCAGTTCGAGGGGATTGCGCAGGTCGGGGCGATCGGAGCCGTAGCGGGCCATTGCGTCGGCATGGGTCATGCGTGGGAATGGCGCCGGCAGTTCGACCTCGAGCACGGTGGCGAACAGGCCGCGGATCATGCGCTCCATCAGGTCCATCAGCGCCGCTTCGTCGATGAAAGACATCTCGATATCGAGCTGAGTGAATTCCGGCTGGCGATCGGCGCGCAAGTCCTCGTCCCGGAAGCAGCGGACGATCTGGTAGTAGCGCTCCAGTCCCGACATCATGAGGATTTGTTTGAATAACTGGGGGGACTGCGGCAACGCGAAGAAGCGCCCCGGATGGGTCCGGCTGGGCACGAGATAGTCGCGTGCGCCTTCCGGGGTTGCCTTGGTCAACATCGGGGTCTCGATCTCGAGGAAATCGTTGTCGTCGAGAAAAGCGCGCAGGGCGCGCGCCGCGCGCGCACGCAGGCGGATATTGTCGCGCATGCGCTCGCCGCGCAGATCGATGTAGCGATAGCGTAGCCGCGTATCTTCGTGAATATGGCGCTCGTCCGGTTGGAAGGGCGGCGTCCTGGCATCGTTGAGGATGTCGAGTTCGGTTGCGAGCAGTTCGACTTGGCCGGTTGCCATGTCCGGGTTGACCGTGCCCGCGGGCCGCCGTCGCACGCGACCCTGGACGCGAAGCACGAATTCGCCACGCGCACGCTCGGCGAGTGCGAATGCCGTCGGTGTGTCCGGGTCGATGACGATTTGGGCGACGCCTTCGCGATCGCGCAGGTCGATGAAGATGACGCCGCCGTGGTCACGCCGATGATGCACCCAGCCGCACAGGGCCACCTCATGGTCGACCAGGTTCTCGTCTAGCTCACCGCAGTAATGGGTTCTCATGGGCAGACAGAGGCCGTCTTGGCGGGCGGGGTGCGGGAAAGGGCGGCATGATACGGATTGGCGCAGCTGCCCGCAATGGCGCTTGGGATGGTGCTTCGGGGCGCGATCATGCCGGAAGATCGGCGCCCTGAATATGTGCCCGTAGATGTCGCTCGAGCTTGATGAGCGAGCGGGTCCCCTGCGCCGCGACCGGTGCGCCGCGGGAAGGCGGCGCCCGAGCCTACAGCGATGTATTTACGGCGTGTCGCGGCGCAGGGGGCCCGCTTGCGACACGCCGCCATCACCTGGACGACATTTACGAGCGTGTGTTCAGGGCGCCGGCCATGGTCGGCAACCCCGCGTGGGCGATCAATCCGGGGTTGCTGCTGCGCCCGACGATTTGGTGGTTTCTTCGGTCTTGGCGGGCTTTTTCTCGTCGGCTTTGCCGGCCTTGTCGCCGCCCTCTCCGTCCTCCTTCTTCTTGGTCGCGGGTTTGCCCTTGTTCTTGAAGTCGGTTTCGTACCAACCGGTGCCCTTGAGATGGAAACCGGCGGCCGAGATCAGCTTCTTGAGGCTGTCCTTGCTGCAGGCGGGACAGGTCTTCAACGGCGCGTCGCTGAAGCGCTGGATGGCCTCGAGCTTGTGGCCGCATTCGCGGCATTCGTATTCGTATATCGGCATGTCGCAATCCTGGGCTGTCGCACAAAGTGCGCTAATCATGGGGGCGGCCGTCAAAATATCAAGGCCCTTGTTCACCAGCGGCCCTTCGTGGCCGCTGCAGAAGGGAGGCACGTTGTACTTCCGCGGGACGATTCGCTAGGATCGCGGCCCGTTCCCCGGACCCGTTCGACTGAAGCGGGGCCGGG
>JBBDTC010000193.1:15915-25346 GCA_040904625.1 Gammaproteobacteria bacterium
CCCGAAGCTGGCGCTCGGCCGGAACACGATGTTTCCTCTCGGGCCGTTAGCTCAGCTGGTAGAGCACCGGACTTTTAATCCGATGGTCGTAGGTTCGATCCCTACACGGCCCACCAATACCTGCCGGGCGCCGGGCCCGCGACCACGCAAGGCACTGTACTGGCACCGGTTTCCATGCCCGGCAAAGGTCGATTACTGGACGAAAGACGGTTATATTGCGCGCCTTCCGCTAGCAACCTGTCGGACACCACAATAAATCCCGCACGGGAATTCGGGGCCCACCGAGCCGATTCCTCGCAACCAGTCGGAGAGAGATCTACCATGGCGATTACCCTCATCCTGGCCTTGTCGTTGTTTGGCCTGGCCACGGCCTTCTACTACTCGACGTCGGTCAAGAAGATACCCATCGACATGGGTGTCGAAGACGCCGGAACCAGGCAACGGCTGGCCAAGATTTCCTCGGCTATCGCCACCGGCGCGATGGCATTCCTCAAGCAGGAATACAAGTTCATGGCGATTTTCATCGTCGTGTTCGCGGCCATCATCGCGGCGCTGATCGACGATCATCACACCGCTTACGTGAACGAGGGCATCTACACCGCCGTCGCGTTCGTTTTCGGCGCCATCATCTCCATCGCGTCGGGCTTCATCGGCATGAAGATCGCGACCGTGGGCAACGTTCGGACCACGGTTTCCGCCAATAAATCCCTCTCTGACGCATTCAACGTTGCCGTGCACTCGGGTGCGGTGATGGGATTCGGCCTGGTCGGCCTGGCCTCCCTGGGCCTCCTGCTGGTCTATATTCTGCTCAAGGCGGTGATGCCGGCCGAGCTGCCGACCCATGTTTTGATGGAAGTCATCGCCGGTTTCGGCCTTGGCGGTTCCTCGATCGCGCTGTTCGCCCGTGTCGGCGGCGGCATCTTCACCAAGGCAGCCGACGTCGGTGCCGATCTCGTCGGCAAGGTCGAAGCGGGGATTCCCGAAGACGATCCGCGCAACCCGGCGGTCATTGCAGACAACGTCGGCGACAATGTCGGTGATGTCGCCGGTATGGGCGCGGACCTGTTCGGATCATGCGCCGAGAGCACCTGTGCGGCGATGGTGATTTCCGCCATTGCGTTCGCCGGCAACGTCGACGCCTTGCTGTATCCCATTCTGATTTCGGCCGTCGGCATTCCGATCAGTCTGGTCACGCTGATGCTGGTGAAGGTGCAGACCGAAGCGCAGGTCGGCCCGGCGCTGAAGAAAATGCTGATTATCTCCAGCGTCCTGATGGCGGTCGTGATCTATTTCGTGACCATGCAGATGGTGCCGGCGAACTTCACCATGACCGGTATCGAGTGCACTTCCCTGGACGTCTATTTCTGCTTTCTCGCCGGGCTGGTAGCGGGGCTCGTGGTCGGTCTGATGACCGAGTACTACACCGCCCACGACTACAAGCCGGTGCGCGAAGTGGCGCAGTCCTGTGAGACGGGGGCGGCGACGAATATCATTTTCGGCTTGGCGCTCGGCTACAAGAGTGCGGTCGGGCCGTACGTGGCCATCGGTCTCGCCATCTATATTCCGTGGGAACTGGCCGGGATGTACGGGGTTGCGATAGCTTCTCTGGGCATGCTGGGAACCCTGGTCATCGCCTTGACCATCGACGCCTACGGTCCGGTGGCAGACAATGCCGGCGGCATCGCCGAGATGGCTGGCATGGACGAACACGTACGTCAGCGCACCGACATCCTCGACGCCGCCGGCAACACCACTGCTGCGATGGGCAAGGGTTTCGCCATCGGCGCGGCAATTCTGACTTCTCTGGCGCTGTTTGCGGCGTTCCTCACCCGTGCGGATCTCCTGCTCAAGGAGAAGAACGGTCCCGAATACGACCTCCTCGGCAGCATCAATTTGCTCGATCCCATGGTCTTCACGGGGCTGTTCATCGGCGCAGTCCTGCCAGCCTATTTCTCGGCCATGACCATGAAATCAGTGGGTTCGGCTGCCTATGAGATGATCGAGGAGGTGCGGCGGCAGTTCCGCGTCATTCCGGGCATCATGGAAGGAACCGGTGATCCCGATTACGAGCAATGTGTGGCCATCTCGACCAAGGCCGCGCTCAAGGAGATGATCCCGCCCGGCATCCTCATCATGGGTGCCCCCCTCGCGACCGGTTTCCTGTTCGGTATCGAGGCGACCGCCGGCTTGCTGGCCGGGTCCCTGGTGTCGGGTGGTGTGCTCGCCATTTCGAGTTCCAATAGCGGTGGCGCCTGGGACAACGCCAAGAAATACATCGAGAAAGGCAACCACGGTGGCAAGGGCACGGAGGCCCACAAGGCCGCGGTGATCGGCGATACCGTGGGCGATCCGCTCAAGGACACGTCCGGGCCGTCACTCAATATCCTGATCAAGCTCTCCGCTATTCTGTCGCTCGTGTTCGTGCCGTTCTTCGTCCAGTACGGCGGAGTCCTGCTCGGCTGAGCCGCGCGCGCCCGCGAGACACTCGAGGCCGGCTCCGTTGCCGGCCTTTTTTTGTCTTTGGAGAGGGCGAGCGAGTAAGTCCATGCTGGACTTCTAGCAAGACACGAAAGCAATGGTTCGACAGGCTTTTATCACGAAATCGAGCAGCTATTTTGCCGTGGGCCCTAAGGGTCCGCGGCAGAATAACTGGGCCATTTGGGGCGCCGAGACGCCCGGCTGGCGGGAGTCAGGCCGCGCGCGGCAGACGACCCTGGCGCTGAGGCAGACTTTCGACGTTGGACGGCGCCGCTGCGCCCTCGCTGCTGTGGGCCGCCGTTTCCAGCGCGGGGACCTCGCGGCGCATGAGCCGGACTATCTCGCTGGCGCGGGCCAGCACCAGTGCAGCAACGGCGGTCATCAGAGCGTATTTGAAGGAAGTGAGTAGTATGGCTTCGGTCGCTGAAGCGCTGAGCCAGAGAGCGCCTCCGAGAGCGACAGTGGCGCCAGATAGAGCGATTATTCCAGTTAAATCAAGAGCGTAGCTTAGCGAATATCGATTTCTCATGTCGTGTTTCATCCATTTTTTTATTGACCGGCGTCAGTGCTGGTCTGTTGTCGTCGTTGGGCGCAATGCAATGATAGGAAATCCTGGTGACATGTCTGTTAACCAAGCCACAAAGCGGGTGTGATCCGCGAATTGTTTACAGTTGTTGATGTTCGGCGCCGAGAGAACGGCGCCGTGTGGGAGATCAGCGCCGGCGTTCTTCCCGGTCGAGCTCGATGATCGTGGTTTCGACTTCGTCGAGTCGGGCGACGATCTTCTGCCGTTGGTAGTTGCTCAGCCCCGGTGTTTCACGCGCGATGCGCAGCTGCTCCGCGGCATGCGGGTACTCGCCGAGGCTGAGGTAATACTCGGCCAGCGAGAAATGCGAATTCGCCTTCTCCCCGAGTTGCGTCTCGGCTTCCGCCAGCAGCTTGTAGAACTTCGGATCCCGACGGTCGGACAGGCCATAGTTCCGCAGCAGGGATTTCGCCTCCTCGGCCCGCTCGACGAGCAACAAGGCGTTGATGTAGCCGTAGACCGCCGCGCGGGTCTCGGGTTCGAGCTCGTAAGCTGCACGGTAATGCTCGAGTGATGCCTGATAGTTCCTGGCACGCTTCTCGAGAGCGGCGGCGGCAATACGAAACGATGTGAGCATCGGATATTCCGCGATGAGCTGCTGCAACTCGTCGCGTGCCTTGTCGAAGTCCCCGGTCTCCGTCAGAGCGAGCGCGTAGCCGTAGCGGGCTACCTCTTCGTGCACGTAGCGTTTTTGCGCGAGCGCGGTCTCGAAGAGGTGTCGTGCCGCCATCGGATTGGAGGCCGTCCGCACCCGCAGCTTGGCTTTGATGAGATGGTATTTGTAGCTGTCTTCCCGAATGATGCTGGGCCGCACGGTCTCCGCGCGATCGCGGGCTTCGGCGATACGATTGACGGTGACCGGATGAGAGCGCAGGTATTCGGGAATGAACGCCGGATCGTTGTAGCGGTTGGCACGCTGCATGCGCTCGAAAAAGGCTGCCATGGCACTGGTGTCGTAACCGGCGTCGCTCATCAACCTGATTCCCATGGAATCGGCTTCCTTTTCGTTGCCCCGTGTGAAGTTGATTTGATACTGGGCCGCGGCAGCCTGGGTTGCCATCAGGGCGCCGGCGCCCGCTTGGGGATCGGCGACGGCGACGAGAATCGCGCCGATGGTCGCCGCGATCATCGGCAGATTCATCGTCGACGCCGCTTCGATCATGCGCGCGCCATGGCGCTGCGTCACATGAGCGATCTCGTGGCCGACCACCGAGGCGAGTTCGGCCTCGGTCTCGCTCTCGAGTATGAGACCGGTATGGAAGAAGATGAACCCACCCGGTACCGCGAAGGCGTTGATGACCGGACTGTCGATCACATAAAACTCGAAATCTCCATAGTAATCAGTGTTATCGCTCAGGCTCTCACCGAGTTCCTGGATATAGTCTTCGACCTCCTCATCGGTCACCATGGGCGCCTGGCGGCGCACTTCGCGCATGAAATTCTCGCCGAGTTTGCGTTCTTGCTCACGCGAGATCACGGAACCGGCAGAGTCGCCGATATCGGGCAGCTCGATCGCCTCCTGAGCCACACTGAGTGATGCAGGCAGCAGGAGACAGAGCAGGAGTGTCAGGAATGTTTGTTGAATGCTCATGGCGTATATGACTGCCGGAATAGCCACAACTGGCGCGGCGATGCAGCAGCGTGGACGGTATTGTAGAGTAAGACCGGTCGGTCTGCGTCGAGTTCGATGCGGATCGCAGCACGCAGTCGATCACCGGTGACCCGGCGCCGAAGAATCCATCAACCTTGACGCGGAAACATACTATGACAGTGGGTAAGCGAAACGCGTTTTACGCGCAATCGGGCGGCGTGACAGCCGTAATCAATGCCTCGGCCTGCGGCCTGATCGAGGCCGCCCGCCGGCATCCCGCGCAAATAGGCAAGGTATTCGCGGGGCGCCACGGCATCATTGGCGCGCTGGAGGAGGATCTGATCGATACCTCGCTGGAATCGGGCGCCGATATTGCGGCGCTCCGCCACACGCCCGCGGGCGCATTCGGCTCGTGCCGGTACAAGTTGCAGAGCGTGGAGAAGAATCGTGCCGAGTACGAACGCCTGATCGAGGTCTTCAAAGCCCACGACATCGGCTACTTTTTCTACAACGGTGGGGGTGATTCGCAGGATACGTCGAACAAGGTCGCTCAGTTCGCCGCCACTGCAGGCTATCCTTTGACTTGCATCGGGATCCCGAAAACCGTCGATAACGACCTGCCGCTGACCGATAACTGTCCAGGGTTCGGGTCTGTGGCCAAGTACGTTGCCGTGTCGATACGCGAGGCTGGCCTGGACGTGCGCTCCATGGCCAAGACCTCGACCAAGGTTTTCGTGCTGGAGGTCATGGGGCGACATGCCGGCTGGATTGCCGCGGCCGCAGGCCTGGCCAGTGAAGCGCCGGGCGACGCACCGCATATCATCCTGTTTCCCGAAATTCCTTTCGACGAAGAGGATTTCCTGGGCCAGGTCGATCGTTGCGTCAAGGAATACGGCTACTGCACTATCGTCGTTTCGGAAGGTCTGCGGGACGCCGAGGGCCGATTCGTGGCCGAGGCGGGTACACGTGACGCCTTCGGACACGCTCAACTCGGTGGCGTGGCGCCAGTGGTCGCTGACCTCACCAAGTCAAGACTGGGCTACAAGTACCACTGGGCGGTAGCCGATTATCTGCAGCGTGCCGCGCGTCATATCGCCTCCGCAACCGATGTCGAGCAAGCCTATGCTCTGGGCCGCGCCGCGGTGGAGATGGCGCTCGCCGGCGAAAACGCGGTGATGCCGATCATCGTTCGGACAGCGGACGAACCTTACACCTGGGAAGTCGGCAAGGCGCGCCTCGACGAAGTCGCCAACGTCGAAAAGAAGATGCCGCGCGAATTCATCTCGGCTGACGGCTACGGCATCACGGCGGATTGTCGGCGCTACCTCGCGCCGCTCATCCTGGGCGAAGACTATCCACCGTTTCGCGGCGGTCTGCCGGTCTACGTTTCGCTCAAGAATATCGGTGTGCCGCGGGTGTTGAATACCCCATTCAAGACTGACTGAGCCCGCCGGACAATGCGTGCCGGACGCCGGCGCCGTCGAGCAGTGCTCGAGTCTCGGCGAGCGGCAGACCCACTACCGCCGAATAGCTGCCCTCGATGCCGCGTACCAGTGCTCCGCCGAGACCCTGTATGCCATAGGCGCCAGCCTTGTCGGCAGGTTCGCCACTGCCCCAGTAGGCCGCGATCAAGGCATCGTCCAGGATGACGAACTCGACCCGGGTGGCAACTGCGGCGACCTCGGGTGGTGCTTGCGGAGCGCTCAAGACGACCGCCGTGTACACCGTGTGCCAGCGCCCTGAGAGGCATCGCAGCATGCGTTTCGCATCCGTGAAATCGCGCGGTTTGCCGAAGATTTCCCCGCCCACGCTGACGCAGGTATCAGCAGCGAGAATGACACGCTCGTCGCCATCGGCACGCGGCGTCGCGGCCTTGAGCAGGGCGACCCGACGGACATAGTCCGCGGGCGCTTCGGCGTCCAGGCAGCTCTCATCGACTTCGACGTCGATCCGTGCAAAACGAACACCGAGTTGCTCGAGGAGTTCGCCCCGCCGCGGGGAGCGCGACGCAAGCCACAAGAGAGGTGATGAGGCAGCGTTCATCGGCAGCGTTCTTCAGCCACGGTGGTAGGGATGCCCATCGATGATGCTCCATGCCCGGTAAAGCTGCTCGGCAACAACCAACTGCACCAGTAGGTGCGGCAAGGTGAGGCGTGACAAGGACCAGCGTTGCTGGGCCTGATCGAAAATCACCTCGCCGTGGCCATCGGCCCCGCCTATCACCAGGGCTACATCGGCGCCACCGCTGCGCCATTCTTCCAGCCAGTGGGCCACCGCGGCGCTATCGGCTTCGACACCACGCTCGTCCAGTGCGATCAGACGCGTCGTGGGTTTGATGCGTTTCAGCAGTCGCTGCGCCTCGTCGCGCCGTCGCTCGTCGCTGGATACGCTGTTCGGCCCGGGCGCGATGTGGCTGAATGCTACCGGCACATCGCGCGGCATACGGCGGGTATAGGCTTGCGTCGCATCGCGCACCCACAGTGGGGGGCGACGGCACACGCCGAAAACATCGATGCGCACCGGTGCGGCGCTCAGCCGGCGTCGGCTCGCGTTTGCGGCGGCTCCTCCCAGAGCTTTTCGAGTTGATAGAAATCCCGTGTCGCCGGTTGCATGATGTGTACGACCACGTCACCGAGGTCGACCAGTACCCAGTCGGCCTGCGCGTCGCCTTCGACACCGATGACGGCGCCACCGTGTTTCACTGCTTCCTCGCGGACCCGATCGGTAAGTGCCTTGACCTGGCGTGCCGAGCGTCCGGTGGCGATGACCATGTAGTCAGTGATGACGGTCAGTTTGCGCACGTCCAGCACGCGGACATCGATGGCCTTGACATCGTCGAGGGCGCGCTCGACGTGGCCGAGAAGTTCCGCGGATTCGATGTCGGGTGTTGCTGTCATGTCTGGTAGAGGCCCTGCCGGCGGATGTAATCGTCGACGGCATCAGGAACGAGGTGGCGAATGCTGCGCCCGGCGCGGCAGCGCGCGCGCAAGTCACTCGATGCGATGGGGAGGAGCGGGATATCGAGGAAATACAGGCATCCCGCATTGTGTTCATGAAGATCGGACACACGCTCAGACTGCGCATTCGCGATCAATTCGTCAAGCCCGGGCTCGCCCTCGGATGAGACATCGGGGCGAGCGGCAACGACGATATGAGCCAGTTCGAGTAACGCCTGCGGGCGGTGCCAGCTGGGCAGAGTGAGGAAGCTGTCCAGGCCGAGGAGCAGACACAAAGGACGGCTCGGGAAGCGCTTGCGCAGGGTTTCGAGGGTGTCGACGGTATAGGTGGTGCCGCCGCGCTCGATCTCGGTCGAATCCACCAGCAGCGGAGGGCGGACGGCCGCTTTGAGCATCGCGACGCGGTCGGCAGCGGCGGCGGTCGGCGGCGACCGATGTCCTGGCTGAAACAAGGGCAGCAGATGGACGGCAGCGAACTCGAGCGCCTCCAGGGCCTCGATGGCAACACGCAGATGGCCATTGTGAACGGGATCGAAGGTGCCGCCGAGCAGCCCGATAGGCTGCCGCTCATTGCGCAACGGGAAGGTCATCGCGGTTCGCCGTCGCCGATCATTCGCGGATGTGACCGTCTCCGAGCACGATCCATTTCTGCGAAGTGAGGCCCTCGAGGCCGACCGGTCCGCGAGCATGAAATTTGTCGGTGCTGATGCCGATCTCCGCTCCCAGGCCGTACTCGTAACCGTCCGCAAAGCGAGTCGAGGCATTGACCATCACCGAACTCGAATCGACTTCGGCGATAAAGCGCCGCGCCCGCGCGTAATTTTCCGTCACGATTGCATCGGTATGCTGGGAACCATATTGCCGGATGTGGGCGATGGCCTGCGCGAGATCGTCGACGACGCGCACTGCCAGTATCGCTGCCAGGTATTCTTCGTGCCAATCCGCCTTGCTGGCCGCCCCGACCATGGGATGAAAGGATCGGGTACGTACGCAGCCCCGTATCTCGACCCCGGCTTCGACGTAGGCCGCGAGCAGCCGCGGGAAAATCCGCTCGGCGCTGGCGGGCGTGGCGAGCAGGGTCTCCATGGTGTTGCAGGTCCCGTAACGCTGGGTTTTGGCGTTGAGCGCGATCCGGAAACCCTTATCGGCATCGGCATCGTCGTCGAGAAAAACGTGGCAAACGCCGTGGAGATGTTTGATCACCGGCATGCACGCCTCGCGGCTGACGCGCTCGATCAGGCTCTTGCCGCCGCGTGGCACGATGACATCGATATGCTCGCGTTCGGCCAGCATGCTGCCGACCGCGCTGCGGTCCGTCGTCGCCACTGCCTGTACGGCCGTTCCGGGCAGCCCGGCTGCCTCCAGCCCGGACCGCACGCAGGCCGCAATGGCCTGATTCGACGCCAGCGCTTCGGAGCCTCCACGCAGGATTGCGGCGTTACCCGATTTGATGCACAGGGCCGCAGCGTCGGCGGTGACGTTGGGGCGCGATTCGTAGATGATGCCGACCACGCCGAGGGGGACGCGCATGCGTCCGACCTGTATCCCGCTGGGACGATAGGCGAGATCGCTGATCGTGCCGATCGGGTCGGGCAGCTCCGCCACTTCGGCGACACCTTCTGCCATCGCGTCCAGGCGCTGCGCGGTGAGCTCGAGGCGATCGAGCAGGGCAGGCTCGAGGCCCCGCTCGCGAGCCTTCGCGAGATCGTCCGCGTTGGCCTCGACGATGCGCGCGCGGCTGTCGTTGAGCGCGGCCACGATCGCGCTCAGGGCACGGTTCTTCTCGGCCGTGGTGGCCGCGGCCATGGTATGGCTGGCC
>JBBDTC010000193.1:25356-27428 GCA_040904625.1 Gammaproteobacteria bacterium
CGCGCCAGGCCGCTGACATAATCGGCCACGTTACCCGTGGTCGAAGCGAACTCGGCTGGGTCATTCATAACGTTCATTCATATCGTCGCCATCAGTTTGCGCGCCGCGGGCTGGCCGCAGATGCCGAGCACGAGTATCGCTGCCTCATCCCAGGCGGAGCCGTCACGGCCCCCCTTGGCCACGGTATCGACGAAGTTAGCGTACGTCAGCAGGCTCAGCAATTCATCTTCGGTGCGGCTTTCCAGCATACGCCGCAGCGGTGCTTTGCGCTGATTCCACACGCGATATTCGTCGAGCACGCGTGCTAACGGGGTGCCGCGGGCGATGGCGCCCCGCATCGCCGCGAGCTGGCGCAGTTCGCGGCCCAGCGCCCAGGTGATGAGCGGCACTTCCGTCCCTTCCTCGCGTAGGCCGCGAAGGATACGCAGCGCGCGCGGCGATTGCGCAGTGATTACCGCGTCGACCAGCTGATAGACGTCGAAGCGGGCGCTGTCGGTGACGGCATGGATGACGTCCTCATCGGCAATCGTCCCCCCTTCCACGAGCAGACAGAGCTTCTCCACCTCCTGGGCCGCCGCCAGCAGGTTGCCTTCGACGCGCTCGGCAATCAATTGGGCGGCCTCGCGTGTCATTTTCTTGCCGTGGCGCGCGGCGCGCCGGGCCAGCCATTCGGGCATCTGTGCCGGCTCAGGTTCGCGGGCAACAACGCATGTCGCGTCTTTTTCGAGCACCTTGAACCAGCGTGATTTGCGCACGCGCGATTCGATGCTGCCGGCGAGAACGAGGAAGATGTCCTCTGCGTCCCGGGTACTCGCGATTTTTTCGAGCACCTCGGTACCGCGCTTGTCAGGATTGCGGCTACCGATGCGAATCTCGATCAAGCGCCTTTCGGCAAACAGGGACAGGGCATTGCTCTCGCCGCCGATCTGATCCCAATCGGCGGCGTTGTCGGCATCGAAAACACGACGCTCGAGCAGGCCGTCGGCGCGCGCCCGCGTCCGCAACGCGTCGGCCATCTCCATGATCTGCAGGGGCTCATCACCGTAGAAAAAGTAGACTGCGTCGAGCGGGCTGTTGCGCAGCCGCTCGAACAGGCGATCGGGGCTCAGCGGCATTCGATAGCGCAGCCGTGCAGCGCGGCCGGGTTCAAGGCGTGACGCCGGCGGCGGCGGTGGTCTTCGGCGTCTTTTCGACAGGTTCAGGAACCTCCGTCGCCTGGAGCCGCAAGACGATGGCTGTTGCCGCTACCTCGGCGAGATCACGACGGATGATGTTGTCCTGCTCGTTGGAGCCGAGCACCGATCCTTCGTCAAAGACGTAATCGAGTTCCCAAGTGATCTCTTCGCGTGGCACCAGCAGGCGGCCGTCTACCGTGCGCACGGCAAAAACCGCGCCGAGGCCGAGTTCGATTTCACGTACTTTCCCGGTATCCTGATCGACGGAAAGGATGCGCCGTTCATACCGCTCTCCCTCGATGTCGACGACGATTTCAGCCTGCGCACGCGATCGCGTTACCTGGCCTCCGCGATTGACAATCTCGCGACGCACTGCGTCGCCGACATAGTTGGAGTTTGCGTCCCGGATATAGACGCGATGGGTGAGCCCGCCGTCGACGCTGGTGCCGCGGAGGTGCCAGCCGCCGCAGGCCGTCAGCATCAGCATCGGCACGAGCAGGGTGCAGACGGATTTCAGAATCCTGCGCATGATTCAATCCTGAACGACGATGTTCACCAGCTTACCTGGAACGACCACTATCTTCCGGATAGTTTTCCCGTCAGTAAAGCGCTGCACATTGGCGTCTTTCTGTGCAGCGGCTTCACAGGTGGCCGAGTCGGCATCGGCGCCGACGCGAATGAGTGCACGTTTGCGGCCATTGACCTGGACGACGAGGTCCAGTTCGTCACGGGCGAGTGCAGCCGGGTCCGCCACCGGCCAGCGGCTGTCGACCAGTGTCTCTGGATGCCCCAGCGCCTGCCACAGGACATGCGCGATGTGCGGCACGATCGGCGCGAGCAGCAGGACGACGACGTCGAGGCCTTCCTGGCGCACGTCGTGCGCGGCCGGGTCGTGGG
>JBBDTC010000194.1:0-13502 GCA_040904625.1 Gammaproteobacteria bacterium
CTATTCGCCCTCCTCGCGCCTTGCCAGCCGGGCGCCTCGACGCCCCAAATCGCCCGGTTATTCTGCGGCGGACCCTTAGTGGATTATCATCGCTAGCGACCCTCCGCCGCCGCGGGTCCACCGGATGTCGCAGCCGGTCCGTTCGTTCCACGTTTGCGCCGTGAGTGTCGGCAGTGCCGTAGCGGGGTGTCTCATGTGGCTGCGCGTGGCGAGAGTGTACAGGGTCCGCAGTGAGTTTATAATCCTGCCCCATTCGTGCAGCGGCTTCGACTTTGCAGTTCCCGATCCGAGCGTGGTTTCTCCGCTATGCTGGCATGATCGCCGCGGTCGTGCTGGCGGCCTGCAGTGAGGAACCCTGGAATAACCCGTACCCGGATGCCCACAGCAGCCGGGCAATCATGTATGGCTCGTTCGCCGAGCGCCCCAAGCATCTCGACCCGGTCTCCTCTTATAGCGAGAACGAGGCGGTCTTCACCGGCCAGATCTACGAGCCGGTGGTGCAGTACCATTTTCTCGAACGACCCTACCGCCTCGTGCCGCTGACAGCCGAGGCCTTGCCCGAGCCTGTTTACGTCGATGCCGATGGCGCTGTCCTGGGGGACGATGCGCCGCGCGAACGGGTGCACGAAGCGATCTATCGCATCAAAATCAAACCCGGCATCCTCTATCAACCGCACCCGGCCTTTGCGCGCGACGACGACGGCAAGCATGTCTACCACGATCTGGACCGCGATGATCTGGCCGAGCACGCAACGCTGGCGGACTTCGAGCAAGTCGGCACACGTGAACTGACCGCGGAGGATTACGTCTACGAGATCAAGCGCCTCGCCCACCCCAATCTGCATTCACCGGTGGCGGGTCTGATGAGCAAGTACATCAAAGGCCTGGCCGAGTTCGGGCAGACGCTGGCTGCGGCTGGCGGCGAGGAGTCGGATTACATCGACTTGCGCAAGCACGAACTCGCGGGCGCGCGGGTCATCGACCGCTACACCTACGAGATCCGCATCACCGAGAAATATCCACAGTTCCGCTACTGGCTGGCGATGCCGTTCTTCGCGCCGGTACCGTGGGAAGCTGAGGTCTTCTACGCCCAACCCGGCATGAAGGAACGCAATATTTCGCTGGATTGGTATCCGGTCGGCACGGGTCCCTACATGCTCACCGACAACAATCCCAATCGGCGCATGGTGCTGGAACGCAATCCGAACTTTCGCGGAGAAGCGTATCCCGATGAAGGCAGCGCGCAGGATGCGGCCGCCGGTTTGCTCGATAAGGCCGGTCAACGTATGCCGTTTATCGACGTCGCCTACTACAGCCTGGAAAAAGAGCAGATCCCCGAGTGGACCAAATTCCTGCAAGGCTACTATGACGTCTCCAGCGTGCTCGCCGACAGCTTCGATCAGGCTATCAAGTTCAACCAGCAGGGCGAAGCGGGCTTGACCGAATCGATGCAGGCGAAGGACATCCGATTGGTCACCGCGGTGACGGCGTCGACGTCCTACATGGGATTCAACATGCTCGATCCGATCGTCGGCGGCGACAGCGAGCGGGCCCGGCTGCTGCGTCGCGCAATCGCCATTGCCGTCGATTACGAGGAGCTGATTTCCATTTTCGCCAACGGACGCGGAGTGCCGGCACAGGGCCCGATCCCACCGGGAATCTTCGGCCATGTCGAAGGCGAAGCCGGCATCAATCCTTATGTCTACAAGTGGCGCGATGGGCGTCCGGTGCGCAAGACGCTGGCGCAAGCGCGCCAACTGATGCGCGAAGCCGGTTATCCGGACGGCCGCAACCCGGCCACGGGCAAGGCATTGACGCTGTATTTCGAAACGGTTTCGTCCGGACCGGGCAGCAAATCTCTCTTGAACTGGTACCGGAAGCAGTTCGACAAGCTCGGCATCCAGCTCGTCATTCGTGCAACGGACTACAACCGCTTTCAGGAGAAGGTCCGTAAAGGTACGGCGCAGGTGTTCGGCTGGGGCTGGAACGCGGATTATCCCGATCCGGAGAATTTCCTGTTCCTGCTCTATGGTCCGAACGGCAAAGCGAAGACTCAGGGGGAGAATGCGGTCAATTACGCGAATGAACGTTTCGACGAATTGTTCGAAGCCATGCGTTCAATGGCAGACGGCCCCGAACGCCAGGCCGTCATCGACGAGATGATCGCCATCGTGCGTCGCGACTCGCCGTGGTTGTGGGGTTTCCATCCGACCGCGTACACGCTTTTCCATAGCTGGTTCGGCAATGCGAAGCCGAATCTCATGGCGCGCAATACGCTGAAATACAAGACGATCGATCCGGAGTTGCGGGCCAAGCGTCGCCGCGAGTGGAATCGACCGGTGGTCTGGCCGTTGATCCTGGGCGGCGTGCTGGTGTTATTGTCGGCCATTCCAGCCTGGCGCACCTACCGCGCACGGCAACGGGCCGTAGTACGATGATCGCGTACATTCTGCGCCGCCTGGCCTATGCCGTTCCGATCCTGCTCGGGGTCAACGTCATCACGTTCGTGCTGTTCTTCGTCGTCAATTCGCCGGAGGATATGGCTCGTCTCCATCTCGGCACCAAACACGTCACGGCGGAGGCGATCGAGAAATGGAAGTCCGATCGGGGCTATGACAAACCCTTGTTGTGGAACGCGGCTGCCGCCGGCGCCGAGCAGGTCACCGACACCATCTTCTATCGCAATACCATCAAATTGTTTCTGTTCGACTTCGGGCAATCCGACAGCGGCCGCGACATCGGCTATGACATCTCCCAACGGATGTGGCCCAGTCTCGCCATCACGCTTCCTGTTTTCCTGCTCAGTCTGCTGATTACGATCACGCTTGCACTCGGCATCGCTTTTTTCCGCGGCACCTACATCGACACCTGGGCAGTGGTCATCTGCGTGGCGATGATGTCGATCTCGGGTTTGTTCTACATCATCGGCGGGCAATTCGTCTTCGGCAAATTGTTGCGCCTGGTGCCGATCTCGGGTTATGACAGCGGCTGGGCCGCACTGAAATTTGTGATATTGCCGGTATTGGTCGGCGTGATCGGCGGCATCGGTAACGGCACACGCTGGTACCGCACGATCTTCCTCGAAGAGATCAATCGCGATTATGTTCGCACGGCGCGCGCCAAGGGCCTGTCCGAGCAAGCCGTGCTGTACGGGCACGTGTTACGCAATGCCCTGATCCCGATTCTGACCGGTGTGGTCGTGATTTTGCCAGCGCTGTTTCTCGGCAGTCTGATCACGGAAGCCTTCTTTGGTATCCCAGGGCTTGGCAGCTACACCATCGAGGCCATCCAGGCCCAGGATTTCGCCATCGTGAGGGCAATGGTCTTCCTCGGGTCGGTGCTCTATATCACCGGTCTGATTCTCACCGACATCTCCTACACGCTGGTCGACCCACGCGTGCGCTTGAACTGAGACGACGGGCATGGAACTGGTCGTACTCAAGACTGACGCCTTGTTCTTCCTGTTGATCGTGCTGGCCTGTGTCTACGCCTGGTACGCCTCGCGGCACGAGCATCTGGCGGCGCCCTGGCGGCAGGTCGCGCAGCGGCCGCTGGGCATGTCGGCGGCGGTGGTGTTGGCCGCCTTCGTCTCGATCGCGCTGCTCGACTCCTGTCATTTTCTGCCCTCGGAAGATAGCCAGACGGGGCGCAGCGGCGCAGCCGGCGAGACGGCCAGTCTGCTCGATGTGCTGGTCAGTCCGCTGCGCAATCACGTCGAGACGACCTACTCGGCGCCGTTCGCGGCCTATGCCTACGCCAAGGAAGTGGTGTATCAGGCAGACGGCACGGTGCGACGGGAATACCCGCGCCTGGATTACGGTGGACGTCATCTCGACGATCCGGCGACGCAGCTCGCGGGCGATCTCACCGCGCGGACGGTACACGGTTTGCTGCGCGGCCTGGTCGTGTGGTCGGTGATCGGGCTCGTCGTCGTCACCCTGCTGGCGCGCCGCCAGCGCAGGCCGTGGGTGGACCTGATGGTCGAGGTCGCGCGCGGCCGCACGCGGATACCGTGGTACGCGATACTGTTGACCTTGGCGGCGGTGTGTGCGGTCGTCGGCATCGTCCACACGGTGGGGCCCTATTACCATCTGCTGGGTACCGACAAGACGGGTAACGATGTGCTCTACCAGGCCTTGAAAAGTGTCAGAACCGGGCTTTTGATCGGCACTCTGACGACGCTGGTCATGTTGCCGTTTGCGATTGTGCTGGGTATTGCAGCCGGCTATTTCCGCGGCTGGGTGGACGATGTCATCCAGTATCTCTACACCACGCTCTCATCGATTCCCGGGGTCCTGCTGATTGCCGCGGCAGCGTTGATGCTCGAAGTCTATATGGCCCGACACGCCGGTGATTACACCAGCCTTGCCGCGCGCGCCGATCTGCGTCTGTTGGCACTGTGCATGATCCTGGGCGTGACCACCTGGACCGGTCTGTGCCGTTATCTCCGCGGCGAGGCGCTCAAACTGCGCGAGATCGATTTCATCGCCGCCGCGCGCGCCTTCGGCGTGCCGCACTGGGTCATCATCGTGCGGCACATCGTGCCCAATATCATGCACATCGTGATGATCTCCATCGTGCTCGATTTCAGTGGTCTCGTGCTCGCCGAGGCCGCGCTGACCTATATTGACATCGGCGTCGACCCGAGCATGGAATCGTGGGGCAACATGATCAACAGTGCACGCTTGGAACTCGCGCGCGAACCGGTGGTATGGTGGTCGCTCAGCGCCGCGTTCGGTTTCATGTTCGCACTGGTTCTGGCCGCGAACGTTTTTGCCGATGCGGTACGAGATGCCTTCGATCCGCGGTTGCGGGTGGTGGCGTGAACGAATCGGGCGGCCGGCGGTGACGGGGATGGCGATGATCCAATGCGAAGCGGAGCAGCAGTGATGGCCGGACGTGCTCGGCGCGATGCCGCGGCTGCCGTTGAACGACGGCCGGTCTACATCGTCGATGGCGCGCGCACCCCTTTTCTCAAAGCGCGTTTCGGCCCGGGGCCGTTTCGGGCCTCGGATCTGGCCGTACATGCGGGGCGCGCACTGCTCGCACGGCAGTCCTTCGAAGCGGCAGCGCTGGACGAGGTCATCCTCGGTGCCGTGATGCCGGGGCCGGAGGAAGCCAACATCGCGCGCGTGGTGGCGCTGCGCCTGGGTTGCGGCGAGCGTGTGCCGGCCTACACGGTGCAGCGCAATTGTGCGTCCGGCATGCAGGCCGTCGACAGTGCGGCACAGTCGATTGCGGCGGGGCGCGCCCATCTCGTGCTCGCGGGCGGTACCGAGGCCATGAGCCACGCACCGCTATTGCTCGATCGCGAGTTGACGACCTGGTTTGCCGAATGGAGCGGCGCACGCACGCTGGCCGCGCGTGCGCGGCTGCTGACGCGCTTGCGCCCCGGGCATTTCAAGCCGGTGATCGCACTACTGCGCGGTCTGACCGACCCGGTCGTCGGGCTGTCGATGGGGCAGACCGCAGAAATCATCAGTCGGCGCTACGGCATAGGCCGCGCGGACATGGATGCCTATGCCGCGCGCTCGCACCAGCGCCTGGCCGAGGCTCAAGCCGCCGATCGTCTGGCCGAGGTAGTCCCGCTGATTGCTGACGACGGCAGCGTCTACGACCATGACGATGGCGTCCGCCCCGATTCTTCTCCCGACAAACTCGCCAGGCTGAAGCCATTCTTCGACCGTGAATTCGGCAACGTCACGGCGGGCAACAGCTCTCAGATCACCGATGGCGCGGCGCTGCTCGTACTCGCCAGCGAAGAGGCGGTGCGTCGCCACGAACTGCCGGTGCTGGCGTGCTTACGGGATTGCGCGTGGGCCGGCCTGGATCCGCGGCAGATGGGTTTTGGCCCGGTGCATGCGGCAGCGGCCCTGTTCGAACGCGCGGCTGTGGCGTTCGAGGGCGTCGACTACTGGGAGATCAACGAGGCGTTCGCCGGACAGGTGTTGGCCTGCCTCCGTGCTTTCGCTGATGAGGCCTATTGCCGTGAAGAACTCGGTTTGAGCGCCGCCTTGGGTGACATCGACCCCGCACGGCTCAATGTCGATGGCGGCGCCATCGCGCTCGGCCACCCGGTCGGCAGCAGCGGTGCCCGCATCATTTTGCATCTTGTCGCCGTATTGCGCGCGAATGAGGCAAAACGTGGGGTGGCTGCGATCTGTATCGGCGGCGGTCAGGGCGGCGCCATGCTGGTGGAACGATCGTGAGCGCAGAGCCGGCCGTGACGACGCCTACCGCGGTCGAACTCGACGGTGTCGAGAACTGGCGTCTGCAGCGGGAGCCCGGCGGCTTGTGCTGGCTGACTTTCGATTGCGCGGACGCCGCGACCAACACACTCTCGGCCGCCGTCCTCGGCGAGCTCGGACGGGTCGTCGATGTCCTCACCGGCAGTCCGCCGCGCGGGCTGATCGTGCGTTCCGCCAAGGACAACGGCTTCGCCGCAGGCGCCGACATTCGCGAGTTCGATCAAATGCTCGATGTCGATGCCACGGTGCAGCGTATCGGTGAAGTCCATGCGCTGTTCGCGCGCATCGAGACCCTGTCGTTCCCGACGGTCGCCTGCGTCCACGGTTTCTGTCTCGGTGGCGGTCTGGAACTCGCCCTCGCCTGCCGGCATATCGTGGCGGTCGATGAATCGACCACACGCCTCGGCTTTCCCGAAGTGCTGCTCGGCATCCATCCCGGTTTCGGCGGCACCGTTCGCGCCGTTCGCTATTGTGGTGCAGTGGCCGGGCTCGAACTCATGCTCACGGGCCGGGCTGTCGGTGCCCGGCGAGCCCTGCAGCTCGGCCTCGTCGACCGTGCCGTGCCGGTCCGCCACCTCGACAGCGCCGCGCGCCATTTCGCGAGCGCCTGGCAGCCGCGGCGCGAGACCGGCATGCTGCGGCGCGCTGCGGGGCTCGCTCCGGCGCGCCCTCTGGTCGCCCGGGTGATGCGCCGCGAAGTGACGCGGCGGGCGCCGGAAGCCCATTATCCGGCGCCCCATGCAGTGCTCGAACTGTGGCGCAAATACGGCGGTAACGAACGCGCCCAGTTCGATGCCGAGGCGCGTTCCATCGCACGCTTGCTGACGACTTCGACCAGCCGTAACCTGGTTCGACTGTTCAAACTGCAGGAACGCCTGAAGAGCCATGGCCGGACTGCGCCGGGCGCGGTGCAGCGCGTCCACGTGATCGGTGCCGGGACCATGGGTGGAGACATTGCCGCCTGGTGCGCGCTGCGCGGCATGGAGGTGACCCTGCAGGACCGCGCGCCACGCTACGCCGCCGCGGCTTTCAAACGGGCCGCGGCGCTGTTCCGCAGCCGCCTGCGCGATCGCTATGAACGGCAAGCTGCACACGATCGCCTGAGCCTCGATATCGACGGTCACGGTCTGCGCCGCGCCGATGTCGTGATCGAGGCCATCATCGAAGATGTCGCCGCCAAGCGTGAATTGTTTGCCGACATCGAAACCCGCGCGCCGAGTGAGGCACTGTTGGCCACCAATACCTCGAGCATCCGCCTCGAAGACATTGCCGAAGTTCTGCGTGAACCGGCGCGCCTGACCGGCGTGCATTTCTTCAATCCCGTCGCCCGCATGCAGCTCGTCGAAGTCATCGCTGGTGACACCACCGATGCCGCTGCCGCCGCGCGGGCCTGCGCCTTCGTCACCGCCATCGACCGGCTACCGCTGCCGGCCCGAAGTGCGCCGGGCTTCCTCATCAATCGCGTGCTTTCACCTTACCTCCAGGAGGCGATGCTGCTGCTCGAAGAAGGTGCTGCGGTGCCGGCGATCGATCACACGGCGAAGCAATTCGGTATGCCCATGGGGCCGCTCGAACTCGCCGACACAGTGGGTCTCGACATCTGCCTGCACGTCGGTGAGATACTGGCCGAGTACTCCGCCACAGAGGTGCCGGCGGTGTTGCGCAAGCACGTTGCGGCAGGGCGCCTGGGGCGCAAGAGCGGCGCGGGCTTCTATAGCTATGCCAAGGGTCGGCCGCGCAAGCTGCGCGACGACGGCATCGAGCTGGCACAAGCCGACATCCGCGATCGCCTGGTGCTGCGCCTGGTCAACGAGGCCGTGGCCTGTCTGCGCGAGGGGATCGTAAGCGATGCCGAGCTGATCGATGCTGGAATCGTTTTCGGTACCGGCTTCGCGCCATTTCGCGGCGGCCCGCTGCAGTACGTATGCGACCGCGGCATCGATGACACCGTGGCACGGCTGGAACGCCTCGCCGCAAGTCACGGCAGTCGTTTCGAGCCCGATGTCGGTTGGGACGATTTCGCCAATGCCCTGACGGCGGGGCGGCCATGAGGCCGGATGCCGCCCTGCTCGAGGTCAGTGACCTCGCGGTCGAATTCGGCAGCGGCGACCGGCTGGTGAAGGCCGTCGATGGCGCCGGGTTCAGTGTCGATGCCGGTGAAACGGTCGTCCTGGTCGGTGAGTCGGGCAGCGGCAAGTCGATCACCGCGCTGGCCATTGCGCGGCTGCTGCCGCCGGTCGCGCATATTACCCGCGGCAGGGTAGCGCTGGCCGGCCAGGATTTATTCGCCTTGCCCGAGGTTCGCATGCGCGATGTCCGCGGCGCGGCAATCGGCATGATCTTCCAGGAGCCGCAGTCATCCCTGAATCCCGTGATGACGGTAGGCGCGCAGATCGGCGAGACCCTGGTGCGACACAAGGGGCTGCGCGGGGCCGCGCTCACCGCCCGCATCGGCGAACTGCTCGAAGCGGTAGGGATCGATACACCTGGCCGCCGCATGCACGAATATCCGCACCAGTTCTCCGGCGGAATGAAGCAGCGTGCCATGATCGCGATGGCCCTCGCCGCCGATCCGAAGCTGCTGATCGCCGACGAACCGACGACCGCGCTCGATGTCACCATTCAGGCTCAGGTGCTCGATCTCATTCGCCAGATCCAGCGTGAACGCGACATGGGTATTCTGTTCATCACGCACGATCTCGCGGTCGCTCATCAAATTGCCGATCGCGTGGTCGTGATGAAACAGGGGCAGGTGGTCGAGCAGGGTACACGCGACGATTTCTACCATGCGCCCCAGCATCCCTACTCGAAGCAATTGTTTGCCGCATTGCCGAGCTGGGAGAAACGTCTGCAAGAGGGGCACAAGCCGCAGACTGCACCAGCCGAAGTCATCCTGGCGGTGCGCGATCTCAAGGTCTGGTTTCCGATTCGCAAAGGCGTCTTCCGACGCACCGTCGGCCATGTGAAAGCGGTCGACGGTATCGATCTCGACGTCGAAGCGGGGCGTACGCTGGCCGTGGTCGGTGAATCGGGCTCGGGCAAGACGACCATGGGCAAGGCTATCCTGCAGTTGCTCGAATTGCACAGCGGCTCGGTGGTTTATCAGGGCAAGGATCTGCGCACGGTGGGGCAGGCTGCCTTGCGCCGATATCGGGCCGATCTGCAGATTGTGTTCCAGGATCCGTATTCTTCGATGAATCCGCGCATGATGGTCGGCGACATCATCCAGGAGGGCATGATTGCACAGGGCATAGGCGCCGACCGCGCCGAGCGCGCCGAGCGGGTCGCCACGCTGCTGGCCCAGGTCGGGCTGGAACAGGCGCATGCGCAGCGTTATCCGCACGAGTTTTCGGGCGGCCAGCGCCAGCGCATCTGTATCGCGCGGGCCCTGGCCGTCGAGCCGCGGCTGATCGTCTGCGACGAGCCCACCAGCGCGCTCGATGTCTCCGTACAGGCGCAGATCCTCGCATTGCTGCGCGATTTGCAGGACCGCCTCGGCCTGACCTACCTCTTCGTCACCCACAATATCGGGGTGGTGGCCTATATTGCCCATCATGTCGCGGTCATGTATCAGGGCCGGATCGTGGAGCACGGTCCGGTAGAACAGGTCCTCGAGGCGCCGACCCACGCCTATACGCGCCAGCTGCTGGCCGCCGTGCCGACCATCGGCCGAGCCGCGGCCTGAGTCGGCCATGATGGGAGCGCTTTCGAACCCGCCCCGCGTGGCCGTGCGCGCCTGACCGGCGGGTCCGCTGCCGTGATCGATCGTGCCGCGTGCCGTCGCGATGTCGGCGCGATCGTGCGCATCGGCGCGCCCCTCATCCTCAACAATTTGTTCAGCATCGGGGTGGCGGTCGCAGACACCTTGATGGCCTCGACGCTGGGCGCGACGCAGCTGGCTGCCGTCGCCATCGGTTCCGGCATCTGGATCGCGCTGTTCCTGCTCGGCCTCGGCACCATCATGGCGCTGGGGCCGACCGTCGCCCAGCACTACGGTGCCGGCCGATTCGCCGAGATTGGCGCGGACACGCGGCAAGGGCTGTGGCTCGCCCTGGCCGTGTCCGTCCCCATCATCCTCGCGATGCGCACGGCGACCCCGCTCATGCACTGGATTGGCGTCGATGCTGTCGTCACCGTGCTCGCCCAGGGCTATCTCGATGCCCTGTGCTTCGGTGTGCCCGGTGCCTACGCCTACCACGCGCTCAAACAGATGAGCGAGGGTGTGGGGCGCACCGTGCCGGTGATGGTTGTCATGGCCATCGCCCTGCCGCTCAATGTTCTGCTCAACTACACGTTCATGTTCGGCCGTTTCGGTGCGGCGCCACTGGGCGCAGTCGGCTGTGGCCTCGGCAACGGCATCGCCTTCTGGATCATGTTCGTGCTCCTCGCCGGCTACGTTCTGCGTTCCCGGCACTACCGGCCTTACGCTCTGGGTCGAGGGTGGGAAGGCCCCAGCCGTGCGGCCCAGCTGCGGCTTGCCCTGCTCGGGATCCCGATCGGTATTTCATTGTTTCTGCAATCCGGTTTATTCACGACCGTGGCCTTGTTGATGGGAGCGCTGGGCACGGTCGCCGTGGCGGCGCACCAGGTCGCACTGAATTATTCAGGGCTGGTGTTCATGGTTCCGCTGGGCCTGGCCATGGGGGTGACGGTTTGTGTAGGGCAGGCGGCCGGACGCGATGATTTCCTGGCCGCCGGGCGGATCGGCGCCACCGGCATCATCCTGTGCGGATCGCTGGCGCTGCTATCCGGGATAAGCACACTGCTGTTCGCGCCGCGTATCGCCGCCATCTATAACGCCGATGCGGCGGCCGCCGCGCTGGCGGTGACGCTGTTCCGCGTCGCGGCGGTGCTGCAGATCTGCGATGGTATCCAGGTAGCCGCGGCATTCGCGCTGCGCGGCTTGAAAGATACTCGCGTGCCGCTGCTCCTCAACGCCTTGAGCTATTGGGGCATCGGCTTCGGACTGGCCTGGCTGCTCGGTATGCGTCTCGACTACGGTGCCGTCGGGATCTGGATTGGCTTGACCACGGCACTGGGGGTGGCCGGCGTTTTCCTCGTTACCCGCTTCTACCTGCTGACGGCGCGACTCGGCCGCCGCGCAGCCCTGTCCGCTAACCCGGTCTGACGAGCCGTGCTGCCATCAGAACCCGCCTGCTGGGCGCACGGCGAGGTTCTGCAGGCGCCCTGAGGCTATTTATTCAGTCACGCGCGGCGTACCCAGTTTTTCGAGTCGTGCGGCGATGTCGGTGCCGGCACTGAGCGCGCTGACGCTCTTGTCGATATGGGCGATACGACCGTCGCGGTCGATATAGAACGTCCAGCGCGCGGCATAGCCGGCTTCCCCGAGCACGCCGTAGGCGCGCGCGGCAGAGCGTTCCGGATCGCTCAGGATGGGGAAGTCAGCCGCATTGGCTGCGGCAAACTGGGCGTTGGTCGCAGCGTCATCAACACTGGCCATGAAATAGGCGACATCGAATTCGCGGAGTATTGCGCCGCTCTCACGGAGCGACTTGCACTCGGCGGTTCAGCCGCCGGTGAAGGCCTTCGGAAACCAGGCCAGGACGACCATGCGGCCACGGTAATCCGCCAGCCGATGGACTTCGCCGTCCGATCCCATGAGGGCGAACGGGGGAGCCGGGTCGCCGAGTTCGAGTGACGTCGCATGCGCCATACCCATGGCGCCCAGCAGCAGGCCCAGGCGGAACAAGCTTGCCGCCGCGGTAATGATAATCCTCATCAGTGATACCTCTCCTTTGGGTGGGGAACACGGCCCCGACCTGGTGTGCCGAAGCCGGTCAGGGCGTCACCGGCTCGCGCATTGTCACCCATTCCTCGGCTGAAGTCGGGTGGATGCCGATGGTGCTGTCGAACAGGGCCTTGGTCGCGCCGGCCTTGATGGCAATGGCGAGGCCCTGGATGGTCTCACCGGCATCGGGGCCGACCATGTGCGCGCCGACGACGCGGTCGCTGGCCTTGTCGACGATCAGTTTCATGAGCGTCTTCTCAGCGTTGCCCGAGAGCGTATGCTTGAGTGGCGTGAAGCGCGATCGATAAATCGTGATATCTCCGAAGCGCTCGCGCGCGGCGCTCTCGGTATAACCGACGCTGGCGAGATTGGGTTGGCTGAACACGGCGCTGGGGATGTAGTCGTATTCGACCGGACGCGGATGGTCCCGATAGAGGTGCCAGACCAGGGCCATGCCCTCGGCCAGCGCGACCGGCGTGAGATTGACGCGGTCGGTGACATCGCCGACGGCATAAATCGAATCGACGTTGGTGCGGTAGTCGGAATCGACCATGACGGCGCCGCTCGCGGCGCAGGCCACGCCGCAGCGTTCCAGGCCCAGCCCTTCGACCAGCGGTTTGCGACCGGTGGCATACATCACGAGATCGCAGTCGATGTGCCCACCGTCCATGAGCGTGGCGCGATAACCGTCGGCGTGCTTGTCGATGGCGCGGATATCGCTATCGAAGCGCAGGTCGACGCCCTTGAGACGCATCTGCTCGGCGAGAAAGCTGCGTACGTCGTCATCGAATCCGCGCAGGAACAGCGGGCCGCGGTAAATCTGCATCGTACGGCGACCCAGCCCGTTGAAGATCCCGGCGAATTCGACCGCGATATAGCCGCCGCCGACGACCAGGATACGCTGCGGCAGTTCATCGAGGAAAAACACTTCGTTCGAGGTGATGGCGTGCTCGGCGCCGGGGATGGCCGGCAGGTACGGCCAGCCGCCGGTCGCGATGAGGATGCGTTCGGCCGTGTAGCGCGCCTCGCCAACGGCGACGGTGTGTGGATCGACGAGGGCGGCGTGTCCATTCATGACCGTGGCGCCGGCATCGTCGAGCAGGCGCTGGTAGATGCCGTTGAGGCGTGCGATCTCGGTGTTCTTGTTGCGTACCAGCGTGGCCCAGTCGAAGTGCCGTTCGCCCACCGTCCAGCCGAACCCGGCGGCGTCCTCGAACTCCTCGGCGCAGTGCGCCGCATAGGAGAAGAGCTTTTTCGGCACGCAGCCGACGTTGACGCAGGTGCCGCCCATGTAGCGCTCTTCGGCGACGGCGACGCGTACGCCGAGGCTGGCGGCCATGCGCCCGGCACGGACACCGCCGGAGCCGCCGCCGATGACGAAGAGGTCGAAGTCGTAGTTGCTCATGGCCTGCGTGCTCACTGTATTCGGGTCGTGGTCGGAGGATTAGTATAGTGGCTGCCAATATAATGGCAGCCACTACAATGGCGGTCACTACAATGGCGGT
>JBBDTC010000194.1:13602-27204 GCA_040904625.1 Gammaproteobacteria bacterium
CACTACAATGGCGGTCACTACAATGGCGGTGACGCCGCTGACTCATTCGTCGGTGGGGTACAATCCGCTGCCCGCGACGACGAGACTGCATGCAATGACCGATCAGGCGAGGCACATAGAACTCATCGACGTCGGCCCGCGCGACGGCCTGCAGAGTCAACCGCGCCTGGTCGATACCGAGACCAAGCTCGAACTCATCCACCGCCTTGTCGACGCCGGTATCCGCCGGCTCGAAGTGGCGAGCTTCGTCAATCCGAAACGCGTGCCGCAGATGGCCGATGCGGCTGAGATCGTGGCGCGCCTGCCGCAGCGCGCGGGCGTGCACTACATTGGATTGGTGCTGAACGAACAGGGGCTGGAGCGCGCGCTCGACAGCGGCATCGAGCAAATCAACTGCGCGACCGTGACGACCGATACCTTCTGTCAACGCAATCAAGGCAGGAGTGTGGTCGAGATGCAGGCAGTCGTCGAGGCACTGGCGCGCCGTGCGCGGGCAGCCGGGCGTTTCTTCGGTGTCACGATCGCAGCGAGTTTCGGTTGTCCGTTCGAAGGCGAAGTCGTGCCGGCACGGGTGGTCGAGATCGCGCGCCAGCTCGCCGACTTCGGCGTCGACGAAATAGCCCTCGCCGATACCATCGGTGTCGCCGTGCCGTCCGAGGTCAGCAGTCTCGTCGCAGCGGTCGCCGATGCGTGCGGTGAGACGCCGCTGCGTGTGCACTTCCACAACACGCGCAATACCGGCATTGCCAATGTTCACGCCGCCGTTGCGGCTGGAGTCCGTGCCGTCGATGCGAGCTGCGGCGGCGTCGGCGGGTGTCCGTTCGCACCCGGTGCGACCGGTAACGTGGGTACCGAGGACGTACTCTATCTGCTCCACCGCATGGGCTACACGACGGGCGTCGATATCGAACGTGTGATGGCGACGGCCAGGTGGCTGGAAGGACCGCTCGAGGCGCCAATGCCGGCCATGGTGACGCGCGCCGGTCTGTTCCCGCCCCGCGCCGCCTGACGGCAGCAACCAGCGTACTCGGGCCCCGACTGGTGGCGGTATCTCCAGCCGTTCAGCGCAGTCCGGCGTAGAGTCGGGCCATCGCCCGACGCCACAGTTTGGCGGGTTTGATCGGCATGCCAGCGTAGATGCCGGGTTCGCGGATGTCTTTGGTGATACCGCCCTTGCCGAGCACGGTGACATCGTCGGTCACCGTGACATGACCGACCGTGCCGACCTGTCCGGCAAGGGTGACACGGTCGCCGAGGCGGGTGCTGCCCGACACTCCGACCTGGGCGACGAGCAGGCAGTCGGCTCCGACGACGACGTTGTGCGCGATCATGACCAGGTTGTCGACCTTGGTCCCGCGGCCGACGCGGGTGTCGCTGAAGCGCGCGCGGTCGACGGTCGAATTGGCGCCGATCTCCACGTCGTCCTCGAGCACGACCCGCCCGAGTTGCGGGATCTTGAAATGACGGCCGCCGTGAGTGACGTAGCCATAACCGTCACCGCCGATGCTGACACCGGGCTGCAGGATGACGCGCGCACCGAGCACACTGTCCTCGCGCAGCGTGCAGTTCGGATAGATGACGCAGTCCTCGCCGATCGTGCAGCGATCCATGATGACCACGTTGGGGAAGATGCGGGTGCGCGCACCGATGCTGACACCGGCGCCGATGACGACATGAGCGCCGAGCTCGACGTCGGCGCTGATCATCGCATCGTCACTGACGACCGCGCTGGCATGCCGGCTGGCGCCGGCGCTCAGCTGAGACGGCGCAAAGCAGCCGGCGATGCGAGCGATCATGTAATCCGGGTCAGCGTGAAAGAGGTTGGCCTTATTGGGTACGGCGTGAGCCGGCGTCGTCACGAACGCGGCGATACGGGAGGCGGTGGCAGCCGGCACATGCTGCGCATCGCCGATGAAAGAAACGCGCCCGGGGATGTCGTCCGACAAACCGCACACGCCGCTCAGCGGGAGACCGGCATCGCCTTCGAAATCGAGGGAGAAGCGCTGGGCGATTTCGGCAAGAGTTAGCTGCATCGTCGATCCTCGGCTATGCCGTGCTGAGCGCGCAGAGTCTACTGCAAGTGACGCGCGATGGGCGCGGCGGTGCTCGCTCGCGGGTCTGCCAAGCCGCTGCGGGCACAGGTACACTCGCACGGACCCTTAGACACAGCGCAAGCGAACCGGGAGGAATGGTACTTGGCCAAGCGGAACAAGCGCACGCGGACAGCGAGCGTAGCAGCGCCCGGCGCGAAACGCGCCGAGACCGGGCCGCGGGATTGGCCGCAGGCGACGATCGCCGTTGCAGGTATGGTGTTGACGGCGGTGCTGATGTGGGCTGCACAGTCGCGTTCGGCGCTGCCGTATTGCGCCGCAGGATCCGGCTGCGACGTGGTCCAGGGTAGCGCCTGGTCGCGGTTTCTGGGCTTGCCTTTGGCCTTATGGGGATTCGTCCTCTACGGGCTGCTGGCCGGCCTCGCACTGAGCAGCGGCGCCAAGCTGCGGCGCTGGCGTGCGACGGCGCTGCTGAGCAGCGCGGGATTCGGCATCAGCGTCTACCTGACGGCGGTCTCGCTGACGTTTATCGGCGCCTGGTGCGGCTATTGCCTGCTGTCGTTGGGCTTGCTGGGGGGTGCTGTGGGACTGGCTGTTTGGCGTCGTCCGGCGGGGGCAGCGCCCCGTCCGTTCCTGGCCGGCGCCGCCGCCGCGGTCGTTCTGGCCCTGGCTATGCATGCCAACGCTCAGGGTTGGCTGGACGGCACGGGACCTGCGGATCCGCAGCTGGTCGCGCTGGCCGAGCACCTCAGCGAACGCGGTGCACGGTTCTACGGCGCCCGCTGGTGTCCGAGCTGCCAGGAGCAGAAGGTCCTGTTCGGCAGCGCGGCGCCGGGTCTGCCGTACGTCGAATGTTCGCCGCACGGACCGCGTGCACCGCGCGCCACCGATTGTGAAATGGCGGACATCCGCAATTACCCGACGTGGATCCTCGACGGGCGCCGCCTCGAAGGGGTCTTTCCGCCGCCCCAGCTGGCGCGCATGACCGGTTTCGATTGGCGCGGGGAATCGCCGTGAGCGAGGGCGCCGTCTCCGCCGACGGCCCCACTGTCGCAATGTTGCGCGATCCCGGCCATTGCATCGCGCTCGGCGCCGGCAGCGGGCTGTCGCCCTGGGCCCCCGGCACCTGCGGGACGCTGCTGGGTGTGGCGTTGTATTGGCCCCTGCAGGGTTTGCCGCTGGCGACTTATCTGCTGCTGGTCGCAGCCTTGTTCGCCCTGGGTATACCGCTCTCGGCGCGCACCGCGAGGGCGCTCGGCGCCCACGATCACGGCGCCATCGTGATCGACGAAATCGTCGGATTACTTCTGACTGTGAGTTTTTGTTCCAGCGGTCCGATCGGTGTCCTGATCGGCTTTTGTGCGTTCCGCTTCTTCGATATCGTCAAACCGTGGCCGATAGGGGTGGCCGATAGGCGCCTGGAGGGTGGCTTGGGCATTATGCTGGACGATGTGCTCGCGGCCGTCTATGCTTTAATGATTCTGGAAACATTTGAATATTTTTCATTTGGTTATAGAATGTTCCAATAATCTACCTGAGATAATGAATGCAACCGAATAGCGAAGTATGAAAAAGCCTGTTTCATTCTTCTTGTTTTGCCTGGGATTATTCGTTCTGCCGTTTCTGGCCGATGCGGATATCTACAAGTATGTCGATCAGTACGGCCGCGTCCATCTCACTGACCGGCCCAACCACGACGGCTATAAACGCCTGGTGAAAACCTGGAAGGGTTGGCAGGAAGCCAGCGTCAACTACCGCCAAGCGAGCCTCAATCGCAAACGCTACGAGCCGACCATAGCCAGCGCCGCCAAAGCGAACCGGCTGCCGGCGGCGCTGTTGCACGCCGTCATCACGGCTGAATCCGCCTACGATCCCGACGCCATCTCGAGCGCAGGCGCTGTGGGCCTCATGCAGCTCATGCCCGGTACCGCCCTGCGCTACGGCGTGAGCAACCGCCGTGATCCGGTGGCCAACGTGGGTGCTGGCACGCGCTATCTGCGCGACCTGCTGGACATGTTCGACAACGACGTCGTCCTGGCCGTCGCTGCCTACAATGCCGGTGAGAACGCCGTGCTGAACTACGGCCGCAAGATCCCGCCCTATCAGGAAACACAGACCTACGTGCGGCGCGTCCTGAAGTACTACAACGACTTCAAGAAACAAATGTGAGGTCCCGGCGGTTGTCGTCTCACTCGTCGGTCACACAACCCTCGGATGCATTCTTGACGTTCTTGATGTATTTGTAGAGCGTACCGCGCTCGCTCTTGTAGGGCGGGGCCGTCCACGCCGCGCGACGCCGTTCCAACTCGGCCGCATCGACATCGAAGTCGATGCAGTTCTGATCAGCATCGATGGTGACGATGTCGCCGCTTTCGACCAGTGCGATCGGACCGCCTTCCTGGGCTTCGGGCACGACGTGGCCGACAATGAAGCCATGCGAACCGCCGGAGAAACGGCCGTCGGTGATGAGCGCCACGTGTTCGCCGAGACCTGCGCCCATGATGGCTGAGGTCGGTGTGAGCATTTCGGGCATACCCGGGCCGCCCTTGGGGCCTTCGTAGCGGATGATGACGACGTCGCCGCGGTCGATCTCCTTGTTCTCCAGGCCAGCCAGCATGTCTTCCTCGCAATCATAGACCCGTGCCGGACCGGAGAAGCGCAGGCCCTCCTTGCCGGTAATCTTGGCCACTGCGCCGCCCGGGGCGAGATTGCCCTTCAAGATCTGGATGTGGCCCGAAGCCTTGATCGGATTCGACAATGGCCGGATCACTTTCTGATCGGCGGCGAGACCGGGCAACTCGGCCAGATTCTCGGCCAGGGTCTTGCCGGTGACGGTCATGCAGGTGCCGTCGATGAGTCCTTCCCCGAGCAGGAACTTGAGTACAGCCGGTGTGCCACCGGCCTTGTGCACGTCTTCCATCACATACTGCCCGCTCGGCTTCAGGTCGGCCAGGAATGGCACGCGATCGCTGACGGCCTGGAAATCGTCGATCGTCAGGGCCACACCGACCGATCGCGCCATGGCGATGAGGTGCAGCACGGCGTTGGTCGAGCCGCCGAGGGCGGAGACCACCACCATGGCATTCTCGAACGCGGCGCGCGTCATGATGTCGCTCGGTTGGATGTCCTGTTCGAGCAGATGGCGGATGGCAAAACCGGCGCGGCGGCATTCGGCACGCTTGCCCGCATCGACCGCGGGTGTCGAGGAACTGTAGGGCAGGGACATGCCCATGGCCTCGATCGCCGAGGCCATGGTATTGGCGGTATACATACCGCCGCAGGCACCAGCCCCCGGACAGGCGTGGCGCACGATGTCCTGGCGCTCCTCTTCGTCGATCGAGCCGGACAGATAGGCGCCATAGCTCTGGAATGCCGACACGATGTCGATGGTCTGGCCGGTGCGCGAATAGCCCGGTTTGATGGTGCCGCCGTAGACCATGAGCGACGGGCGGTCGAGACGCGCCATGGCCATGATGCAGCCGGGCATGTTCTTGTCGCAGCCGGGAATGGAGATGTTCGCGTCGTACCACTGGCCGCCCATGATGGTTTCTATCGAGTCGGCGATGAGATCGCGCGACTGCAGCGAGAAGCTCATGCCGCGGGTGCCCATCGAGATGGCGTCGCTGACGCCGACGGTATTGAAACGCATGCCAACCAACCCGGCTTCCTGTACGCCCTGCTTGACCTCGTCGGCGAGGTCGAGCAGGTGCATGTTGCAGGGGTTGCCCTCATACCACACGCTGGCGATGCCGACCTGCGCCTTGGCGAGATCGCGCTCGTCCAGTCCGGTGGCATAAAGCATTGCCTGCGAGGCGCCCTGCGCGCGCGGCTCCGTGATGTGTCGACTGGTCTTGTTGAGTTTCTGCGCCATGGCTTGGGTCTCCGGCGGGCGTGCAAGGTAACGGGCGAACAATGGGCGCACATCATAGCGCCTGTACTGACCAGCGTCGAAGCACAAGCTGCCGCACGAGTTGCCGGGCCGTACGGCGGGGACTCAGCATCACCACAAGGGCACGTGTAGAATGCGGCCACACCGAGCGGAGAGGGAAGCGTCCCGTGGCCGACAATCTCCAGATCGTCAAGCAGCGTCTTGCCGCGTTGATCGCACAGCCCAGCGTGAGTTGCTTCGATGCCGCGCTCGACACGAGTAATCTCGGGGTCGTCGATCTGCTCGACGAGTGGTTGACCGACGCCGGCTTTGCCGTCCAGCGCCAGACCGTCAATGAAGCGCCGCGCAAACTCAACCTGATTGCACGGCTCGGTCACGGCGAGGGCGGCCTCGTGCTATCCGGCCATACCGATACAGTGCCCTTTGACGAGGGTCGTTGGACGAGCGATCCGTTCAGGCTAGACGAACGGGACGGCCGCTGGTACGGGCTCGGCAGTGCCGACATGAAATGCTTCTTCCCCATCGTGATGGCCGCCCTCGACGGCGTGGACAGAGCGCGCCTGCGGCGGCCGTTGACGGTCATCGCGACCGCCGACGAGGAAAGCTCGATGGCCGGCGCGCGCTGTCTTGCCGATTGCGGCTCGCAGCTCGGATCCTACGCGCTGATCGGAGAGCCGACCGCGCTGATTCCGGTGCGCAAACACAAGGGTATCGTCATTGCCCGCATCGAGATCATCGGCCGCTCCGGTCATTCGAGCGAACCGGCGCTGGGCGCCAATGCGCTCGACTGCATGGTCGATGTGATCGGCGATCTCGTGGCCTGGCGCGAACGCGCGGCCGGACATTACGCCGACGACGACTTCAAGGTACCGATGCCGACGCTCAATCTCGGCCGTATCCAGGGCGGCGACAGCCCCAACCGGATCTGCGCGGACTGCGAGCTGCTGTTCGATATCCGCGTCACGCCACCCATGGTCATCGACGATGCCGTCGACGAACTCCGCGAACGGGTCGAGGCGCGCTGCGCAGCGGCTGGCGTGCGCGGCGCATTGACTTTGCCGATGGCGCCATTGCCGGCGCTGGATACGCCGGCCGATTCGGCGCTGGTGAGCGCGCTCGAAACGCTTTCCGGCAGCCCGGCCCGGACGGTCGCATTCGCCACTGAAGCGCCATTCTTCAATGCGCTCGGTTGCCAGTCGGTGATCTTCGGACCCGGCGATATAGCCACTGCCCACCAACCGGATGAATATGTCGAGATCGACAAGGTCGCTCGCATGATCGAAATCCTGCGCCCGCTGATCGAACGGTTCTGCTGTGATGAATGAGGCGCCGGTGAATCCCCAAGACGCGGCGATCGTCGGCTGGCTGCGCCAGGTTTCGCCCTATTTCCGCAAGCATCGTCACAAGACCTTCGTCGTCTATCTGGAAGGCGCTGCGGTGGCGGATGCCGGCTTCATGAATGTGATGCGCGATCTGGCGCTGCTCGCGGCCGTCGGCGTGCGCCTGGTAGTGGTTTTCGGCGCGCGCCCGCAGATCGAGCAGCGCCTGGCCGCATGCGGATTGACGCCGCGTACGGTGGGCGTGCTGCGGGTCAGTGATGCGCAGACCATGTCCGAGATACGCGAAGTGGTGGGCGCGATGCGCTTCACTGTCGAGGCGGCGTTTTCGTTCGCCAATCGCGGGGCTGCGTTCGGTGGTGAACCGGCCAAGGTCGCGAGCGGCAATTTCGTCATGGCCCGCCCGGCGGGGATCGTCGATGGCGTCGACCTCGCTTTTACCGGTTTCGTGCGCAGCGTCGACCGCAAGGCCATCGAAGCGCGCCTCGATAACGGCGAAATCGTCCTGATTCCGCCAATCGGCTATTCGCCGACGGGCGAGCTGTTCAATCTCAAGGCCAAGGATCTGGCGGCCACGGTCGCCAGCGAGATCAATGCGGCCAAGCTGGTCCTGCTCGCCGGCCGTTGCGGGATCCGCGCCGCCGACGGTCGCCTCTTGCGGCAGCTGACGGTGCGCCAGGCACGGGAACTGCGCGATGCCCGGCCCCGTGACGAGAGCGAATTCGAATTGCTTGATACCGGCATCCGGGCCTGCCAACTCGGTGTGGAGCGGGTGCATATCGTCGATCGCAGCGTCGATGGCGCGATTCTGCGTGAGCTGTTCACGCGCGACGGCATCGGAACCTTGCTCAGCAGCGCGCCGTTCGATCAGCTGCGCACGGCCAGAGTCGAGGATGTCGGCGGCATTCTGGAGTTGATCGCACCGCTCGAGGAGCGCGGGGTGCTGGTCAAACGTTCGCGTGAGAAGCTGGAGAACGAAGTCGAGCACTTCGTCGTCATGGTGAGAGAGAGCACGGTGGTCGCCTGCGGCGCGCTGTACGGTTATCCCGAGCAGGACAGCGGCGAGATCGCCTGTATTGCGGTCCATACCGAATACCGGGGCGGCGAGTTCGGCGATGTGCTGCTGGAAGAACTCGAGCGGCGCGCCCGCGAGGCCGGCCTGGTCACGGTCTTCGTGCTCACCACCCAGGCTTCGCAATGGTTCGGCGAACGCGGCTTCCGCCCAGTGGCGCTGGACGACCTGCCCGTCGCCAGGCGGGAACTCTACAATTACCAGCGCAACTCGGCGGTGCTGCGCAAAGCTCTCGTCTGACCCGTCATGCTTCGCCCGATTCAGTAGTCGACCCGGTCTTCGACGCCGTGGCCGCGTTTGGGAATGAGCATGTTGCGATCGAATTCACACACGATTGTGCCGTCGTGCTTCTTGCCCCAGGTACGTACGCCGACGATGCCGGCGGTCGGCCGCGAACGCGACTCGCGCTTGTCCAGCACCTTCGATTCGGCGTACAGCGTGTCGCCGACGAAGACCGGGGCGGGTAGTTTGATCTCTTTCCAGCCCAGATTGGCGATCGCTTTCTGGCTGACGTCGCTGACGCTCATGCCGACGACCAGGGCAACGGTGAAGGCGCTGTTGACCAGGATCTGGCCGAACTCCGAGGCGGCTGCGTACTCCCGATCGAAGTGCAGCGGGTGGGTGTTCATGGTCAGCAGCGTAAACCAGGTGTTGTCGGTTTCGCTGATGGTCCGTCCAGGGCGATGCTGGTAGGTATCGCCGACCGTGAAGTCTTCGTAATAGCGGCCGAAGGTTTCACGATAGACCTGCCCGGTAATCTCTTTGGCGTGCTGTACCACGAGTGTTCGTCTCCCGCCGTCGCGCAGCCGGCGTGCTCAGGTCGTCTGTTCGGTTTCGACCTCGAATTCGACTGCGATATCGTCGTCGCGCACGGTGACGCAGGCGTGGCCACCGTTGACCAGACGCCCGAACAGCAGTTCTTCGGCGAGCAGCTTCTTGATCTTGTCCTGGATCAGACGCCCCATCGGCCGCGCCCCCATGACGGCGTCATAACCGTGCTCGGCAAGCCAGGCACGGGCTGCGTCATCGACTTCCATCGAGACCTTCTTGGCATCGAGCTGCGTCTCGAGATCGACCAGGAACTTGTCGACGACGTGGCTGATGGTATCGGGCATCAGCGCATTGAATTGGATGATCGCATCGAGGCGGTTGCGGAACTCAGGGCTGAACATGCGCTTGATTTCGGTCATCGCGTCACCGCTGTGGTCCTGCAGGGTGAAGCCGATGGAGCTACGGCTCATCCGTTCGGCGCCCGCGTTGGTGGTCATGATGATGATGACGTTACGGAAATCGGTCTTGCGTCCGTTGGTGTCGGTCAACGTGCCGTGATCCATCACCTGTAGCATGATGTTGAACACGTCCGGGTGCGCCTTCTCCATTTCGTCGAGCAGCAGCACGGCATGTGGTTGCTTGGTGACGGCCTCGGTGAGCAGTCCGCCGGTGTCGTATCCGATGTACCCCGGCGGGGCGCCTATGAGACGCGACACCGTATGCCGCTCCATGTACTCCGACATGTCGAAGCGAATGAGCTCGATGCCCATGATGCGCGCGAGCTGGCGGGTGACTTCGGTCTTGCCAACGCCGGTCGGGCCGGCGAACAGGAACGAGCCGATCGGCTTTTCATGATGGCCGAGTCCGGAGCGCGACATCTTGATGGCCGCAGCCAGAGTCTGGATGGCCTCGTTCTGGCCGAACACGACCATTTTCAGATTTCGATCGAGGTTTTTCAGCACATCGCGATCGGACGTCGACACGGCTTTGGGCGGGATACGGGCGATCTTCGCTACGATCTCCTCGATGTCGCCGACGCCGATGGTCTTGCGCCGCTTGGAGACCGGCAGCAGCCGTTGCCGCGCGCCCGCTTCGTCGATGATGTCGATGGCTTTGTCCGGTAGATGACGATCGTTGATATAGCGGCTGGTCAGCTCGACCGCCGAGCGCAGGGCCTGATTGGTGTAGCGCACTTCGTGATGATCTTCGAAGCGCGATTTGAGTCCCTGCAGGATTTTGACGGCTTCGTCCTCGCTGGGCTCGCCGACGTCGATCTTCTGGAAACGCCGCGCCAGAGCGCGGTCTTTCTCGAAGATGCCGCGGTATTCCTGGTAGGTGGTCGAACCGATGCACTTGAGCTCGCCCGAGGCCAGCATGGGCTTGATCAGGTTGGAAGCGTCCATGACGCCACCCGAGGCTGCGCCGGCGCCAATGATGGTATGGATCTCGTCGATAAAGAGAATGGCACCCGGCTCGCGTTTGAGCTGAGCGAGGACGTTCTTCAGGCGCTTCTCGAAATCGCCGCGATACTTGGTGCCGGCGAGCAGGGCGCCGAGGTCGAGCGCGTAGATGGTCGAGTCGGCGATGACGTCCGGTACCTCGCCGTCGACGATTTTCTTGGCCAGTCCTTCGGCGATGGCGGTCTTGCCGACGCCGGCCTCACCGACGAACAGAGGGTTGTTCTTGCGCCGCCGGCACAGGATCTGGACCGTCCGCTCGACCTCGTGTTGGCGCCCAATCAGGGGGTCGATCTTGCCCGCCGTCGCCTGTTCGTTGAGATTGGTGCAATAGGCGGTCAGCGCATTGCCGCTCGATTCCGCCTGCTCGCCGTCCTCTTCCGCCGGCGCGCTGGCTTCGTCGTTGGATTCGTCGTCGCCGACCTTGGAAATGCCGTGGGAGATGCAGTTGACGACGTCCAGGCGGGCGATATTCTGCTGATTCAGCAGGTACACGGCATGGCTCTCGCGTTCACCGAAGATGGCCACCAGCACGTTGGCGCCATTGACCTCTTTCTTGCCCGAGGACTGGACGTGAAAGACAGCGCGTTGCAACACGCGCTGAAAGCCCAGGGTCGGCTGTGTATCGCGGTCTTCGTCATCGGGCAGCAGCGGCGAGCTTTCGTGGATGAATTCGGTCAGCTGCCGGCGCAACAGGTTCAGATCGGCACCACAGGCGCGCAGCACTTTCGCCGCCGTGGGGTTGTCGATGAGGGCCAGCAGCAGGTGCTCTACCGTCATGAACTCGTGACGCTGTTCGCGTGCCTCCTTGAAAGCCATGTTGAGGGTGACTTCGAGTTCTTTACTTAGCACGGTCGGCTCCTCAGTTGACGGTCACGATTCGAGTTCGAGGGTGCACAGCAGGGGGTGTTCGTTGTCCCGCGCGTAGGTGTTGACCTGTGAGACCTTCGTTTCCGCGATTTCGTGAGTGAATATACCGCACACGCCTTTACCCTGGGTATGCACTTCTAACATCACCCGGGTCGCTGTCGGGCGGTTCATATGGAAGAACTTTTCCAGCACATGGACAACGAACTCCATCGGCGTGTAGTCGTCGTTCAACATCACCACCCGGTACATCGGTGGCTTCTTGAGCTTCGGGCGCGCTTCCTTGAGCGCGATGCCGGTATCGTGATGGTGAGAGGGGTCGTCAGACATTACTGCTTCAGGTGCCGAATGTATCCGTTCGAAACACTAGTGTTTCATCTCAGCTATATAAACGCCAACCGGTTCGCGCGTAAACCGGTCGCCAGCGCGGGCCTGTGCCGAAAGATTCCCGATCTGCCACGGAGGCCGCCTGGGCGGGCGCCGCACCGCTTCGTAAACGTTTGCTGAGCAGCCTTGGGACCAGTTGACAATTGATGCACTGCAACGTACTTTGGCCGGCTCGCGTCGCGCTCGGTTCCGTGTCTGCCCTGTGGCTTGGAGGCTGCAAAAGTCCGTGAGTTCACTGCCTGTCGCCGGCTGCGCTCTCCACGGTGGTATGACGACGCCCGTGCCCGTCCACAGCGGGATTCCGGACGCCTCAGGATTGTTGTGCCCGAGGATTGTTGTGAAACAGGCAGGAGAAAAAGACATGTCGTCATTCGAGGAGCAGGCAAAACAACTTCGTGAAGATTGGGCCGCGAATCCGCGTTGGAAGGGTGTCACACGCCCTTACTCCGCCGAAGACGTCGTCCGGCTGCGCGGCAGCGTCCAGATCGAATACACGCTCGCGCGCCGCGGTGCAGAGAAACTCTGGAAGCTGGTCAACGAAGAGGACTTCGTGCCGTGTCTGGGTGCTGTCACCGGGGGGCAGGCGGTACAGCAGGTCAAAGCAGGAATCAAGGCCATATACCTCTCTGGTTGGCAGGTTGCAGCAGATGGCAATACGTCGGAGACGATGTATCCGGATCAGTCGCTGTACGCGGTCAATTCGGTGCCGACCATGGTCCGCCGCATCAACAATGCGTTCAAGCGCGCCGATGAGATCCAGTGGCAGAAATCGAATGGCAACATCGACTATTTCGCCCCCATCGTGGCCGATGCCGAAGCGGGTTTCGGCGGTGTCCTGAATGCCTTCGAACTGATGAAGGGCATGATCGAAGCAGGCGCTGCGGGCGTGCACTTCGAAGATCAGCTCGCTTCGGTCAAGAAATGCGGGCACATGGGTGGCAAGGTTCTGGTGCCGACGCAGGAAGCCGTGCAAAAACTCGTTGCTGCACGCCTCGCCGCCGACACCGCCGATGTGCCGACTGTCGTGCTCGCGCGGACTGATGCCAATGCAGCCGCCCTTTTGACCAGTGACATCGATGAGCGTGATCGCCGTTTCGTCTCGGGCGAGCGCACTGCAGAGGGTTTCTATGAAACCAAGGCCGGACTCGATCAAGCCATCGATCGCGGACTGTCTTACGCGCCCTATGCGGATTTGCTGTGGTGTGAGACCGCGGTTCCCGATCTGGACGAAGCCAGGCGTTTCGCCGAAGCGATCAAGAAAGAGTTTCCTGATCAGCTGCTGGCCTACAATTGTTCGCCGTCATTCAATTGGAAGAAGAATCTCGACGATGCGACGATCGCCAAGTTCCAGCGCGAACTCGGTGCAATGGGCTACAAGTATCAGTTCATCACTTTGGCCGGCATTCACAACATGTGGTACAACATGTTCGACTTGGCCAATCACTACGTCTCCGATGGCATGACGGCTTATGTCGAGATGGTGCAGGAAAAGGAATTCGCCGCGTCCAAGCGTGGTTATACCTTCGCCAGCCACCAGCAGGAAGTCGGCGCCGGTTACTTCGACGATGTGACCACCGTCATCCAGGGCGGGCGCTCGTCGGTCACTGCACTGTCGGGTTCGACCGAAGAGCAGCAGTTCGACAAGAGTTCGCACGGCTGAAGCCGCCAACAGCGCCCGGCCGCGTGGCCGGGCGCTGTTTCGTCGACCGACTCTTGGGGCCCGCCGCAAAATAACTGAACGATCTGGAACGCCGATCCATCCCGTCTGGCA
>JBBDTC010000195.1:0-18375 GCA_040904625.1 Gammaproteobacteria bacterium
TCGCAGCGCACGATGCCGCCGAAGATGTTGACCAGAATGGCGCGGACGTTGCCGTCGGAGACGATGATCTTGAACGCTTCCGCCACTCGTTCCGCGGTAGCGCCGCCGCCGACGTCGAGGAAGTTGGCCGGCTCGCCGCCGGACAATTTGATGATGTCCATGGTCGCCATCGCCAGGCCCGCGCCGTTGACCATGCAGGCGATGTTGCCGTCGAGCGTGACGTAGTTGAGATCGGATTCCTGCGCGCGCCGTTCCTTCTCGTCCTCCTGGCTGGCGTCGCGCCAGCTGGCGATGTCCTGGCGGTACAGGGCGTTGTCGTCGACGGTGATCTTGGCGTCGAGCGCGCACAGCGTGCCGTCGGTGAGAATGGCCAGGGGATTGATTTCGACCAGGCTCAGATCGCGTTCGTTGAACAGCCGATAGAGGCCTTCGAGTATCGCCTGGAGCTGCTTGCGCTGGGTGGCGTCGAGCTCGAGGGTGAAGCCCATCTGGCGGCATTGGTAGGGCTGCAGGCCGAGCACCGGGTCGATGCTGACCGAGACGATTTTCTCCGGCGTAGTCGCCGCCACCTCTTCGATGTCCATGCCGCCGGCACGCGAGGCCATGAACGCAATGCGGCGGCTGGCGCGGTCGACCACGGCACCGAGGTAGAGTTCATGGGCGATGTCGGCCGCGGCGGCGATCAGCACGCAGTTGACCGGCTGGCCGTCGGGCGCGGATTGTTTGGTGATGAGCTGGGAGCCGATCAGGCGTGCGGCTTCGGCTTCGAGTTCCTGCAGATCGCGGGTGAACTTGACCCCGCCGACCTTGCCGCGGCCGCCGGCGTGGACCTGCGCCTTGACCAGCCACGCGTCGCCGCCGAGGGTACGGGCGCGCTCCACGGCTTCGGCGGCGGTGTTGGCAATGTCGCCGTCCTGAACCGGGATGCCATAGTCGGCGAACAGCCGCTTGGATTGATATTCATGCAGATTCATCGGACCCCCCTGGGTTTACGTCCGGGTGGAAAACTGGCAGGCAAGCCCGCGCCTTGAGTCAAGACGACGATCGGGCGAACATACGTGCTGTAGCAGCCTGCGGAGTCGGCGCGCAGTATGGCGTGTCGATGCCGCTTTGTCATCGCGTCGCGCGTCGTCATCGCGCCCGCTCACGGTCTAAGGAAGCTCTGCAAAAGTGAGCGAGCATGCCCGGGGGCAAGGCGCGCGGGCTCCGAGGAGCGCAGTTTATGCAGGATAAATGAGCACCGCAGGAGACCGCGCAACGCAGCCAGCGGGCGGCGCAGCCACTTTTGCAGAGTTTCCCTAAACCATGTTCGTTCGCTTGATCCTTGGGCTTGTCGTATTGATTGCCGTGCTGGCGGCCCTGCGCCATTGGCGCGGCCGCGGCGGCGCTGAAAAGCCGCGCGCCATCGATCACAAAGCCGTGCAATGCGCGCACTGCGGCGTCTATTTTCCACGCCCGGAAGCGGTCGTCGCCGACGGCCGCACGTTCTGTTCGCGGCAGCATGCGGACCAGGCTCGTCGATGATCGCTGCCACGCCGTCGGAGCGGCTCGAAGCGGACGTCCGCCAGCGGGTCGCACTGACCAACTGGAGCGCGGTGCGTTATTTCAATTTCTACCGTATCGTGATCTCGGGTCTGTTCGCCGTGCTCAGTACCAGCGGCAAGATGCCGCCCAATCTGAGTGCGCTGGATGGGCGCCTGTTCTCGGTCACGGCGGTGGTTTATGCGCTGTGCGCGGTAGCGGCGCAGATCATCATCGAGCAGCGGCGCTTTCCCTATCGCATCCAGGTCTACGCGCTCAGCCTGGTCGACATCATCGCCATCACCTTGCTGATGCATGCCGCCGGCGGCGTCACCAGCGGGTTGGGTATGCTGCTGGTGGTGGCCGTGGCGGGGACGTGCCTGGTGGCGTCCGGCCGTGCCGGGGTGTTCTTCGCCGCGCTGGCCAGCATCGCCTTCCTCGGCGAGACCGTCTTCGGCACGCTCTATCTCGGCTATTCGAGCGCCAACTATACCCAGGCCGGTCTGCTCGGCGCGGCCTGTTTCGGCACCGCCATCCTGGCCACCACCCTGGCCGAGCGTGCCCGCCGTGGCGAAGCACTGGCCGCCAAGCGTGCCATCGACATCGAGAACCTGTCGGTATTGAACGAACACATCGTGCGGCGTATGCGCGCCGGCATCGTGGCGCTGGATGGCGAAGGCCGGGTGGTGCTGATGAACGATGCCGCGGCCGAGATCCTGGGGCATGGCGAGAAGTCGGCACCGCGCGATCTGCCCGGTCTGTCGGAGCCGCTGGCGCGCGCTTTCGAGACCTGGTTCAGGACCGGCGACAATCCGGAACACACCATCAACGGCGAGGGCAACGTCAACGCCCTGGTGTCGTTCACCGAGTTGGGGGCGGGCGGTCAGCAGCACAGCGGTACGCTGGTCTTCCTCGAGGATGCGGCGCAGACCCGGCAGCGCGCGCAGCAGCTCAAGCTCGCCTCGTTGGGCCGCCTGACGGCGAGTATCGCCCACGAGATCCGCAACCCGCTCGGCGCCATCAGTCATGCCGGGCAATTGCTGTCCGAATCGCCGGGGCTGGCGCAAGAAGATCGCCGCCTGATTGAGATCATGCTCGAGCACACCCGCCGCGTGAACACCATCATCGAGAACATCCTGCTGCTCGGCCGGCGCAAGGACGTCGTCCCGGAGAGCTTCGACCTGGGCGTCTGGCTCGATCGTTTTCTCGACGAACTGCGCCAGCGCCACCATCTCGCCGCAGACGATGTGGCGCTGGCGTGGGAACAGCAGCCGATCGTGGTGCGCATGGATCGCGTGCAGCTCCATCAGGTGCTGTGGAATCTGTGCGAGAACGCCTTGCGCTACGCCGCTGGCCCGCCGCGCCTGAGCTTCGTCGCCGGGGTGACCCTGAATGGCCGGCCGTTCCTCGACGTCTGCGATTCCGGGCCGGGCCTGGCCCCGGCCATGGCCGATCGCCTGTTCGAACCGTTTGCGACGTCCGAGTCGGCGGGAACGGGGCTGGGGCTCTATATCGCCCGCGAGCTGTGCGAATCGAACCAGGCCACGCTGCAACTCGTCGAGAGCGAGCGCGGCTGCCGCTTCCGCATCACCTTCGCCCACCCCAATCGCCAGCAACGGGTGGCCGAGCTGTGAGCGGGCATCGCGCACTGGTGGTCGATGACGAACCGGATATTCGCGAGCTGCTCTCGATCACGCTGGGCCGCATGGATGTGGATTGCGTCACCGCGGCGGACATCGCGGCGGCCGAAGGGCTGCTCCGGGAACAGCATTTCGATCTCTGTCTCACCGATATGCGTCTGCCCGATGGCAACGGGCTCGACTTGGTCGCCCATGTCGCGCGGCGCTATCCCCACCTGCCGGTCGCGGTGATCACGGCCCATGGCAATATGGAGTCGGCGATTGCGGCGCTCAAATCGGGCGCCTTCGATTTCGTCACCAAGCCGGTCGATTTGAAAGACCTGCGCACACTCGTCGCCCAGGCGCTGCGCCTGGGTGGCACGCCGGCCAAGCCCTCGCGCACGCTGGTCGGTGCCGCGCCGGTCATGGACCGCCTGCGGGCGACGGTCGCGAAGCTCGCGCGCAGCCAGGCGCCGGTCTACATCAGCGGGGAATCGGGTACCGGCAAGGAACTCGTCGCCCGCCTGATCCACGAACAGGGCGCGCGGGCCGCCGCCGCCTTCGTCCCGGTCAACTGCGGCGCGATCCCGAACGAACTCATGGAAAGCGAACTGTTCGGTCACCGCAAGGGCAGTTTTTCCGGCGCCATCGGCGACAAAGTGGGTCTGTTCCAGGCCGCCGACGGCGGTACCCTGTTCCTCGACGAAGTCGCCGAATTACCGCTGCACATGCAGGTCAAACTGCTGCGCGCAATCCAGGAGAAGCGCGTGCGCCCAGTGGGCGCGGAGGAGGAGGTCGCGGTCGACTGCCGCATCCTGTGCGCCACACACAAGAATCTCGCGGCGCTGGTCGAACGTGGCGAGTTTCGCCAGGATCTCTTCTATCGCATCAACGTGATCGAGTTGCATGTGCCGCCGCTGCGCGAGCGCGGCGAGGACATTCCGCTCCTGGTCGAGCACGTGCTGACGGCCAAGGCCGCCGATCTCGGCATCGCCGTGCCCAGCCTGACCGCCGACGCCCAGGCCGCACTCCTCGCCCACGATTTCCCCGGTAACGTGCGCGAACTCGAGAATATCCTCGAGCGGGCCTTGACCTTGAGCGAGAACGACGAGATCCGCCGCCCGGATCTCCGTCTCGAACAGGCGGCAGCAGCAGCGCCCTCGCCGCCGAGCGCCGCCGTCGAACCGACGCAGCCCGCCGCGGCGCCGGCCGCCCCGGAACTGCAATCCTATCTCGACGACGTCGAACGCCAGCGCATCCTCGAAGCGCTGGAAAAGACGCGCTGGAACCGGACCAAGGCGGCCAAGCTGCTCGGCATCAGTTTCCGCGCGCTGCGCTACCGCTTGCACAAGCTGGGCATCGAATGACCCCGCCGGGCGCGGCCGGGAAGTGACCCACAGCGTCACTTTTTGACCGCCACCGGCCCCAGTCGGCGCGCGTCGCGGACGACGGACGGCGGCGTAGACCACTTCGGAAGAGGCCTTTCCGACGATTCAGGGTCGTTGGCACGCATCCTGCTACCAATCTCTCGCTCGCAGACTGGATAGCGCAGTCCGCCGGCCCGCCGGAACGCAACCGTGGGGGCCAGGCCCGACCCTGTCCTGCGGACATCCCTGACATTCGTGACGAGACAACCAGAGACATCCCAAGGAGACATCCACCATGCAAAAGCAACAAGGCTTTACCCTCATCGAACTCATGATCGTGGTCGCCATCATCGGCATCCTGGCCGCGGTCGCCATCCCTGCCTACCAGGATTACACCGTGCGCGCCAAGGTCACCGAAGGCCTCAGCCTGGCCTCGGCCGGTAAGACCGCGGTTTCGGAATACTTCGCCAGCACCGGTGGCCTGCCGACGACCAACGACGAGGCCGGTATGGCGACTTCCGAGTCGATCAGCGGCAATTCCGTGGACAACGTTGCGGTTGGTGCCAATGGCGTGATTACCATTACCTTCTCGACCAACCCGATTGACGGCGACACGCTGGTGCTGACGCCAGCAACCAGTGCGGGCAGGGTCGTCTGGTTCTGCGGTACTGACAAGGATGGTGGCTCACAGGGTACGCTCGAGAACAAGTACCGCCCCTCCTCCTGCCGCTGAGTCTGACTGACGCCGCGAAGCGGACGAACGAGCACGCTGCGGCAACGCAGCGTGCTTTTTTTTCGCCTGCTCGCGGGGCTTCCCGCCCGTCCCTGTCATGCGCGCCCTGTTCGCCCGCCCCGCGTTCGCCACGATCGCCTTAGTGCTGGTCGTCGGCCTGGTCTACGCGCCCGGCCTCGAGGGCGATTTCGCTTTCGATGACGGCCACGTCATCATCGACAACGCCACGCTCGATCTGGCCGACTGGCGCCCACAGACGCTGCTCGACGCCGCCTTCTCGACCGCGACCGGACCCTTGCTGCGGCCGCTGTCGATGATTTCCTTCGCCCTCAACCGCACCTGGTTCGGCGCCGATCCATTCAGCTTCAAGCTGACCAACGTCGCCCTGCATGCCTGCAATGCGCTGCTCGTGCTGGTCCTGCTGCGGCGCCTGCTGCCGCACGTCGCCCCGTCCTTGCCGGCGCCGCGCATCGCGCTGCTGGCCTTCGCGGTCAGCCTGGCCTGGGCGGTGCACCCCATCAACGTGGGTACGGTGCTCTACGTGGTGCAGCGCATGACCCTGCTCGCCAGCACTTTCATGCTGCTCGGGCTCATCGTCTACCTCGAGGGTCGCATGGCGATGGCCAACGGGCGCCCCTTCCCGCGCCGCCACGCCGTCGCCATCATGGCCTGCCTGGTGCTGGGGCTGGCGGCCAAGGAGACGGCCATTCTGCTGCTGCCTTTCGTGCTGCTGATTGATCTGACTCTGTTCGATGGCGGCCGGCGCTACGGGCGCCGTCTCGCCGTCGCCGGCGGCGCGTGCGTACTCGTGTTCGCGCTGGCGGCTGTGCTCGCCCCGCGGGCGGTCTATCTCGACTACGGCTCGCGTCCCTACGACCTGCTCGAACGGCTGCTGACCCAGTGCCGGGTGTTGTGGCACTACCTCGGCTCGATCGTCTGGCCGGACCCGCGCCAGCTGGCCCTGTTCCATGATGATCTGGTCGTCTCGCGCGGTCTGTTCGAGCCGCCGAGTACGCTGCCGGCACTACTCGGCATGGCCACGCTCGTTGCCGTCGCGGTCGGCCGCCGTCCCCGCTGGCTGGCCTTCGGCGCCGGCTGGTTCCTGGTCGGACACCTGCTGGAATCGACTGTCTTCCCGCTCGAACTGATGCACGAGCATCGCAATTATTTCGCGGTGCTGGGCGTGCTGCTGGCGGGCGCCCTGGGTCTCGAGGCCTGGCGCGGTGCGGCGCCGTCGTGGCGCCTCGGTCTCGGCGCCGTGCTGGTGCTGGCCCTGGCGCTGCTCGGCTGGCAGCGCGCCGTGCTGTGGGGCGATCCGCTGCGCCAGATGGCCGTCGAGGCCCACCACCATCCCGGTTCGCCGCGCAGCCATTACGAATTCGGCCGCATCGCGGTCGAGACCGGCAGCGCGCGGGGCGATGCTGCGCTGATCGCCCAGGGGATGGCTTCGATCGAACGCGCGGCGCAGCTTTCGTCCTCGCCGCTGCTGCCGCTGAGCAGCCTGCTCAAGCTCGCCGTCAACGCCGCTGACCAGGCCGCCATCGATGCGCTCCTGACCCGCGTCGAGACACAACCCGTGCGGCGCCGTGCCCAGGTGCTGAAACTGGTCATCGAGTGCCAGGTCAAGGGGCCGTGCCGGGCCGATCCCGCCACGGTCATGCGCCTGGCCGGGCTGGCCTTGCCTGCCGATGGCGCCATGAACGCGGCCAGGGCGGCGGCCGTCGAGTGGCTCGCCATCTACTACCTGCGCGTGCTCGGCGACAGCGAAGCCGGTATAGGGATGTTGCGCGAGGTGGTCGCCGAGCGTCCGGGTGACGAGGAACAGGTGTTGCGCCTGGCCGAGGCCCTGGCCGCCAACGGCCGCGAGGCGGAGGCGGCCGGACTCATTGCCGGCTTGCGCCAGTCGTTGCCGTGGCACGCCGCCATCTCGGCCCGCCCGTGGCTGCGCCGCTTGCGCGCCGCGGCGGCCCTCGCCGAGGCGCCATGAAGCCGGCCGTGGCGCGGCGGTTCAACGGTCCGGCCCTGGCGCTGGGCTTGCTGGCCGTGCTGACGGCCGCGATCTACGCGCCCGGACTCGGTTCACCGCTGCTGCTCGACGATCAACAGGTCTTCGCCGAGCTCCTCGACGCCTTCGCCCGCGATGACTTTTCGCTTGAGTTGCTGATGAGTCACAGCGGGCCGTTGGGGCGGCCGCTGGCCATGGCCAGTTTCGCCGTCGACGCCTGGTGGCACGGCGACGACTGGGCGTGGTGGAAGGCGACCAACGTGGCCCTGCATCTCCTGTGCGGGGCGGTACTGTACGGTTTGTTTGCCGGTCTGGCGCAGGCCGCCGGGCAGACCGCGCGCGCCGCACGCGAACTTGCCTTCATCGCCGCCGCGCTGTGGCTGGTCCATCCCCTGCATGTCAGCACGGTGCTCTATACCGTGCAGCGCATGACCGAGTTGTCGAGCCTGTTGTGCATCGCCGGGCTGTTGCTCTATGCGCAGGGGCGTCTCGCACTTGCTGCCGGCCGCGGCGGCAGCGTACGCATGGCCGTGGCCCTGGGGCTGTTCACGCCGCTGGCGGCGCTGGCCAAGGAGACCGGGCTCATGCTGCCCTGGTTCATCCTGGCGCTCGAGTTGACGGTATTCGCCCGTGCCGATCAGCCGCGTCCGCGTTGGCTGGTGGCAGGCATGCTCGTCTGTGTGGCCCTGCCCGTGGTCGCTGGCGTCTGGTACCTGTCCGGGCACGCGGGCGCGCGCCTCTTTGCCGGCTACGGGGCGCGGGATTTCAGCATGGGTGAGCGGCTCATGACCGAAGCGCGGGTGGTGGTGGGCTATCTGCGCTGGATCCTGTTGCCGCGGCGGGCCGATTACGGCTTCTATCACGACGACATCGCCGTCACCCGCAGCCTCGCCGATGACTGGCCGGCGCTCGGCGCCCTGGCCGTGCTGGCGGGCGCTGCCTGGTGCCTGCGGCGGCGCTGGCCGCTGGCAGCCTTCGGTGTCGCCTTGTTCCTGCTCGGCCTCGCGCTGGAATCGAGCGTATTCCCGCTCGATCTCGCCTTCGAACACCGCACCTACCTGCCGGCCGCCGGCATCGCGCTGGCCGTGGCCGCGGCGCTGTCCACGGTCTCACCGCCGCGCCTGCGCCGCGGCGTGCTGGTCGCGACCTTGGCTGCGCTGCTGTTCGCGACCGCACTGCGCGTGTTGGTATGGTCGGATCCGGAGACACTCCATCACGCTTTGTTCGCGACCCACCCCGGTTCCGAGCGGGCGCGGGTCACGCTGGCGGAATGGTATGTCGGCCAGGGTGAGTTCGATCGCGCCCTGGTTCTGCTCGGCGCCGCCGACGGACTCACTTTCGCCATCCACCGCCAGCGCGTGCTGTGTCTGCGCGACGGCCGGCCGGGCGACGATGCGGCGACGGTGGTGCGGCGCGTGGGCGAGGCCGAAACGCTCAGTCGCTTCGCCTGGCAGGCGCTGTCGGCCATCGTCCAGGCGGTGCAGGACGAGCGCTGCGCCTGGCCCGCGGCGCCGGTACCGCAGATCCTCGACAGCCTGCGTCGCCAGCCCCTCCCTCGCGTCATGCGTTATCGCCTGGAGATCCAGGATGCCCGCTACAGTCATGCGCGCGGAGATGTCGAGCGCGCGCTCGAACGGCTCGCCCGGGCCGCGCGCCTGCAGCCGGACGATCCCTTCGTGCATTACCTCAGCGCGGAATGGCTGATTGACCGCGGTGCGATTGCAGCGGCCCGCGCCGCCTTGGCCGAGGCGCGCCGGCGGGCGGGCGGGGAGCAATTTGCCGCGGTCGACCGGACCGTCGCCCGGCTGATCGCCGAGCGTGCCGCTCAGTCGTCCGCGCGCTGAGTCGCGGCGTCGCGCGGCGCGGGGGTGCGGCGCACCAGTCGGCGCTCGCTGTCGGCATCCTTGTAATGCAGGGCCGAGACCAGTTCGGCCAGAATGCCGATCAGAAAGGTCAGCATGGCCGACAGAATCACCACCGCCGACATGTTGGTGAAGCGATGGAAGTTGATATAGGTATAGAGGTAGTAGAGCGCACCGGTGGCGAACAGCACCAGGCTCACCGGCAGGAACAGACGCATGGGCGAGAACAGGGTGCCGACCTTGAGGATGATGACAAAAAAGCGCAGACCGTCCTCGAGCAGCCGGATATGGCTGCGCCCACCGCGTCGCCGCGCCTCGATCGGCACATAGGCGACCGGCAGCGCCGAACGGAAGAACGCCATGGTCACCGTCGTCGGATAGGAAAAGCCGTTCGGCAGCAGATACAGAAAGCGCAGGAAATGGCGCCGGCGCACCGCGCGAAAGCCCGAGGTGAGGTCCTCGATGCGCTGCCCCGCCATGTAGCTCGCCAGACGGTTGTAGACATAGTTGGCAATGCGCCGTCCGCGTGAGGCGTGGGTATTCCAGCGCCGCGCGCCGACCGCCATCTCATAGCCCTGGTCGAGACGTTCGAGCAGGGCACCGATCGCCGCCGGATCGTGCTGGCCGTCGGCATCCATGAACACCAGCACGTCGCTCTCGGCGTGCCGCGCACCGGTCTTGATGGCCGCACCATTGCCCATGCTGTAGGGGTGCTGGATGCAGCGCGCGGTGTGCGCTGCGCAGACCTCGACGGTGTGGTCGTTGCTGCCGTCGTCGACGACGACCAGCTCGGCCTGCGGGTGCAGGCGCCGGATCTCCGGCAGCAGGCGGTCGAGGTTGGCCGCTTCATTGCGCGCCGGCAGGACGATGCTGTAGCCGTTCATGGCAATACTCGCTCGGGCGGCATCATTCACTCGGCCGCGGCACGCGGCGGCATGGGTGTCTTGTGCCGTGACAGCACGGTGAGTATTTGCCGGAACAGCTTGGGATTGGCCGCGACCACATGGCCGCAGGCCAGATGGGTCTCGCCGCCGCGCGGATCGCCGACCAGGCCGCCGGCCTCCTGCACCAGCAGGGCGCCGGCGGCGATGTCCCAGGCATGCAGGCCGTATTCCCAGAAGCCGTCCAGGCGCCCGCAGGCGACATGCGCGAGATCGAGCGCCGCGGCGCCGGCGCGGCGCACGTCGGCGCACTGCGTGAGCATGGCGGCGAACGAGGGCAGGTAGTCTTCGAGCTGCTGGGCGCGGCGCACCGGAAAGCCGGTCGCGAGCAGGGCGTTGTCGAGGTGCTGGCAGCGTGCGACGCGCAGGCGGTGACCGTTGAGCTGGGCGCCGACGCCGCGCGAAGCAGTGAACAGTTCGTCGCGGACCGGGTCGTAGATGACCCCCTGATCGAGCCGGCCGCGCACGGCGAGTGCGATCGAGACGGCATACTGGGGATAGCCATGCAGGTAGTTGAGGGTGCCGTCGAGCGGGTCGATGATCCAGACGAATTCGGAATCGCCGTGTTCTCCCGATTCCTCGGCCACGATGGCGTGCCGCGGATAGGCCGTGAGCAGGGTGTCGATGATGGCATCTTCGGCATCGCGGTCGATCTGCGAGACGTAGTCCTGATGGCCTTTGCGATCGACCTTGATGTCGGACAGGCGATTCTGGCCGCGGGCGATGATCGTGCCGGCACGGCGCGCCGCGCGTACGGCGATGTTGAGCATGGGATGCATCGACGGCACCGCGGTTTAGAATGGGCGCGATTCTAACCCATCGGCGGAAGACGACCGTGGAATCCCTGGTACAACGCTCCGGCGCCGCGCTGGCGCGCATTCGCATCGTGCTGGTCGGCACCACCCATCCGGGCAACATCGGGGCGGCGGCGCGGGCGATGAAGACCATGGGCCTGGCCAGCCTGGCCCTGGTGGAGCCGGCGCGTTTCCCGGCTGCGGAAGCGACCGCGCGCGCTGCCGGCGCCGATGACATCCTCGCCCAGGCCAGTGTCCACGAGTCGCTCGAGGCGGCCGTTGCCGGGTGTCGCATCGTGTTCGGCACCACGGCGCGGGAACGCCGCATCGATTGGCCGACGCAGACCGTGCGCGAGGCGGCGGCCAGCATCGCGGACTGCCCCGATGCGCTGGCCGTGGTGTTCGGCCGCGAGCGTTCCGGGCTGACCAATGCCGAACTCGAATACTGCCAGCGCGCCATCCACATCCCCACCAGCGCCGACTACCGTTCACTCAATCTCGCCCAGGCGGTGCAGATCTGCGCCTATGAAATCCGCCTCGCCCACGACAGCGCCATGGCGCCGCCGCGTGGACCGCAGCGCAGCCGTCTCGATGCCGATGCCAGCGCGGATGAACTCAATGCGCTGCGCGCGCACTGTCTGCAGGTGATGGCGGCGGTCGGTTACCACGATCCGGCCGCCCCTAAACTCCTCGAGCGGCGCCTGCAACGGCTGCTCAGCCGCGCCGCCATCAAGCACAGCGAAGCCCAGTTCCTGCGCGGCTTCCTGGCCACCATAGAGGCCCGCATCGGCGGCCGCGACGACTGATGGCGTTTCGGCAGATCGGCGTATTCGGCGTACCTGGCCCTTCGGCAAGCTCAGGACAGGCCTGTCGAAGGGCTCAGGGTGAACGGGAGCCATCCCCGATTATCCGTGCGTTCCGTTCCGGTCAAACAGCGCAGCCGAGAAAGCATCTCAGGCGTCGCCGAGTCGGCCGCTGTAGAGCACCGGCGAGGCGCCGGGTTCGATGACACCGAGGGTGTGTACGGTTTCGCCGGCGGCGCCGAGGGCGGCGCCGAGGGCGGCGGCGTCGGCCGCGGGCGCGATGACCACCATGCCGATGCCGCAGTTGAAAGTGCGCAGCATCTCCGCTTCGGCAACGGCGCCGGCATCGCGCAGCCAGCCGAACAGGGCCGGCAGCTGCCAGCGCCCCAGATCGATGTGTGCGGCAAGGCCTTGCGGCAGCACGCGCGGGATGTTTTCCGTCAGGCCGCCGCCGGTGATGTGTGCCATGGCGTGGATGGGATGGTGGGCGAGGGCGTCGAGCAACGGTTTGACGTAGATGCGGGTCGGTTCGAGCAGTGCCGCACCGAGCGTGCTGTCACCCCAACTCGATGCCAGCGGTGTGCCGGCGCGTTCGACGATGCGCCGCACCAGGGAGTAACCGTTGGCATGCACGCCGCTCGAGGCCAGGCCCAGGATCACGTCGCCCGCGCCGACCGCGCGGCCGTCGATGAGGCGGCTGCGCTCGACCACGCCGACACAGAACCCGGCGAGATCGTAGTGGCCGGCCGGATACATGCCCGGCATTTCTGCCGTCTCGCCGCCGAGCAGCGCCGCGCCGGCCGTACTGCAGCCGGCAGCGATACCGTTGATGACCGTCTCCGCGGTGTCGAGCGCGAGCTCTCCGGTGGCGAAGTAATCGAGGAAGAACAGCGGCTCGGCACCCTGCACGATGACATCGTTGACGCACATCGCAACCAGATCGATGCCGATGCTGGCGTGGTGATCGAGTTCAATGGCGAGCAGGAGTTTAGTGCCGACGCCGTCGGTCGAAGACACCAACACCGGGTCGGTATACCCGGTGGCCGCGAGGTCGAACAGACCGCCGAAGCCGCCGAGGCCGCCGAGTACGCCGCTGCGGCGCGTCGCGGCCGCGCCCGGTTTGATACGCCGGACCAGTTCCTCGCCGCGTTCGATGTCGACACCGGCATCGCGGTAGGACAGTCCCGGTGGCTTGCTGTTCGTCATGCGCGGCATACTATCCGCATCGCCCGTAGCCGGTAAGCCTTGACTTGATTTCGACGCATGACATAGCGTGCGGCCACCCGCCAGCCAAGGCCGCCGCCACCGTGAACCGTATTCGCTCGATGCCCTACGCCGTGCTGTGCGCCGTCGTCTTCGCCGTGCTGGCCTGGCCGGCGTCGGCGCGCGATGTCACGGGTCTGTACAGCGCGCGCGTGGCGGTCAGCGATCGCTCGCCCGAGGAATTCGCCCGCGCCACGCGTGCGGCGCTTGCCGAGGTGCTGGTGAAGCTCACCGGCGAGCGCGCGGCCGCGCGCGACGGCGCGGCGGCGCGCCTGCTCGACAAGGCGCGCGATCTCCTGCTCAAGTTCGGTTACGAAAGCGTGCAAGACACCGCCGACATGGAGCTCGTCGTCGAATTTGACGAACGCGCCGTGCGGGAAGAGCTGGCCCGGCTCGATGTCACGCTGTGGGGCAAGGAGCGGCCCGACACCCTGATCTGGCTGGTCGTCGATGACGGCGAGCAGCGTTTCGTGCCGAGCAGCGACGATCCCGGTGCGCCGGGCGAGACGGTGCTGGCCCGCGGCGAACGCCGCGGCATCCCGCTGCTGCTGCCGTTGATGGACATCGCGGAAATCCAGCAGACCAGGGAGGTGGGCGGCGATGAGGCCCTGGCGCCGCCGGCACTGCTGGCGCTGGCGGCCCGTTACGGCACGCCGGCGGTGCTGGTCGCCATGGTCCGGCAGAGTGCGCCGGGCGTGTGGGAAGCGAGTTGGGAGCTGCATATCGATGGCGAACGCCAGAGCTGGCAGCAGGACGATGGCGGGCTCGAGCCCCTGCTCGATGAGGGTATCGACCGGCTGGCCGATGCGTTGGCGCGGCGCTATGCCGATCCGGGCATGCTGGCCCGCGCCGACACATTGCAGCTGAAGGTCACCGGCATCGATTCCGCGCAGGCCTATGCCCGGGTCGTCAACTACCTCGACGAGCTGGACACGGTTGCCAATCTGTTCGTCGTCGCGGTCGACAGCGATCGCCTGGCGCTGCGTGTGGAAGCTCGCTCTGGGCGCACCGGGTTCGCCCAGAGCATCGCTTTCGGCCGCGTGCTCGCCCCCGTCGCCGGGGCTGACGACACCTACCGGTTGCTGCGCTGAGCACGCCCGGGCGTGGCCTGATCATGCTGACCGATTCGCAGAAATGGCTGTGGCTGTTCTTGTTGATGTTCGGCGCCGGCTTGCTCTACCTGCTGGCGCCGGTGCTGACGCCCTTTCTCATCAGCGCCTTGCTCGCCTATCTGGGCGATCCGCTGGTCGATCTCCTCGAGCGTCGGGGCCTGCGGCGAACCACCGGCGTGTTGGTGGTTTTCCTCGCCATGCTCGTGCTGTTCGTGCTGGCCGTGTTGATCCTGCTGCCGACCGTGCAGCGCCAGGCGGGCATCCTGATCGGCAACGTGCCGCAATTCCTCGAATGGTTTCAACAGACGCTGGCCCCGCGCCTGGCCGAACTGGCCGGTGTGCCGGTCGTCGAGTTCGATGTCGCGGCGGTGCGCAAGGCGCTGCTCGGGCACTGGCAGGAAATGGGATCCCTGGCCGGTGTCCTGGTCGACCGCCTGAGCCAATCAGGACAGTTCATTCTCGGTTGGGTGACCTACCTGCTGCTCATTCCGGTGGTGACTTTCTATCTCCTGCGCGACTGGGATCATCTGGTCGCCGCTGTCCGCGATCTCCTGCCGAAACGGGTCGAGCCGACCATCTCGCGCCTGGCCGGAGAAATGGATGCGGTCCTGGCTGAATTCCTGCGTGGGCAGGTGACAGTGATGGCAGTACTCGCCGTGGTCTACATGCTCGGATTGTGGCTGGTCGGTCTCGATCTGGCGTTCGTCATCGGCGTGTTGGCCGGGCTGGTCAGCTTCGTGCCTTACCTTGGGGTCATCGTCGGTGTGCTGGTGGCCGGCGTTGCCGCTTTCATGCAGTTCGGTGACATCTTCCATCTCGTCGCGGTCGCCGCGGTGTTCGGCGTCGGGCAGGTCCTCGAAGGCATGGTGCTGTCGCCCTGGCTGGTCGGCGATCGCATCGGACTGCACCCGGTCGCGGTGATCTTCGCCGTCATGGCCGGTGGACAGCTGTTCGGCTTCTTCGGCGTGCTGCTGGCTCTGCCGGTGGCGGCCGTCGTCGTGGTGCTGCTGCGCCATTCACACGACGAATATCTGAAGAGTACGCTCTCCGACTGACTCGTGGCCTTGTCCGAACCGCAACTCACGCTCGACCTGTTCAGCGCGACGCATCATGACTTCGCCGCCTTCCGCGCCGACGTCAATGCCGAGACGGTGACCACGCTCGAACGCTGGTGCGTGGGCGCGGGTCCGCGCGTGATTTACCTGTGGGGAAAACCGGGTAGCGGCAAGTCCCACCTCCTGCAGGCTGCGGTGCGCGCAGTGGGCGAAGATGGCGCGCGCGCCATGTACGTGCCGCTCGCGCAACTCGGCGAGGCCGGGCCGGGTATTCTCGACGAACTCCATCGGGTCGATATCGTAGCGCTCGACGACATCGGCGTTTGTGCGGGGCGGATCGAGTGGGAGGAGCGCCTGTTCGTGCTCTACAACGCCATCCAGGAGGCCGGCGGACGCCTGCTGTGGAGCGGCGAAAGGAATCCTGCCGCGGCGTTCTTCGAACTCGGTGATCTCGCCTCACGCTTGTCGGCCAGCCTGATCTACCAGCTGCGTGAGCTGGACGATGCCGCCAAAGCCGCGGTGTTGGTGCAGGCCGCGGCGCAGCGTGGGCTCGATCTGCCGGTGCCGGTCATCGATTTCATCATGCGCCGGGAGCGCCGCGATCTGGGCGCCTTGATGGCGCTGCTGGACAAGCTCGATCGGGCTTCGCTCAGCCATGGCCGTGCGCTGACTGTGCCGTTCGTGCGTACCGTGCTCGCCGCGCGCTGAAGCGCCTGAAGCCGACCGGCTACCCGTTTGCGATCCGCCTCCATCACCTGGCGTACATCTACGAGCACGGATTCAGGGGGAGCGTTCGAGCTTCACCGCTATCGTCGCCAGGCGCTGCCCCACGGTGCGCGCGATGCGGCGCTCGTGAACGCTCAGCGCGAGCTGGTTGTCGCCGCCAGCGTGGTGGCTGGCGCCGTAGGGCGTGCCGCCGGATTGGGTCGCCATCAGGGCGGCTTCGGTGTAGGGCACGCCGAGGACCAGCATGCCGTGATGGAACAGCGGCAGCATCATCGACAGCAGCGTACTCTCCTGGCCGCCGTGCAGGCTGCCGGTCGAGGTGAATACCGTTGCCGGCTTGCCCACCATGGCGCCGGACATCCATAAATCGGAGGTGGTGTCGAGAAAGGCCTTGAGCGGTGCGGCCATGTTGCCGAAACGGGTCGGGGAGCCCAGCGCCAGGCCGGCACAGTCGCGCAGATCGTCTTTGCTCGCATAGGGCGGGCCGCTGCTCGGGATGTCGCTGGACGGCCGCCCGTCCAGCGGTGGCACGGTGCGCAGGCGGGCATGGCAACCGGCCACCGCGCTGATGCCCTGCCGGATCTCGTCGGCCAGTGCGGCGGTGTGCCCGCCGCGGCTGTAGTAGAGCACGAGGATGTCGCGCATGTCCGCTCAGCCGTCGAGCAGGCTGTCGACATTCTCCGGCGGGCGGCCGATGACGGCGCGCTCGCCGGCGATCGCGATCGGCCGTTCGATGAGGATGGGGTGGCGCAGCATGGCCGCGATCACGGCATCGTCAGCGCTGTCGGGGCCGAGACCGGCGGCGGCCCAGGCTGCCTCACCGCGGCGGGCGACATCGACCGCGCGCAGGCCGAGCAGGCGCAGCAGGTGGCGCAGCGTCGGTTCATCGGGCGGTGTGCGCAGATACTCGACGATGGTCGGTTCGATGCCGCGGGCACGCAGCCGCTCGAGCGCCGCGCGCGATTTGGAACAGCGGGGATTGTGATAGAGCGTGATGGTCATGGTGGGAATGCACCGTTGCGCCTGGCGGCGACTTGCCGCTGGGCCTATGTTAACTTGAAGGCGCCATCGACGGCGGTCAGGTCAGCGCCGGGCGTCCCGCGCGGACGGCTCCGCCAGGAATGCTCATGAGTGCGCCGACCTCCACCACGGCTGACGACAACGATCCGGCCTCACGCGTACGGCTGCTGCTGGCGACCGCCTGGCGCTTCATCGTCTACCTCGGTCAGCGCTTCATCGCCGATCGATGTTCGCGGGCGGCCGCATCGCTCGCCTATACGTCCCTGCTTGCGGTGGTGCCGCTGTTCACGGTGTTGTTCGTCACGATGGCAGCGTTCCCGGCTTTCCAGGACTGGCGTGTCGCCATCGAGAGCTTCGTGTTCCGTAATTTCGTGCCGGCTTTCGGCGATCAGATCCAGCTCCATCTGGGGGAATTCACGGATAAGGCGCGCGGTCTGCGCGCGGCCGGGGTCGCGGTGCTGGTGATCACAGTGCTGGCCTTGCTGTCGACCATCGAGTCGACCTTCAATGTCATCTGGGGCATCAAGCGCAAGCGCCCGCTGATGGTGCGCTTCGTCGTCTATTGGGCGGTGCTGACCCTGGGGCCCTTGCTGATCGGTGCGGGCATGGTGGCAACATCTTATATCGTCTCGCTGCCGTTACTCGGCGCGCAGCCCGGCGGGGATCTGCGGGCGCTGCTGATCAGTTGGTTCCCACTGCTGGCCACGACGCTGGCCTTCGTGATGTTTTTCAAGATCATTCCGTACCGGCCGGTATCGTTCAGGCACGCTCTGGCCGGCGGCGTCGTGGCCAGTGTGCTGTTCGAGCTGGCCAAAGGCGGCTTCGCGCTCTATGTCGTCAAATTTCCTTCGCAGCAGGCAATCTACGGTGCGTTCGCGACCGTGCCCATTTTCCTGCTGTGGATTTACCTCTCTTGGATCATCGTGCTGCTCGGCGCGGAAATCACGCAGTGCCTGACGACCTTCCCCGATTCGGGCGCCGGCGGCCGTCGGCGACGCTCGGGCGTCGATCCGATGTTCGCCGCCTACCGTGTGCTGCTGCGGCTCTATCAGGCGCAGGAGACCGGGCGGGGGCTGACGGAAAAAAATCTGCTCGCCCTCGAGACCCGCTTCGACTACGCAGTTATCAACCGTGCCCTGGAGCGCCTGGATCGCGCCGGCTGGGTCGGCCGCAACGATACCTATCGGTGGATTTTGATGCGCGATCCGGCGCGCCTGAGCCTGCTCGACCTGCTCGAATTGACGCCGAGTTTCAGCACTCTGCCGCATGTCCAGGCGCTGATGAGTGACGCTGCCGACCACGCCCTCGAAGTGCGTCTGGCCCGCTTCACCGGGCGCGCCAGCGACACCTTGGACGTGCCGCTGGCGGTACTGTTCAGTGGATCAGATGACGATGCCATGGACACGGCACCGCCTGCGGACGCGTCCGACGCGGTGATGGCGGTGCTGCGGGAGGGGGCATCGGAATGACGCAGGAGGCGCGCATCTGCTGCCGCTACCTCGTCAGCGGTCAGGTCCAGGGGGTGGGCTACCGGGCCGGGGGGGGGGGGGGGGG
>JBBDTC010000195.1:18385-27022 GCA_040904625.1 Gammaproteobacteria bacterium
CGCGCGATCGCGCGCGCCGGCTCAGTATCACCGGTTGGGCGCGGAATCTGCCGGACGGGCGGGTCGAGGTGCTGGCCTGCGGGACGCCGGATGCCTTGGCAGCGTTCGAGCGCTGGCTGGCCGACGGCCCCCGCTTCGCTACCGTCAGTGAGCTCACGACAGCGCGGGCGGACGGCACGCCGCCGCCGGATTTCACCGTGCGCTGAAACTCAGCCCCCGCCGACCCGCTCGCGCAGGAAGGCGACAGCCGCGTCGCGGGAGAGTTCTTCGCTGGCGCTCGCCCGCCGCCCTTTGTACTCCAGTGTGCCCTGATCGAGACTGCGATCGCTGATCACGAAGCGATGGGGAATGCCGATCAGATCGAGATCGGCGAACATCACCCCGGGGCGCTCACGGCCGTCATGCAGGAGGACATCGAAGCCGGCCGTGCGCAGCTCGTCGTAGAGCGCGGCGGCAGCGTCGCGCAGGCGTTCGGATTTGTGCGCGTTGATGGGCGCGATCGCACACACGAACGGCGCGATCGCATCCGGCCAGATGATGCCCTGCTCGTCGTGGTTCTGCTCGATGGCGGCAGCGACGATACGCGACACGCCGATGCCGTAGCAGCCCATGAGCATGGTCACTGCGCTGCCGTTGTGGTCGAGCACGCGTGCTTTCATGGCCTCGCTGTACTTGGTACCGAGCTGGAAGATATGGCCGACCTCGATGCCGCGCTTGATATCCAGCACTCCCTGGCCCGACGGGCTGGGATCGCCGACGACGGCGTTGCGCAGATCGGCGGTCTCGGGTTCGGCCAGGTCGCGCCCCCAGTTGACGCCGGTCAGGTGCCAGCCAGCTTCGTTCGCGCCGCAGACGAAATCGGCGACGGCTGCCGCGGCGTCATCGACGATCCCCGGGAATGGCAGGTCGCGCGGGCCGAGCGAACCCGGCCCGCAGCCGACCGCTGCGCTGATCTCCTCGCCCCTGGCGAAACGCAGGGGATTGGCGATGCCCGCGAGCTTCTGCGCTTTGACCACGTTCAACTCGTGATCGCCGCGCAGCACCAGTGCGACCAGACCGCCCTCGGCGCCGTTGACGACCAGCGTCTTGAGACATCGCGCCGTCGGCACCTCGAGAAAACGCGCGACCTCCTCGATGCTGTGCTGATCCGGTGTCGCGACACGTGCCAGCGCGGCGCCGGCAGGCGCTCGCGCCGCTGCCGCGGCGCCGGGCACCATCTCGATGTTGGCTGCATAGCTGCCGTCGGCACTGAATGCGATCAGGTCTTCGCCGGAGTCGGCGAGAACATGGAACTCGTGCGAGGTCGATCCGCCGATATTGCCGGTATCGGCGAGAACGGCACGATAGGACAGCCCGATACGATCGAACATCCGGCAATAGGCCGCGTACATGTCCTGATAGGTGGCTTCGAGGGAACTCTGATCGAGGTGGAAGGAGTAGGCGTCCTTCATCAGGAATTCGCGTGCGCGCATGATGCCGAAGCGCGGCCGGATCTCGTCGCGGAACTTGGTCTGGATCTGGTAAAAGTTGGCTGGCAGCTGTTTGTAGCTGCGCAGCTCGCCGCGGATCAGGTCGGTGATGATTTCCTCATGGGTAGGGCCGAGGCAGAAGCCGCGCTCGTGCCGATCGTGGAAGCGCAGCAGCTCGGGACCGTAGGCATCCCAGCGCCCGGATTCCTGCCACAGCTCGGCGGGCTGTACGGCGGACATCAGCACCTCCTGGGCGCCGGCGCGATTCATCTCTTCGCGCACGATGCTCTCGACCTTGCGCAGCACGCGCAGCCCCAGCGGCAGCCAGGTGTAGATGCCCGAGGCGAGCTGCCGGACCATGCCGGCACGCAGCATCAGACGATGGCTGACGACCTCGGCATCGGCTGGCGCATCGCGCAGGGTGGGAACGAGCAGATTGGATATTCTCATGATGATGCGTCGACTTTGCTTGGGAGGGATGAGTAGCGCTTGCGTAGCCTGGCCGCAGCCGCGGGGTGCTGGGCACAGGGACAGGCGGGGACCGCATTCTCGGCAGTTCGGCCAGGCCCTGCAAGCCGGCTGGCTCAGGCCCGGGGCCCCGTCGCGGGGGCGGCCCGCGCTTGACCGGTCAATTCAATATCGGTAACTTGGCCGGTCCCCCGCGCGCGGAGGATGCGCGCAATCGGCGGCCGCCCGCCGCCTGCCCGCACCCACCTCGAGGCTCGCCATGATTGAGCCCGGCAACCGCTGCCGGCAGCGTTCACCTCGTTGGCCAGCGGTGATCTGCCGGCACTCGTGCGCACAGGGTGGACAATGGTGTGGATTTTATCGGGATGCAGGGCCATCGGGATAGAGGGCCATCGGGATAGAGGGTGATAGACGTGACTGAGCGACTGCGGGGTGCGGAAATTTTCGTTCGAGCGCTGGCTGACGAGGGCGTAGAGTTCGTCTTCGGCTATCCGGGCGGCGCCGTGCTCCATATCTATGACGAGGTCTTCAAGCAGGACCGCGTCAAACACATTCTGGTCCGCCACGAGCAGGGTGCGACGCATGCTGCCGACGGTTATGCCCGGGCCACGGGCAAGCCCGGCGTGGTCCTGGTCACCTCGGGGCCCGGGGCGACCAACTGTGTGACCGGCATCGCCACCGCCTACATGGATTCGATTCCGTTGGTGGTCTTCACCGGCCAGGTCGCGACGGCGCTGATCGGCAACGATGCGTTCCAGGAAGTCGATTGCATCGGCATCACCCGCCCCTGCGTGAAGCACAATTTCCTCGTCGAACGCGTCGAGGATCTGGCCGAGACAATCAAAAAGGCGTTCTACGTCGCCAGCACCGGGCGTCCCGGACCGGTGGTGGTGGACATCCCCAAGGACGTCACTGCCAACGTCACCGGATATCACTATCCGGAGAGCATCGACATGCGCTCCTATCGGCCGACCGTGAAGGGCCATCCGGGGCAGATCAAACGCGCTGCCCAGCTCATCCTGGCCGCGCGCAAGCCGATGATCTACACCGGCGGCGGCGTCATCCTCGATAACGCCTCCGAGCCATTGACGCGTTTCACGCGCCTGCTCGGCTATCCCATCACCAACACGCTGATGGGGCTTGGCGCTTTTCCCGGCACCGATGCGCAGTTCGTCGGCATGCTGGGCATGCATGGCACCTACGAGGCGAACATGGCCATGCACCACTGCGACGTGCTGATAGCCATCGGCGCACGCTTCGATGACCGTGTCACGGGGGATCTCGAGAAGTTCTGTCCGGATGCGAAAATAGTCCAGATCGACATCGATCCGGCCTCGATCGCGAAGAACGTGCCGGTCGATATACCCATCGTCGGCAGTGCCTCCAGCGTGCTCGCCGATCTCATCGAAATCATCGAGCACAGCGATCACACACCGCCAGCGCGGGAGGCAGATCCCTGGTGGCAGCAGATCGCCGAATGGCGCCAGCTCGATTGCCTGCGCTTCGATCGCAAGAGCAAGCTGATCAAGCCGCAGTCCGTGATCCAGTCACTCTACCGTGTAACCGGCGGCGATGCCTACATCACGTCCGACGTCGGCCAGCATCAGATGTGGGCGGCGCAGTTCTATCCCTTCGACAAGCCGCGCCGCTGGATCAATTCCGGCGGTCTCGGCACGATGGGTTTCGGCCTGCCCGCGGCGATGGGCGTGCAACTCGCCTTCCCCGACGCAAGCGTGGCCTGCGTCACCGGCGAGGCGAGTTTCGTCATGTGTGTGCAGGAGCTGTCGACCTGTCTGCAGTACGGCCTGCCGATCAAGGTGGTCAGCCTGAACAACCGCTACATGGGCATGGTCCGGCAATGGCAGGAGTTCTTCTACGATCGGCGCTACTCGCACTCCTACATGGAATCGCTGCCGGATTTCGTGAAAATGGCCGAGGCCTTCGGGCATGTCGGCATGCGCATCGAAAAGCCCGAAGACGTCGACAGTGCCTTCGCCGAGGCCTTCGCCATGAAGGACCGCCTGGTGCTGATGGATTTCATTACTGACCAGACGGAGAACGTCTATCCCATGATCGCCGCGGGCAAGGGGCAGCATGAGATGCATCTGGCGCCGAGCGATCGTGAACTGGCATGAGCGAGCGCCATACCATTTCGATTCTGCTCGAGAACGAGGCCGGTGCCCTGTCGCGCGTTGCCGGCCTGTTTTCCGCGCGCGCCTACAACATCGAGTCGCTGGCCGTCGCGCCGACCGAAGATCCCACTGTTTCGCGCATGACGGTGGTCACCATCGGTTCACCTGAGATCATCGAGCAGATCACCAAGCAGCTGAACAAGCTGGTCGACGTCATCAAGCTGGTCGACCTCAACGAAGGCCCGCATGTCGAGCGCGAACTGATGCTGGTCAAGCTGCGTACGGCCAACGCCGAACAGCGCGCCGAGTTCAAACGCCTCGCCGATATCTTCGGCGGCTCCGTGGTCGATATCACCGACGTCAGCTACACCATCGAGTTGACCGGCTCGCGCCAGCGCCTCGACGATTTCATCGAATCGGCCGGTGTGCGCCACGTGATGGAGCTGGCCCGTTCGGGCGTACTCGGTCTGCTCAAGGGCAGCAAGGCGTTGAAGGCCTGAGCCAGGGGCGTCCCCGCAACTTTCACTGCAACAGGAAATCGAAACAGGACATATCGCAATGGCATTGAATATCTATTACGACAAAGACGCCGATCTCTCCCTGATCCAGGCGCGCAAGGTCGCCATCATCGGCTATGGGTCGCAAGGCCATGCCCATGCCAACAATCTGAAGGACTCAGGCGTCGACGTCGTAGTGGGTCTGCGAGCGGGTTCGTCTTCGGCAAAGAAAGCGGCCGAGGCCGGGCTGACGGTTGCCTCGATCGCCGAGGCTGCCGGTAATGCCGATGTGGTGATGATACTCGCCCCTGATGAACATCAGGCCGATCTCTACGCCGAGGAGATCGAGCCCAACATCAAGCAGGGCGCGGCATTGGCTTTCGCGCATGGTTTCAACATCCATTTCGGCCAGGTAGTGCCGCGCGCCGATCTCGATGTCATCATGATTGCGCCCAAGGGGCCTGGTCACCTGGTTCGCTCGACCTATCAGCAGGGCGGCGGTGTGCCCAGCCTCATCGCCGTCTACCAGGACGCTTCGGGGCAGGCCCATGAGATAGCGTTGTCGTATGCCTCGGCCAACGGCGGCGCCCGTGCCGGCGTCATCGAGACCAGCTTCCAGGAGGAGACCGAGACCGATTTGTTCGGCGAACAGACGGTGCTCTGTGGCGGCATCACCGCCCTCATCCAGTCCGGCTTCGAGACCCTGGTCGAGGCCGGCTACGCGCCTGAGATGGCCTATTTCGAATGCCTCCACGAGGTCAAGCTGATTGTCGACCTGATCTACGAGGGCGGCATCGCGAACATGCGCTATTCGATTTCCAACACCGCCGAGTACGGTGATTTCACGCGCGGCCCGCGCATCGTCAACGCCGAGACCAAGGCCGAGATGAAGCGCATCCTGGCCGAGATCCAGAACGGCGAGTTTGCCCGCGAGTGGATTGGCGAGAACCGCACCGGCGTGGCCGTGCTCAAGGCCAAGCGGCGCCTCGCGCAGCAACACCCGATCGAGGAAGTCGGTGAGCGCCTGCGCGGCATGATGCCCTGGATCGGCGCCAACAAGCTGGTCGACAAGAGCAGAAACTGAAATTCGGTCCAACTCCGGCAGGCAGCCAGGTTCGGGGCGCGCAGGCGTGCCGCGTGTGCCTTCGCCCAAGCGCGCACCGATCGCCTACGAGGGGCGCCTCGTGGTGGCGATCGCGCTTGTCGTCGCCCTCGTCGTGGCCGGCCTGTTCGGCACGGCCAGTACCTGGGTCACAGTGCCCCTGATCGGATTGGTCATCTGGTTCTACCGCGATCCGCATCGCTACTCGCCGGCGCTGCCCCTGGTCCTGGTCGCACCCTGCGACGGCATTGTCAGCGACGCTGGCACTGGCTTCGATCCCTGGCTCGGCCGCCCGGCGGCCTGGCTCACCGTACGCATGGGCGTGTTCGACGTGCACGGTCTGTATGGTCCGGTCGAAGGCAAGATCATCGAACAATGGTCGGTCCCGCGGCACCGTACCGAAACGGGTCTGCTGCATTGTCTCGGTTATCACGTGCGCACCGACGAAGGCGATGACGTGGTGCTCGAGATCGCCCGCAATCGAATCGCGGCGGCGCTCAGCTTCGACTATCAACCGGGTGAACGAATCGGCCTTGGACGGCGCATTGGTCTGGCGCCGCTGGGTTGTCGCATCACCCTTTATTGCGCTGCCGCGTCCACCCCTGACGTGGCTGTCGGCGTGCGCGTCAAGGGCGGCAGTACGGTGGTCATGAATCTCGTCCATGCCGGCCCCATCGCCGCTATCGCCGTGCCGGACGCTGCCGTGTGAGGCAGCGCGCGGGTATCTGCGCGCGACTTGCGTGTGCCCGCAGGGGCAGTACCATGGAGCGGTGTCGGCGCCGTGGTCGGCAAGGTAAAGAAGCGAGGCATGCATGCGCGTGATTCATTCGCAGCCGCCTGAGCAAGAGCCGGGCAAGGCGCCGCCGCCCGAGCGGCGCCGGCGCGCCGGCATCTATCTGCTGCCCAATCTGTTCACCACCGGCGCCCTGTTCGCCGGATTCTACGGCATCGTCGCGGCTTCCCAGACGCGTTTCGAAGCGGCCGCAATCGCGGTGCTGGTGGCGATGGTTCTGGACGGCATGGATGGACGCATAGCGCGCATGACCAACACCCAGAGCGATTTCGGCGCGCAGTACGATTCCCTCGCCGATATGGTCTCGTTCGGGCTCGCGCCCGGCCTCATCATCTACGAATGGGTGCTGTTCGAATTCGGCAAGATCGGCTGGCTCGCCGCGTTCATGTACTCGGCTGCGACGGCGTTGCGCCTGGCGCGTTTCAATACCCAGGTCAGCAGTGCCGACAAGCGCTTCTTTCAGGGCCTGCCGAGCCCGGCGGCGGCGGCCATCATCGCCGCGCTGGTGTGGTTCGGCCATCATTTCGAACTGCGCACGGCGCCGGGTATCGTGCTGCTGGCAACGGCCGTCACGGTCGCCGCCGCGTTGCTCATGGTCAGCAATGTGCGCTATTACAGCTTCAAGGATTTCGATCTGCGCGGCCGGGTGCCCTTCGTGGCCGTGCTCGCCATCGTCATGGTCTTTGTGCTCATCTCGCTCGAGCCGGCCAGCGTGCTGCTCATACTCTTCGGCAGCTATGCCGTCTCCGGGCTGGCCGAGACCTGGTGGCAACGTCGCCGCCGCCAGGCCGAGCGGCGCGAGGCCAAGGGCGGCAGCCGCGACGGCTGAGAGGAGGCAGGCGTGACCGAATCCGATGCGGTCGTGGGCGAGGTTCGTCGCCGGGCCATACTGGACGCAATGGGCATCGTGGTATGGCAACAGCGTCGTGGCGGCGCAGCGCTGACGGCCGCCGCGGCCGCCCCACCGCCGCTGACGACGGCATCTGCCGCAGTGCTCGACCACGCGGCGTGGGAGGCGCTAGAACGGCAGGTTTCGACCTGCACTGCCTGCGAACTCCACCGCGGCCGATCGCGCACGGTATTCGGAACGGGCGATCGTGGCGCCGAGTTGCTGGTCATCGGGGAAGCTCCCGGAGCTGAAGAGGATCGCCGGGGCGAACCTTTCGTCGGCCGCGCCGGACAGCTGCTCAATGCCATGCTCGCGGCCATCGGACTGCCACGCGAGACCGTCTATATCGCCAACATCGTCAAATGCCGGCCGCCGCGCAACCGTGACCCGGAGGCGGCCGAAGTGGCAGCCTGCAGCGGTTTTCTCGCCCAGCAGATAGCGCTGCTGCAGCCGCGGGCGATCCTGGCCGTGGGCCGTATAGCTGCACAAAATCTGCTCGGCGCCGATACCCCGATCGGGCGCCTGCGCGGGCGTGTCCACAGCCATGCCGCGACGTCGTTGCCCATCGTTGTCACTTATCATCCTGCTTATCTGCTGCGCTCGCCCGAGGAGAAACGCAAGGTGTGGACGGATCTGCTGATGGCACGCGAGCTGCTCGAGGCCGAGGCCGGCGCATGAGCGCGATGCTCGAGCCACGAGTCTGCAGCATCCGGCCGATGCTGGAGGCGGATATCCCGGCAGTGCTCGCCATAGAGGACAGCTCGTACGAGTTTCCCTGGTCAGCGACCATCTTCACCGATTGTCTGCGGGTCGGCTATTGCTGCTGGGTGATGGAAGCGGGTGCGACGCTGGGCGGCTACGGCATCATGTCGGTCGCGGTCGAGGAGAGCCATATCCTCAACATCTGTATTGCCCCCGAAGTGCGCGGCCAGGGCCAGGCGCGCCGCTTGATGCTGCATCTGCTGGATACGGCCAGCTGCCATGGCGCGCGCATTGCCTATCTCGAGGTACGGCCGTCCAACACCGCTGCGCTGCGGCTCTATCAGCGCCTCGGATTTCGCCATGTCGGTACGCGGCGCGGCTATTACCCGGCCCTGGACGGTCGCGAAGACGCGTTCGTGTTCAGCACGCCGCTGGGTCCGAGCGTGACGCGGCGTCGATCGAGTTGAACGCCTCGACCTAACCGGCTAGCCTAGCAGCCTGTCGGACTCAGGATGCATCTACTGCGGCGCTGGGATAGCGGTCCATATCGGCGCGTATTCTCGTTAAATAGCCCCACTATTCGCC
>JBBDTC010000196.1:0-21746 GCA_040904625.1 Gammaproteobacteria bacterium
CCTACCTCGGATTACGCGACGCTCGGCCCGGTCTGCGGCCGAGCGCTGGACGAAAACCATGGACGGGCCTGATCGAAGCAGTATCAAAGGGGGTGCGAAGCCAATGCCATCGTTTGCGCGACCGTTCGAGACCAGCGAGACAACCCGCGGCGCGCCGCTCGCGCGTGCCGATGCTGCTTATGAATACCTGCGGGAAAGCCTGCTCGAAGGGCCCCTGGTGGCCGGGGAACGCCTGTCGGTGGTCGAGTTGACGCGCGTACTCGGCTGCAGCCGAGTACCCGTGATGGAAGCGATGAAGCGCCTGGCCAGCGAGGGATTCGTTCGCATCGTGCCGCAGGTCGGCTGCCATGTGGTCACGCCGCGGTTCGAGGACGTGCGTGACTTCTTCGTGCTCTTCGCCGCGGTCGAAAGCACGGTGACAGGCTTTGCCGCGGCCCGGCGCGATGCGGCGGATGTGGCGGAGCTCGAACAGGTCTGCGACCGGATCGCGGCCGAACTGCCCCGGGCCAAGGGCCCCGGCGAGCCCGACCCGACCTACCGCCGCCTCAATCTGCTGTTCTATACCTGCCTGCACCGGATGGCGCGTTCGCCGGTATCGAGCGGGATCGCGCGCAGCCTGTGGGACCGCAGCGACTTCTATATCAAGCTCGCCTTCGGATCGCTGTATTTCTCCAAGCGGGTGCGCCGGGCACATGCCGCCATCAGCGCGGCCGTCATCGCCGGCGACTCACCAGGCGCGCAGGCCGCCGTTCGTGCTCACCTGCTCGCCGTCGGCGAAGGTGTCGCGGCACGCTTCGCCTCCTAGCTGGCCGGTCGCCGGTAATCCGCTGCGGGACACGCCGTGAACACAGCCTTGTAGCCGATGGCACTCGTTAAGTGCGGAGGCCGGACCGGTCCCGAAGCCCATTTGTCGCTTAAATCTAAGTGACGGTGATCCCTGTAGGCTCGGCCGCCGTGGTGTTCAGCCGCCGGCGATACCGACCAGAAACGTGATGGTCTCACCGTCGTCGAGGCTGTCTTCCATGCTGATGCGGCGGCCCTTGGTATCGACGAACATCGTGCCGCGCTCGTTGAGTTCGTTGGTCTCGGGGTCGATCAGCATCGCCTTCATCTTCTCGCCGTAGCGTGCGGCGACGCGTTCGGCGAGTTCGGCGACCAGCGGCCGTTCGAGTTCGAAGCTGTCGCTGGCGCGCGCGGCAAGTTCCCGGAAATGGCTGTGGAACTCCGTGTGTACGGTGATCATGACGTCCCCCGTCAAGCCAGCGCGCGATCGGCTTCGAGCACTTCAGCGACGTCGTCCATACCGAGTTCACTGAGTTTGGCGCGCGTCTGCAGGCCGGATTCGCGCTCCCAGCCGCGCCACTGGTAGTACTCGTCCAGCACCGTATTGAACATGTCCGCGGCGACCCGTCCTTCGTACATGCCCTCAGGAGTGGGTTCCCACATCCAGCGTTCACACACGGTGTCGTGTTCGCGGCGCATACCGATGCGTGAATTGAAGGCTTTCTCGAGATTGCAGATGCGCTCACCCGCGCGCATCAAATCCTCCGCCGTGTAGTCGATGCCGGTGGCCGCAGCGAAGGCCTTGCCGTAGTAGTCCTGCGGCATGTAGCCGGCGGGATCGAGCATCCAGTGGAACATGCACACGCCGTAGGAATTGAGCAGTGCGACCTGATTCTCGACCAATGCCGTACAGGCACCCTTGAGTTCGGGTGTCGACAGATCGGCGGCCTCGGTGCGCCCGTCGAAATAGATCTTCGACAGATCCTTGCGCTGGAATTTTTCGATCAGGCCGATGCCCTTCAGGTGATCCGCGCCGCGCGAGGACACCGCCATGTTGTTCATCCAGGTCGGGAATGGCCGCATTTCCTCGGTGAAGCTCGCGCCGCCCTTGCCGTAGGTGGCGTACTTCATGAAGTTCTGGCCCTTCAGCTCGGAGTAGCGCAGCGCACCGTGATAAGGACCGTCACGGAACAGCTCACCGAATTTGTCTTTCTGGAACACCATCGATTCGACGCAGGCCTCGATGTCATCCATGTTGCCCCACTCGAGGCTCTGCGCGTGGCCGAAGAGCTCGGCGACATCGCGATCGGAGATGAGCTTGCGCTCCTTCAGCTCCATCAGAAAAGCGATGGAACACGACAGGTCCTGGTTGTCGATGCCGTAGTCGTTGGTCAGCTTGCCCCAGTGCGCCACTTCGGCCCAGTCACGCACATCCAGGGCGCCGGCCGCGCTGCCGGTCGTGAGGTATTCGGGGCGACGGAAAGTCTCGCCGACGTATTTCTTGGCCGCTTCCGATTCGCTGCCGTCGATCTTGTATTTGCTGTCGCAGGCGATGAAGCAATCCGAAGAGCAGACCTCGGAATACTTGTGGTATTTCTTGACCCAGTTGTCGGAACGGATCTCGTCGCCGCGGAACATGTTGCCCTGGTTGTTGCGCCAGAAATGGCTGCCGATATGCTGATACATCTCGACCGCGCCCAGCGTGCCGCGGCGTTTGAAACCGTACACCGCTTCGTTGCTGTCGATGCGCTGCCGGAAGTCGTCCGACCAGGCCAGCATGTCCGGTGGGCGTGCGATCTTGAGCCCGCCGTTGCCCTGGATGGCGATGGCCTTGAGGTTCTTCGAACCGAGCACGGCACCGCCGCCGCCGCGCGCATGGATGCGCAGCGCGTCCGAGACCACGCCCGCAATGCCGACCTGGTTCTCGCCGGCCTGGGAAATCGTCAGGGTGTGGACCTTGGAGGGGTAGTCGCCGAGTTCCTGCTGCAGCATGGCGTGGGCTTCGGCGGTGTTCTTGCCCCACAGGTGGCGCGCGTCGACGAGCGCTGCTTCGTCGTTGCAGATATGCAGGTAGACCGGATGCGGCGCGCGGCCGGTAATGGCAATGTATTCGTAACCCGTGAAACGCACCATGTAGGGAAATTTGCCGCCGCCGGCGGAGTCGCCGAACATGTTGTAGCAAGGACTCTTGAAGGTGATGCGGCCCTTGACGCCACTGCCGGCACCGCTGCCGGCCAGCGGGCCGACGCCGAATACGAAGATGTTGTCCGGCCCGCGCGGATCGCAGTTGATGTCGTGGGTGAGGAAGTGCTCCCACATGATCCAGTTGTTGATCCCGGAGCCGCCAATCCAACGCTCGAACACGGCGTGCGGAATGAGTTCGCTTCTGAATTCGCCCGTGGTCAGGTTGACCCGCAGCAATCGACTTTCCATCGTTTCTCCCCTTGTATCTCTCTAGCAGCCGGTCGGACTCAGGCGGAGCTGCTGATTTCGCCGCGTTCGAGCATGGCCTGCATCATGCCGACCTCGTCGCGCGCTTCGGGCTTCTGTTTCGAGGTGGCGTTGAACTCGGCCTGCTCGGCGTAGAACAACACCGGCAGGCGCACGTACTGCTTGCCCTCGTTGAGCATCTCGGGGCGCGTCGCGCAGGCTTTCACGCAGACCGGATCGCCGGCGCAAAGATCGCACTTGAGCAACTCGCCCGAAGGCGCCACGAAGACGACGTCGAACGGGCAGCCAGGCACGCATTCCATGCATTGGATACAGTTGTCCTGGTCGATGACCGCGGCCATGGTGGCCGGGTCGTAGTAGAAGGCGTCGGTCGGACAGACTTCCGCACAGGGCGGCGGATTACCGCAATGATGGCAGATGTCGGCGATGAAGCCGATGCCGAGTGGATTGACCCGCGACGGCTTCTCCGGTGCGTGGTCGATACGCAAGCGGGCGTACTGCGGGTTGATGGTACCGTCCGGCGAATGCACCAGCGAACAAGCCACTTCGCAGACGTTGCACTCCGTACACTGGTTGCGCAGCGCGAACAGTTTGGTGTCGACGTTGGCGACTTCGTCGCCGGGCGCAGGCTCGAAGCGCCCGGTGACGAGTTCCTTCTGGACTGGAACAGACATGCGGTTCTCGACCTCCCTCGCGCACGGTGCCGCGCGAATTCCTGATTCAGAGCACGAACATCGTCGCACCTGCTGCGCCCGGACCAGATGTTGGTGGCCTTGTCCAGACTTCGAGCACTCGAGCACAATAATAGGCAACAATGGGCTGACATTCACTCATGCACGGAGAAACCCCGATGTGGCTCGATCATCCGGAACACGGCGAGCTGCCGGCCAAGCGCCTGATCGATTGTGTTTTTGCGCTCGCTCCGAACGGCCGCATCCTGCATTTCCATGTCGAGCAGATGGAAATCGTGAACGGATCTGACGGCACCCGTTTCCATCTCCAAGACACCGCAGCCAATCCCGAGCGCGCCCATTGCCAGATCATCCCGCCCGTGGTCAATGCCTTCCCGCAACGCGCTCGAGGAGATCGAACGCCATGAGCTTTCCGACGATTGCTCCCGAAGATACCGCCGCGCAGATCGGCGCCGCAGGTACCGCCATCTATGTCGATGTGCGCACCGTCGCGGAATTCGTCCAGGGCCGGCCCAAGGGGCGCGCCATCAATCTGCCCATCGTCTTCCACCACCCCAAAACCGGAGAGGATCACCCCAACGACGCTTTCGAGCTGGTCGCGAATCATGCCATCGATCCGGCGACCCCGCTGATCGTCGGCGGCGACGGCGACGCGCGCGCCGATCTGGCGGCAGCGCGTCTCGCCGCGGCGGGCTTCGACGACGTCAAGGTGATGGGCAGCGGTTTGACGGGCTGGCGCGCCGCAGCGTTGCCGGTGACCGGTGACAACCGCGACGGCGTCAGCTATGCGTCGTTGTTGACTGCCGCGCGACGTGCCAAGGCCTGACTATCGGCTCGGAGGCGGACCGTAAACGCCTACCGGCAGCCTGTCGGCATCACCAATTCTTGGTGCGCATCGGGGCGGCCATCGGCCCGCTGTGGATGGATTTGGACTTGTCGCCCCAGGCCTTGCTCACCTTCGAGGGTGCCACCGGCGAATTGATCGCACTGCCTCCGCCGATGAGGCGCTTGACTGGCGCATCGGCAGGCGTGTCGCCGAGTTCGAGCCGGGCGTGTTCGCACACTTCGCCCCAGGTTTCGAGACGTGTGGACATCCCGTGCACGACCTCGACGGTGTGGCCGTTGGCTTCACAGAGATAATCGTACATTGGCATCGTTGTATCCTCTCGCACGGGCGGTAATCGGCAGCGCGGCATTATAGCGATGTGGCGCGCCGCAATGGCAGCGTGGCGCTACAGGGCGCTACTGTAAGTATTCTTTGCCTGCCATGTGAGTTCATCGCTCCGGGCGATCGGTTCACGCGCTTGCGATCCGCGTCCCTCCCTGGAGTACATTTACGAGCCTGTTCAGCAGGCTGCTAGACTGTCACGCTCGCCGCGGCGGCTAGCAGCCTGTCGGACTCAGGGCATCGTCGCGAGGCGAGTGGGAGAGCGAGGCAAAATGAGCGCGCATTCGAGGCGAATAGTGGGGCTATTTAACGAGAACGCGCGCTTATTTGGGCAGCTCACCCACCGCCGCAGTAGATGCGGCCTGAGTCCGACAGGCTGCTAGGCTCGGCGTCGACCCAGGGGAGCACTGTCACGCATGAACTCGGTACCCGAGGCCTCCGCGCCTGTCACGGGCGGCTGGCAACGCCGCTATACCATCGTCGCGCTGTGTATCCTCGCAGTCTTCGTGTGCTACATCGACCGGGTCAACATCTCCGTTGCCGTCATCGCCATGCAGGAGGAGTTCGGCTGGTCGGAGAAGACCAAAGGCCTGGTGCTGTCCTCGTTCTTCATCGGCTACATGCTGTTCATGGCGCCGAGCGGTTGGCTGGCCAATCGCATCGGCGGCAAGATTGTGCTCGGCGCCGCCGTCGCCTGGTGGTCGCTGTTCACCGTGCTGACGCCGGCTGCCGCCCTGCTCGGTCTGCCCATGCTGATCGCCGCGCGCATCGCCATGGGCCTCGGCGAAGCCGCCATGTTTCCCTCCGCCTACAATCTCTACGGTCGCTGGGTGCCGCCGGTCGAGCGCTCGCGGGCGGTGTCGCTGCTGATCGGCGGCATCCCGCTCGGCACGCTGTTCGCACTGATGACGACCGGCTGGATCGTGCAGGAATTCGGCTGGCACGCGGTGTTCTACATCTTCGGGGCGAGCGGCCTGGCCTGGTGCCTGCTGTGGTTCCTGCGCGCCCACGACGATCCGGCCCACGACCCGCGCTGTCCGGCGGCCGAGCGCGACATGCTGGTTTCCTACGCGCCGCCGCCGCAGGAATCACCCAAGGTGCCGTGGAAGGTCTTTGCCACGACACCCGCGATCTGGGCGCTGTTCATCAACCATTTCTGCAGCAACTGGGTGCTCTACATGCTGCTGGCCTGGCTGCCGAGCTATTTCAAGCAGGCCCAGGGTTTGAACATCATGCAAGCCGGGTTCTTCTCCGCGGCACCCTGGTTGACGATGTTCATCGTCGGCAATCTCGGCGGCGTGCTCGCCGACAAGATGGTCAAGGGCGGCATCGACCTCACGATTGTGCGCAAGATCATGCAGATAACGGGGCTCGTCGGCTCCGCCATCTGCCTGCTCGCGGTGCAGAACGTGACCGATGCTTACACCGCGCTGGCCCTGATGTGCGGCGCCCTCGGACTGGCCGCCTTCACCTGGTCGGGCTTCGTCCCCAATCATCTCGATATTGCACCGCGGTATGCCGATGTGCTGATGGGGATCACCAACACCGCCGGTACCATTCCCGGCATCATCGGCGTCTACATCACCGGCTGGCTGGTCGACACCACCGGCACCTATGCTGCAGCGTTCGTGCTCTGCGCCAGCGTCAATATCTTCGGCGCGGTGGTGTGGTTGTTCTTCGCCACGGCGAAGCAGGTGGTGGATTAGGGCCCGCCGCAAAATAACTGGGCGATCTGGGGTGTCGAGGCGCCCGGCTGGCAAGGCGCTAGGAGGGCGAATAGTGGTTCTATTCAACCGACGAGCAACGCCGCCAGACGGGATGGATCGGCGTCCCAAAGCGTTCAGTTATTTTGCGGCGGGCCCTTCGCCAGTAGCGGCGCGGCGCAGCCTTTTGCTACAGTCCGGTGTATGAGCGGCCCGGTGCCGCGTCCCGCCTTCCCGTTCCGACCAATCCAGGAGTAGCAGAAGTGGCAGAAGCCTACATCATCGACGCCGTACGCAGCCCCACCGGCAAGCGCCGCGGCTCATTGCAGGACGTGCACCCGGCCGATCTCGGCGCCCACGTCATCAAGGCCATCGTCGAGCGCCAGCCCGTTCCGGACGACGAGTACGACGACGTCATCTTCGGCACCATCGATGCGGTCGGCCCGCTGGCCGGCGATGTCGCGCGGACCTGCTGGCTCGCTGCCGGCTACAGCGAAGCCGTACCCGGGGTGACCATCGATCGTCAATGCGGCTCGTCGCAACAGTCCGTCCACTTCGCGGCGCAGGCGGTGATGTCCGGCACCATGGACCTGGTCATCGCGGGCGGCGTGCAAATCATGTCCAAGATCCCGATCGGGGCATCGGCGCAGGCCGCCGGCGCCTTCGGCTTCAAAGACCCCTTCACCGATTCCGCTGCCTGGGTGGCGCGCTACGGTGACGATCCGCCGACGCAGTTCAAGGGCGCGCAAATGATGGCCGATCGCTGGGGCTTCTCGCGCGAGGATCTCGAAATCTATTCCCTGGAATCCCATCGGCGCGCGATCGCGGCGATCAAGGAAGGCCGCTTCGATCGCGAAATCGCGCCCTTGAACGGCCTCACCAACGACGAGACGCCGCGCGAGACCACACTCGAGCAGATGGCCACGCTCGATCCAATTTTCGGCCTGTCCAAGATCACCGCGGCCGTGGCCAGCCAGACCTGCGACGGCTCCTCGGCCATGCTGATCGCCTCCGAAGCGGCGGTCAAACGCTATAACCTGAAACCGCGGGCTCGCATCCATCACATGAGCGTGCGCGCCGAAGACCCCATGATCATGCTCACCGCCCCGATCATGACCACCCAGCGGGCGCTGAAGAAATCCGGCATGAAGCTCGAAGACATCGATCTCGTCGAAGTCAACGAAGCCTTCGCACCGGTGCCCTTGGCCTGGCTCAAAGACATCGGCTATCCGCACGAGAAGACCAACGTGAACGGCGGCGCGATCGCGCTCGGCCATCCCATCGGTGCCACCGGCACCAAGCTCATGACCACGCTCCTGCACGAACTCGAGCGTACCGGCGGCCGTTATGGCCTGCAGACCATGTGCGAAGGCGGCGGTCAGGCCAACGTAACCATCATCGAGCGGTTGTAGACAAACGCGGCCGACTGCCGGCACAGCACCCGGCAGCGGCCGTCCATCCCGACGGAGGACTCCGGCATGACTCATCCCACTGGCGTACACCACCTCGCGATCATGACGGCCGACGTCAAGTCGCAAATCGCCTTCTTCGCCGACGTCCTCGGCATGAAGCTGAAGGCGCTGTACTGGATGCACAATGTCGAAGGCTACTTCCACGCCTTCATGGAGCTCAATCCGTCGTGCTATGTCGCTTTCGTGTTCTCGCCCGCGGTGCGCGACATCGCCGCCGTGCCGGGGGTCTCGCACGCCGGCAATCCGGTCAAGCCCTGCGCCGCCGGGGTGACGCAGCACATCGCGTTCAAGGTCGATACCGATGACGAACTCCTCGCCATGCGCGATCGTATCCGCGCCCACGGCGTGCGCGTGCTCGGCCCGCTCGATCACGGCCTCTGCCAATCGATTTACTTCGGCGGGCCGGAGGGACTGGTCCTCGAAGTGTCGACTTCGGCCGCTGCCATCGACGCCGCGGCCTGGATCGATCCGGAGGTGGTCGAGCTGACCGGCATATCCGCCGCTGAACTCGAACGCTTCAAACACCCCGCCCCCTACGTCAACGATAGCGGGCAACCGGTGGCGCAGCCTGCACCCGCGGCCGACAGGCCGGCCTACACCGGCATGGATGCCGGTTTTGCCGCCGCTTTCGATCTGCCCGACGAGATCGTCACCCGCGAGCTGAGCGAAAACACACCTCCCGTGCAGGCAGCTGCGGCGGGCTGAAAACCGCTGCCAACAGGCCGCTCCCGCCCCGGCGACTTGCCAGCTGTGTCACATTGTGTCCGCGTGGCGGGTGACGGCGTTCACATTCATTCACGTTTTTCCTGCAAAACGCTACAAAAAATGCCTGACTTACCGCTCTAGAGGCCACTACCCCGAGGCCCAGGACGATCAGCCATGGCTACAGCGAAAATCACGCCCATCACCCAGCCGCGCTCGACGGGTCTGTTCCGCGAATGTGCCGTACTCGCCCGCGAGCGCCTCACCCGCGCGCTCGACGAGGTCATGGCACAGACCGACGACCTGCTGTTCAAGCTCGCCAATTCGGCCGACTCTTCGCAGCGGCAGAATCTTTATTTCGACGCCATGCGCGAGCTGCGTTTGAAGCGCGACACCATCGCGCGGAATTTCGTCAACGGCTTCGAGCGTTCCCTGACCGACGGGCCCGCCCTGGCGCGGGAGCGCGCCGGCAGCAAACGCGGAGACCGCGGCGGGTTTACCGGAGAGCTGTCGCTGCTCGAAATCGGTGAAGTCGAGGAAAATCTCGCTATCGCCAACTTCTGCGACAGTTTGAAAAGCCGCTGTGGTCGCGAACTCGCAGCCCTCGACCAACGACTCACCGCGCTGCTTGCCGTACCCCAGCTCGACGAGGAGCTGAATCCGTTCGCACCGCAGAGCATAGGCATGGTTCTGAAGCGTGCTCTGGCCGTGCTCGAATCCGGACTCGAAGTCCGCCTCACGCTCTACAAGATGTTCGACAAGGCGGCCGGCCACGGTCTGCAGCAGATGTATGCCGAGCTCAATCAGCGCCTCATCGATGCCGGCATCCTGCCGTCCCTGACGAGCCCGACCGCGCATCCCGGCGTTACCCGCCGCACGCGCGTGACCATCGAAAGCGAGACCGACAGCGTCGAGGCCAGCGGCGATGACATGTTCTCGACCCTGCAACAGCTGCTCCAGGGCGGCGGCCCGGCAGGCAGCGGCACGCACGGCCAGACCGGTAATGGGCCTGGCGGACCCGGCGCCCCAGGACCGAGCATCGTCCAACTCGGCGTTGCCGGCGGTGCCAGCGGCCAGTCGCAGCGCGGTGGCGCCGCGGGCTGGAGCGGTGGCGGCGCTGGCGGCGACGGTTTTGCGTCGGTTCCGATGCTGGTCGAGACACTCACGCAATTGCAACGCCGCGATCCGAGCGGCGCGCTGGCCGGTGATGTCGAGGCCGCCACGGTATATGGCAGCAGACAGGGCAGTGGGCTGCGGGCGCTACGCGGCAACGAATCTATCGGCAACATGGCGCCGCCGCAGGACCTCACCCTCGAAATCGTGTCGCTGCTGTTCGATCACATCCTCGAGGACCGCAGCATCCCGGACGCCATCAAAGCGCTGATCGGACGGCTCCAGATCCCGCTGCTCAAGGTCGCGATCCTCGACAAGAACGTATTTTCGCGCCGCATGCACCCGGCCAGGCGGCTGCTCGATACCCTGGCTGCGGCCGCGGTCGGCTGGTACGAAGGCCTGCCCCAGTCCGATCGCCTCTACGACAAGATTGAACAGGTCGTCAACCGCATCACCAATCATTTCGACGATGACGTCAGCCTGTTTGCCGAGGTGCTGGAAGACTTCGAAGCGTTCATCGCTGACGAAGAGGCAGCGGCGGAAAACCGCGCGGAGATCTCGTCGCGCTCGCTGCGCACGCGCGAGCAGCTGGTGCTGGCCAAGCTCGAAGTAGACAGCGCCCTCGGCGCACGCCTGGCGGACGTCGAAATACACGATTTCGTCACCCAGTTCATCAAGGACTACTGGCGCCAACTGCTGATCATCACCCATGTCGAAGCCGGCTGTGACAGCGAGCAGTGGGCTGCCCAGCTCGGCGCGGTCGATGAACTCGCGTGGTCGGTGCAGCCGAAGACCACCCGCGAGGATCGCAAAGACCTGAGCGCACGCCTGCCCAAGCTCCTCAAGCAACTCCGCGCCGGCATGCTCGAACTCGAGATGGAACCGACAGTGTGCTCGAAGTTCTTCAGCATGCTGGCCAGCGTGCATGTCGCCGCCATCAAGACCATCGAAGAGAGCTGCATCGCGGCACGCCATCTGGCACGACAAGAGGCAGAACATGCCGCCGTGCCGGAGACGCGGTCACAGACAGCGGCCGCCGCCGAGGATCCGAGCAGCGAGGCGTTCATCGCGCAGGGACTCGCACGCCTGTTCGAACGGCAGGGCGTCGAGCCTGAAACACTCGATATCGACCTGAGTGCTTTCGAAGACCCGGATCAGACCGTGCCGGATGGCCGGCTGGAGGCAGTCGATCCGGAGCTGGCGCCGTTCGTCGAACAGATCACGACCCTCGACCCCGGCGACTGGGTCGAGTTCGATTGTGGCGATGGATCGAATATCCGCGCCCGCTTCACCTTCATCAGTCCGGCTTCGGGCCGCTACCTGTTCACCAGCCGCCAGGGCGAAAAGATGCTCGATTCGAGCCTGACCGAACTCGCCCGCGAGTTCCAGGCAGGTGGTGCGCGCATCATCAAGGCCGAGGCCGATCCCTTGTTCGACCGCGTGCTGGCCGACATGGTCGAGAAGCTCGAGGGGAGGACTGCACCGGCCTGATCGACTCAAGCCTGGCTGACTACGGCCGACATCTGCGCTAGGGCCTGTTGATCTTTCATTGTTCGGCGCTGCTATGGCCATTTTCGTGGCCCGGCAAGGCGGAGCGAGCGTGGTGTAGCCCAGCTACATGAGCGAGCGACAACGCCGCCGGACGCGACAATGGCCGCAGCCCTCCGGGTTGCCCCTGTAAGGAGGCCAATCAAGGCGCAATGAGCGACGTTTGGTTGTTCCAAATGAGCGAATTGCAACGCCGAGTGGCCTCCTTACAGGGGCAACAGCACCGAACCATGAAATATCAACAGGCCCTAACACGGCTCGAAGGAGATCCCCCAGCGTGAGCACATCCGCCGCAGTCCGCGAGACGATGACGCCGAGCGAACGTCTCGTCTACGACCTGGTCAGCGACTCCGAGGCCCTGGTCTCGCCACCCGACGTCTGTTTGCGGGTCAACCAACTCGCCGCAGACGAGGCGAGTTCCATCGACGCCGTTGCCGCCGTCATCGTGCGCGATCCCAATTTGACCGCGCGCATGCTCAAGATTGCCAACAGCGCCTATTACGGCGCCGTCAGCCGAGTCGACACGGTCGCACGGGCCGCCACGCTGCTCGGCATGGCCGAGATCCAGAAACTGGTCTGCACCCTCTGCGCGGTGGAAAATTTCTCCCGCCTGTCATCGACCGTCACCAACATGAACACCTTCTGGCGCCACGCCGTGTACACAGGCTTTCTGGCCCAGGCGCTGGCGCGCCGCGCCCATGTGCTGCAACCGGAACGCTTGTTCGTTGCCGGCATCCTGCACGACTTGGGTACGCTGCTCATCAACCGACGCTTCCCCGAGGTAGCCGAACGCACTATCAGCGATGCCCTGGGCGACGAGGACAGACTTTACGCGCTGGAAGGACAGGAACTCGGCTTCGATCACGCCCAGCTCGGCGGCCTCATGCTGGCCGGCTGGCATCTGCCGCCAGCCCTGGTCGACACCGTGCGCTGGCATCACCAACCGCATCGGGCGCGGCAGGCACCGCTCGACGCCGCCATCGTCAAGGTCGCCGACACCATCGCCAATTACTCGACGACCGGCAGCCACAGCGAACAGGCTGCAGAAGAAGACACCTGCGATGCGCGCCTGTTGCAGCGCTTCGGCGTTAACATCGCCTGCAGCAATGACGAACTGATGGACGAAGTCGACCACGAGTTCGTCGAAACGCTATACCTCCTGCTGGGTTGAGCCCCGGCAGGCGCGCGCCGGTGCGCCTGCCAGCCTCTTCTACTACTATGAGGCTTCGTACGAGGGGGGGCACCATGAGATCAATCGCCATCACCGTCGCGCTCGGCGCGACGCTGTTCATGACCAATGCAACACTGCTTGCCGCGGGGCCGGTCGTCGACGATGCCGTGCTGAGCAATCCTGCGCCGGGCGACTGGCCCGGTTACGGACGCGACTACAGCGAACGGCGCTACAGCCCGCTCGAGCACATCAACGTGCGCAACGTTCGCCGGCTGGGCGTAGCGTGGCATCTCGATCTGCCGCAGGACCGTTCGCTGACCGGCACGCCGCTGGTCGCCGACGGCGTGCTGTATTTCAACGGCAGTTACAACGTCGTACGCGCGGTCGATGCGCGCAGCGGCAAACTGCTGTGGGAATACGATCCGAAGGTTACCGAAGTCAGCGGCGACCGCCTGCGCATGATGTGGGACTGGAATCGCGGCATCGCATTGTGGAAAGGGCGCATCTTCAATGCCACCATCGACGGCCGCCTGATCGCGCTCGATGCCACTAGCGGCGAGGAGCTCTGGACGGTACAGACGTTCGATCCCAAGGATGCCTTGATCATCACCGGCGCACCCAAAGTGTTCCGCGACAAGGTCATCATCGGCAACGGCGGCACCGAATGGGGCGCAGCGCGCGGCTTCGTCACCGCCTACGATACGGCGACCGGCGAACAGGCCTGGAAATTCCACGTCGTGCCCGGCAATCCGGCCGAGGGTTTCGAGAACAACGCCATGAAGATGGCAGCGGCGACCTGGACCGGAGAATGGTGGAAGCACGGCGGCGGCGGCAATGTCTGGCACGGCATTACCTATGATCCGGAGTTCAATCACGTCTATATCGGTACCGGCAACGGCTCGCCCTGGAACCCCAAGATCAGAAGCCCGGAAGGCGGGGACAACCTGTTCCTGTGTGCGATCGTCGCACTCGACGCCGACACCGGCGAGTACAAATGGCATTACCAGACCACACCGGGCGAGGCCTGGGACTACAACTCGAACATGGATATCGTGCTGACCGAGCTGCGCGTCCGCGAGCGTACCGCCAAGGTCATCCTGCACGCTCCCAAGAACGGTTTTTTCTACATCATCAATCGCGCCAACGGCAAACTCCTGTCGGCCGAGAAATTCGCCAGGGTCGACTGGGCGACGCACGTCGACATGAAGACCGGCAAACCGGTGGAGCGGCCCGGGGCGCGCTACGAGGATGGCGAAGAACTGGTCTGGCCGAGCCCGTTCGGCGCCCACAACTGGCACGCCATGTCCTTCAATCCGCAAACCGGCCTCGCCTATCTGCCGGTGATCGAGATGCCGGGCCTGTTCACTGATCACCACATCGATGTACAGACCTGGGAATCGCCCTATTTCAAGTTCGATCCGGCCATCGCCTTCGGATCGGAATACGTTCCCGATGATGCCGGCACCGGCGCCCTGCGCGCATGGGATCCGCTGCGCCAGCGCAAGGTCTGGGAGGTGCCGCTGCCGGGGGTATGGAATCCCGGCACGTTGACGACCGCCGGCAATCTGGTCTTCCAGGGCCGCGCCGACGGCAGCTTCTGGGCTTATCGTGCGGACAACGGCGAAGAACTCTGGCACAGCGAACTCGGCCTCGGTATCTCCGCGCCGCCCATCACCTATGCACTCGACGGCAAGCAATACGTCGCTCTGCTGGTCGGGTGGGGCGGCGCCGGCTCGGCCACGCCCGGCTTCGTCGGCGCGCAGCACGGCTGGGCCTATCGTGCCCATACCCGGCGGCTGGTGACGTTCGCGCTCGACGGCAACGCGACCTTGCCGCCACAGCCGCCGCCGGTTTATCCACAGCCGCTGCAGGTCGAGGATTTCGAGGTCGACGATGCGCTCGCGGCCACGGGCGCCACGCTCTACACCGAGGTATGCATGATGTGTCACGGCGCCGGTGCGGCGGCGGCCGGTCAGGCACCGGATCTGCGTGCCTCGGCGATGATGCTCTCGCTCGAGACCCTGCAGGACATCGTCATCGGCGGCAGCCGCCGCGCGGCGGGCATGCCCAACTTCCCGGAGTTCGGCGAGGACGAATTGGTCGCAATCCAACACTATGTCCGCAAACAGGCCGCCACACCGGCGCCCTGCAAGGCCTGCCAGGCCAACCGCTGAAACGAGCCGCAGCGCTTGCCTGAAGGCCCGAGCGAGCCCTGAGCGTGATTCGATCCGCGAGCGTGGTGGGACCTTTGCGCTCGTCATCATGACCGCCCGCCTGACCATCACCGCCGACAGTCTCAACACCGTCGATCTCTTTCGCGGCTTGCCGGCGACCGATCGCGCCGCGATCGCGCCGCGCCTGCGCGGTATGCGTCATGCCGCCGGTCATCTCATCGTGACCCAGCTCGACCGGCACAACGAGGTCTTCTTCATCTTGAGCGGCACGGTGCGCGCATCCTTTCACGGCGTGGCGGGCAAAGACGTCCAGTTTCGCGATCAGCACGCGGGCGAGATGTTCGGCGAGCTTTCGGCCATCGACGGCCAGCCGCGCTCGGCCGAAGTCATCGCGCTAAGCGAAGTCTTCCTGGCCGCGGCCAGTGCGGAAGATTTTCTTGCCATCGCCGCCGAACACCCTGTAATCGCCCGGCGCGTACTCAATCGCCTCGCCGCACTGGTCCGCGCGCTGTCCGAGCGCGTGGTCGAATTCTCGACGCTCGGCGTCAACAACCGCATCCACGGCGAACTGCTGCGGCTCGCCCGCGAGTTCGGCGTCGCCGACAATGAAGCCTTGATCAAACCCGCCCCGACCCACGCCGACATTGCCAGCCGGGTGAGCACGCACCGTGAGGCCGTTACCCGCGAAATTGCCGCGCTCGCGCGCTGCGGTCTGCTCGAACGCGGCCGCGGCATGCTGCGCATTCGCGACGTCGTGCGCCTGGAGACCCTGGTCAACGACGTCGCGCGCGACTAAGGGCCCGCCGCGAGGCGAGTGGGAGAGCGAGGCAAAATGGGCGCGCGTTCGAGTCGAATAGTGGGGCTATTTAACGAGAATGCGCGCTTATTTGGGCAGCTCACCCACCGCCGCAGTAGATGCGGCCTGAGTCCGACAGGCTGCTAGCCCACGATTGGCAGGATTGATCGCTTGACGCCATAATCGGCCGATGCGGCGTGGACATGCCACGCGCAATCGAGGGGAGAGAGTTGATGAAGATTGCCTGTTTTCACCTGATGCCCTATCGGGACCTGCCCGCCGACTTCGAGAAGAAGTACAAATCGGCCTGGTTCTCGCTGCCGTTCAGCGCTGTCGGCGACGCCAGACGCGCCGCGCAGTACTACAACTGGACGCTGGACGAACTCACCTTCGCCGCCGAATCCGGCTTCGACGGTGTGTGTACCAACGAACATCACCAGAATGCCTACGGTTTCATGGTCAATCCGAACATGATGGGTTCGGTGCTGGCGCGTGCCACCCGCGGTAGCGACGTCGCCATCGTCCAGATGGGCGAGACGGCGGTGTTCCTCAACCCGCCGATCCGGGTCGCCGAGGAATACGCCATGCTCGACTGTATCTCCGAAGGCCGCCTGGTCGCCGGCTTCCCGGTCGGTCTCGGCGGCGATTTCGCCTACAGCTACGGCATGGCGCCAATGGAGCAGCGCGGGCGTTATTACGAAGCGCACGACCTGATCAAGAAGGCGTGGACGGCCAAAGACAGCTTTGCCTGGAATGGCCGCTACTACCAGCTGCCCATGGTCAACATCTGGCCGCAGTGTTTCCAGGAGCCGCACCCGCCCATCTGGGTGCCGGGCAATGCCAGCCCGAGCACGTGGGATTTCGTCATCAAGAATGACTACTCCTACTGTTACCTGACCTACTTCGGGGCCAAGGGTGCTCAACACATGGTCAATGGTTTCTGGGAACGCTGCGAAGCGGCGGGCCGCGATCGCAACCCCTATCGCATGGGCTTCCTGGTGCCGGTCGGGGTCGCCGCGACCGATGCCGAAGCCGAAGCCGCGTACGGACCGGCGGCCGAGTACTTCTACCACAAGGGCCTGCATCTGCCGGAGCAGCTGCTCGTCCCGCCCGGGCACATGACGCACTCGAGCTTGAGTCACTTCATCACCAAGCGCCCCTTCCCGCCTTATGATGAGTTGAAGACCTTGCGTTACCCGCAGTTCAACGATCGCGATTTCGTCGTCTGTGGCAGTGCCGAAACCGTCACCCAGCGTCTCCAGGAGATCATCAAGACCCTGAACGTGGGCCACTTGATGATCCTGCCGCAGTTCGGCTCGCTGTCGCACGAGCAGACGATGGAAAACATCGGCCGCATCGGCAAGGACGTGCTGCCGCATCTGCGCGGCATGTGGGACGACACACCGTGGGTCGATCACTGGTGGCCCAAGGGGGCCGAACAGCGCGCACGCGCCGCGGCCTGACAACACACGAGGGGAGAACGACTTACATGGCCAAGCCACGCAAACGCACCGTACCCGTACTCGGCGGGCGGCTAGAAATCACCGTCAACGTCGCCGGCAAGGGCAAACCCTTGCTGTTCCTGCATTCCGCCGGGGGCTTCTATTGGGACGATTTTCTCGATGGGTTGTCCGAGCATTACAAGGTCTACGCACCGCACTTCCCGGGCACCGCACCAGGGCGGCCGGACGACATCGATCAGCTCGACAACCTGTGGGACACAGTCATCGCCTTCGACGACCTGCTCGATGCGCTCAAGATTCGTAAATGCCGCCTCATCGGGCATTCCTTCGGTGGTCTGCTCGCCGCCGAACTCGCCGCCCATCGTCCGAAAGCCATCGAGAAGCTGATCCTGATCGCGCCCATTGGATTGTGGCGCGAGGACGCCCCGTACTCGGTGTGGAACTGGTGCGCACCGGGGCCGGACGAAATCATGGATGTGCTGTTCTACGACAAGACCCACCCCGACGTGGTCAAACGCATGACCCCGCCGAGCGGTCAGAAGGCTGCCGACCAGTGGCAGATCAACTTCATCTGGACCTTGGGCTGCACCGCCAAAGTGATCTGGCCCATCCCGGACAAAGGCTTGAAAAAGCGCATTCACCGCATCAGCGCACCGAGCCTGGTGGTATGGGGGGAGGACGACAAGCTCATCCCGCCCGCCTATGCCGGTGAGTTCGGCAGCGCGATCCCGGACGCGGAAGTCTTCATGGTACCGCGCTGCGGACACGAGCCGCCGCTCGAACAGCGCGCGATGCTGAGTGAGCGGGTGCTGGGCTTCCTCGGTGCTTGAGGGCCCGCGCAAGAACAAGTTCCCGATTACCGCGACGAAGCCGACGGCCGGCTCGGCAAGAAAGCCGACGGGCGGCGCTGGCTGGAGCAGGTCACCCTGCACCCGCAGGTCGCTTATGTTGCCGGCGCCGGGCCGGATGCGGCCGGCGAAGCCCGCCTGCACGAGCAGGCCCACGAAATCTGCTTCATCGCGAATTCCGTCGCAGCCACGATCAGCATCGAGCCCAGCGCCTATACTGCGGTTTCGAACATGGAGGACCCGACATGAACCCACGCCTTGGATTCGGCATTTTTCTCGCCCCGTTCCATCGTTTCGGCGAGAACCCGACACTGGCCATCGAGCGCGATCTCGAACTCGTCGCCCACCTCGACCGCCTCGGCTACGATGAAGCCTGGATCGGCGAGCATCACTCGGCCGGCAGCGAAATCATTGCCTCACCCGAGATCTTCATCGCCGCCGCGGCCGAGCGCACCCGGCATATCCGCCTCGGCACCGGAGTCATCAGCGTCGGCTATCACAACCCGCTGTGGATCGCGCAGCGCCTGGTGCTGCTCGATCATCTGACCCGCGGGCGCATGATGTTCGGCGCCGGCCCCGGCTCGCTGCCGACCGACGCCGCCATGATCGGCATCGAACAATCCGAGACCCGCGACCTGCTCGAGCAGGGTTTCGACATCGTCATGCATCTGTTGAACAGCGAAGAACCGATCACGTTCAAGAACAGCCGCTGGGATCTGCGCGACGCCCAGCTCCACCTGCGGCCCTATTCGAACCCGCTGTTCGATTGCGCCGTCGCCGCGGTGGCGTCGCCGTCGGGACCGCGCCTGGCCGGCAAACACGGCGTCGGCCTGCTCTCGCTCGGCGCGACCATGGCTGCCGGCTTCGACGCACTCGGCATGCATTGGGAAGTGATGGAACAGCGCGCGGCGCAGTTCGGCACAGTGGCGAATCGGGCAAAATGGCGCCTGGTCGGCATGATGCATTGCGCGGAAACCCGCGAACAGGCGCGGCGCGACGTCGAATACGGCATCGCCTCCTGGTTCCGCTATTTTCAGACCGTCGCAGGCCTGCCGCACGTCAATCCGACCGGCAACGAAGTCCACGAGATGATCGATTACATCGGCGAATCCGGCATGGGCGTCATCGGCACGCCGGACGACTGCAAGGAACAGATCGAGCGCCTCATGGCGCAGTCCAACGGCGGTTTCGGCACTTTCCTCATGCTCGCCCACGAGTGGGCCAATACCGAGGCCACCCGGCGCAGCTACGAACTCATCGCCAAGTACGTGATGCCGGTCTTCCAGGGCCAGGATCGCGGCACGCTCAACGCCGTCGCCCATGCACGCAAGCTACGCGACCGGCTGAAAGCCGAGCAACAGGCGGCACTCGATGCCATGACTGCCAAGCACGCCGCCGAGGTCGCGGCGCTGGACAAGGACAAGGCGTCCGGCGGTTGATGTGGCCGGCGCTCGGTTCGGGTACGAACGCGACACCGCCGGCACGACAGCTGCCAAGCAACATCAAGAGGAACGGCCCGATGCGGAAATTCAAACTCCTGACCCTCATGTTCTCGATCATCGCCGCCGGCACGGCCCTCATGGTACTCGGGCCGCGGGTGCGCCGCGCCGGCTGACGGCGACGGCGCCGCGGACCCGGGCCCGAGAGGGGGGATCATGTCGAATCCGAATGCCGCGACGATGCGCACCCTTTTCGCCGAAGTGCTCACGCTGTGCGGCGTTGGCGCAGGCGAGCGCGTCGCGGTGCTGTCGGAAGGCGACATACTCGCCGACTACGCCGCAGCGTTCCTGCGCGCGGCCGAAGGACTGGGCGCGGAGACCGCGCGGGTCAACGTGGCCGCGGGCGAGAGTGCCGGGGCCGCGGCGCGTATCGCCAATCTCACCGCTTCCGGTCTCGCCAGCGATGCGGCCGCGATGCAGACCTGCAAAGACGCCGACATCGTCATCGATCTCATGCTGCTGTTGTTCTCCCACGAACAGATCGAGATCCAGCGTGCCGGCACGCGCATGCTGATGGTGGTCGAACCGCTCGATATCCTCGCGCGCCTGAAACCGAGTCCCGCGCTGCGGGCACGGGTCGAAGCCGCCGAACGCCGCCTGGCTGCCGCGCGCACCCTGCGCTTCACCAATGAGGCCGGCAGCGATGTCGTCTACGAACTGAAGCAGCTCAATGGACCGCCGCCGGAATGCATCCTCTCCGAATACGGTTACACGGATACGCCCGGGCGCTGGGATCACTGGCCGAGCGGCTTCCTCGCCTCGACCGGCACCGCACGCGGAGTCGAGGGTCGGGTCGTGATGAATGCCGGTGACATCGTGCTGCCATGGAAGGCGCATCTGGGTACACCGGTCGGTTTCACCATCAAGGACGGTTACGTCACCGGCATCGACGGCGGTGCCGACGCGGCACGCCTGCGCGATTACATCGAGCGCTTCGAAGACCCCCGCGCCTACGCCGTCTCGCACATCGGCTGGGGACTGAACGAACACGCGCGCTGGCTGGCCGATGTGCCCGGCATCGCCATGGAAAGCCGAGCCTATTACGGCAACGTACTGTTCTCGACCGGGCCGGACACCGAGTTCGGCGGCAGCAACGACACGCCCTGCCACCTCGACCTGCCGATGCGTGACTGCTCGCTGTGGCTGGACGACGAACTGGTCGTCGACCGCGGGCGCATAGTGCCGGCTGACATGCGCACACCGGGGCGCTGATGGAGAGAAAAGACCTATGAAACAGTTACATGGCATCGGCAAACCGGTGCGGCGCAAGGAAGACGGGCGATTCGTCACCGGGCGCGGGCAGTACACCGCCGACATTACCCTGCCGGGGCAGCTCCATCTCGCGGTGTGCCGCTCGCCGCAGGCGCACGCGCGCATACGCAGCATCGATACCAGCGCCGCGGCCGCGGCCGAAGGGGTCGTCGCGGTACTCACGGCGGCCGATCTCGAAGCCCTCGGCATTGCTTGCATTCCCTGCGTTTGGCCGCTGGTCGACGCTGCCGGCAAGGCGATGTTCGAGCCGCCCCACCCGATCCTGGCGAAGGACAAGGCCAGCTATGCCGGTGAGCCGGTCGCCGCGGTGGTCGCGACGTCCGCGGCCCTGGCCAATGACGCAGCGCTGCTCATCGCCGTCGACTACGAAACCCTGCCCGCGGTCGCCAGTGCGACGGCCGCCCTGGCACCCGCTGCGGCCCAGGTCTGGGAGGGCTGCCCCGGCAACCTCGCGCTCGATTGGGAGCTCGGCGATCGCGCAGCCGTAGATGCCGCGTTCGCCGCCGCCGCGCATGTGGTCGCGCTCGATACCGTTCAGAATCGCCTCGTTCCGAATGCCCTCGAGCCGCGCGCGGCGAATGTCGCTTACGATGCGGCGCGAGACGAATACACGGTCTATCTGGCCAGCCAGAATCCGCATCTGTTCCGTTACCTGACCTGCCGCTACACCATGCCGGCGATCCTTGAGCACAAACTGCGTGTGGTCGCGCCGGACGTCGGCGGCGGATTCGGTTCGAAGACGCCGCAGTACAACGAAGAGTACCTGTGCCTCGCCGGTGCCAGGCTCACCGGCCGCCCGGTGAAATGGGTGGGGACGCGCTCGGAAGCCTTCGTCTCCGATGCCCAGGCGCGCGATCACGTGACCCATGCCGAGATGGCGCTCGACGCCGC
>JBBDTC010000196.1:21846-27020 GCA_040904625.1 Gammaproteobacteria bacterium
CCGATGCCCAGGCGCGCGATCACGTGACCCATGCCGAGATGGCGCTCGACGCCGCCGGCAAAATCCTCGCCGTGCGCAGCCGCCATGTGGCCGATCTCGGCGCCTACGCGCAAATCTATGGTCCGCTGGTACCGACCCTGCTCTATGCCACCATGCTCTCCGGCGTCTACACCGTGCCCTGCGTGCACGCCGAAGTGAAGCTCGCCTATACCAACACCGTGCCAACCGATGCCTATCGCGGCGCCGGGCGGCCGGAGGCCGCCTATACGGTCGAGCGCCTGATCGAACTCGCGGCACGCCAACTCGGCGTGGATGCGATCGAACTGCGGCGGCGCAATTTCATCCCCAAGGATGCCTTCCCCTACGCGGCCTGTACCGGACACGTCTATGATTCAGGCGACTACGATCAATGCCTCGACCTGGCGCTCGCCGGCATCGATTTCGACGGTTTCCCGGCGCGGCGTGAACAAGCGCGTGAGCGCGGCCGCCTGCGTGGCCTCGGGATTTCCGTCTACACCGAAGTCGCCGGTATCGGTCCCTCGCAGCCGGCCGTGAACGCGGGTTCCAAGATGGCGTTCTACGAAGTCTCGACCGCGCGCGTGAACCCGGACGGCACGGTGACCGTGTTGACCGGCGCCCACAGCCACGGCCAGGGCCATGAGACCTCTTTCGCCCAGGTCGTTGCCGACAAGCTCAACCTGTCCATCGACGACGTCGAAGTGGTTCACGGCGATACCGCGCGCATCCCCTACGGCACTGGCACCTTCGGCTCGCGCTCGATCAGCATCGGCGGCGGCGCGCTCGACCTCAGCGTCGACAAGGTCGTCGTCAAGGGCCGCAAGATCGCCGCCCACGTGCTCGAGGCGCCGTTCGAGGACATCGAATTCATCGACGGCTTTTTCAAGGTCAGAAATTCCGATCGCCTGCTGTCGTTCAAAGAGGTCGCCGAACTCGCCTATCTGCCCGGCAATTATCCGCTGACCGAACTCGAGCCGGGCCTCGAGGAGACGACTTACTTCGACCCGCCCATGAACACCTTTCCGGCCGGCTGCCACGCCTGCGAAGTCGAGATCGATCCGGAGACCGGCAAGGTCGTGGTGGTCGGCTACGCCGTCGGTGACGACTTCGGCGTGCTCGTCAATCCGCTCATCGTCGAGGGCCAGGTACACGGCGGCGTGGCCCAGGGGATAGGCCAGGCGCTGCTCGAGCACGCGCTGTACGATGCGGATTCGGCGCAGCTCATCACCGGCAGCTTTCTCGATTACTGCATGCCGCGTGCCGACGATTTGCCGATGATCGGCGTGCGTTCGATCGACAGCACCACCCCGGCCAACAGCCTCGGCGCCAAGGGCTGCGGCGAAGCCGGCGCGATCGGCGCGCCGGGCGCGGTGATGAATGCGATCATGAACGCACTCGAACCGCTCGGCGTGGGTGAACTCACCATGCCCGCGACGGCGCCCAAGGTGTGGGCGGCAATCCAGGCCGCGCGCGGCTGACGCGCGGCGCTTTTCGCACAGGAGTCATTGATGGAATTCGGTGTTGCCTTCACGTCCCGTATCGGGGATTACGATCTCGTCGCGTTGGCCGAGTCGCTCGGTTTCGACCAGGCCTGGTTCTTCGATTCGCAGATGATCTATTCCGACGTCTACGCGACCATGGCGGTCGCCGCGCGGGAGACCAAACGCATCCGCCTCGCCACCGGCGTGGCCGTGCCGACCACGCGCATGGCGCCGGTGATCGCGCATTCGATCGCGAGCGTGGCCGAACTCGCCCCGGGGCGGGTCGAACTCGGCGTCGGCAACGGCAATACCGCGCGCCTGACCATGGGCTTGAAACCGGTGCCGCTGGGTCGCATGAAACGCGAGATCCGGGTCATCCAGGCCCTGCTGCGCGGCGAGGAAGTGCTGCACGAATGCGAAGGCGAGTCCCACCTCGTCAAGCTGCTCCATCAGCACCACGACTTCATCGATCTCGACCACCCGATCCCGCTCACGCTGTCTGCCTTCGGCGAAAAGACACTGGCCTATTGCGGCGCCGAATGCGACGCCCACCTGACCTGGAACGCGACCCCCGAGATGCTGCGCGGCAATCGCGCGATTATCGATGCTGCGGCCGCCAAGGCAGGCCGCGATCCGGGCGCGCTGCCATCCAAGGCCATTTATCCGCTCGCCATCCTGCGCCCGGGGGAGACCGCCGGCAGCGCGCGCGTACTGCACAGCCTCGGACCCTTCATCACCAACCTGTTGCACGTCCTGTGCGAATGGGACGACAAACTCCTGCCGAGCGACCCGCGCATCGCGGACGTCGTCAAGCGCTATCGCGACTACGAGCACAGCCTGCCTGCCGAGCGCCGTCATCTGCTCCTGCACGAAGGCCATCTGATCTATACCCGGCCGGACGAGCAGGATTATCTGACGGCCGAGATCGCTGAAATCGCCGCCATGATCGGCGACCCCGATCAGGTGATCGAGAAAATCCGCGCCCTCGAAGCCGCCGGTCTCAGCCATTTCGCCTTCCAGGTGACAGACGATCCGATCGGACAGATGCGCAGCTTCGCCGAAACGGTGATGAACCGCTACTGAGCCCTGCGACCCAACGACAACATTCCACGCCATCAGAGGTACACCATGTCACGCCAAGGCCGACTGAAACTCGACAACTACGGCGCCAGCATGCCGGTCACCGGTCCCGCGGTGCAAAAGCCGCCTTTCTATTACCGCAACATGCGCATGATGTTCCTGGTCTACCGTACCGACGAGGATGCGGCGCTGGCCTGGCTGCCCGAACAGCTCGAACTCGACGGCCCGGCCACTGCGACGGTCATCGTCGCCTACTATGGCAGATCGACTTTCGGTCCCTATCACGAGGCCATGATCTCGATTCGCGCGCGCATGGACGGCCGTACGGTGGCCTACTACCCGGCACTGTTCACCGACAACGAGGCGCCCTTGATCGGCGGCCGCGAGATCTGGGGCTTCGCCAAGAAGTTCGCCCGGATCGAGATCCGTGACGAAAGTGAGGTCATGATGGGCCTGGTCGAGCGCCCGACGGGTAACCGCCTGTTGACCGCGGTGATGCGCAACGAGCGTCCGGTAGCGGTGGAGGATTTCGAGATCCTGCCCAGCGTGTCGCTGAAGGTCATCCCCTGCGCAACCGAATCGACCCGGCCGGCGCTGGCCCAGTTAATCGGTAGCGCGCTCGAACTCGTGCCGCATCAGGGCTCGAACGGCATTGCCGATCTGTGGACCGGCCCCGGCTCCCTGCACTACGACATGCCGTCGGCGGTCGACCCGTGGCACCTGCTGCCGGTCAACGAGATGGTCGGCAGTTACTCCGGCACCTTCGATGCGGTGCTCGGCCACGGCCAGATTCTGCAGGAACTGTGAAGCCTCGCGCCCCCCCATGGCCTGCCGCTCATTGCGCGATGACATCGGCGCCCATGGACGATGCAGGCGGTCGGCAGCCACGGCCTTACGGCCTCGCCGAAGCGTTTCCAGGTCAGCGAATGTCGTTTGCCACCACCGGTATCGAGAATCCTTGTTCCCGATCTCTCGAGCGCTACCCGGTGGGTAAATGTGAGAGATTCGGCCCTCTCACTTTAGGTTTGCCTTCCTCGTTGAAATAAAGTGCGATGGAGCACGGATTTTCGGCCACGGTTGTAAGCAATCGGCGGTCAACTTGGCGCGTAATACGCATTTTTGCTAGCCAGCCGCATCGTAGCGGTATTGCCTCCAATCGACTCCGCCAAGCGGCATGCAGGATGGGACTGCTTCTTCCTCATTCCCCAGTTCCCTATACCTTCGCCCCAAAAGTACAGAGCGCCGCCTCATTCCGTATTTGCAAAATGGGCCACAGCGCGCGGTTAATCGTATAAGAAACGGTCTGCCCCCCGGCCTTTTGTATCAAGCCCTCAAGTATTTTCATGGAGTAATTTGTATCGAAAATGAACCGTTCTTCGCCGCCGGGCATAACTACCCCTAGCACCCCGTACCAGAGCATAAGCCTAGTTATCAAACCGATTTTCTCATCCTCCACACCGTGTAGCAGTAGAACTAATTCGTAGTCGGTCTGCGAAAGTTGCGAGGCGACTCCTATAAAAGCGTAGAGGACGTCTTCCAGCTCCGGCGAGATATCCTGCATTTCATATCCGAGATCCACAAGCAGGTCGGCCGAGTAGGTTTCAATTCCTTTCTGGATATCTTCCGCATCGATTATTGCTTTTCCTAAGTTGACGGCATGCGAACGGCAGTATTCAATCAACACAATCAAGAATCTTGGACGCATCAAACAACGATCTAGAAGGTGGTGAAATGACTCTTCACCTTCTATGTGACTTACACAAATCTGGCGCCACATAGAGTTGAAGTCACCGGCCGGTTCCAGACCACTATATGCGAGGCGGCGCTTTATGACTTCCTTTAGAAGCTCCGGGTCTTTCCAGTCCAAGGAGACTCGAGATTCCTTGCCGCGATCCGGCATTTCCTCAAGCAAGAGTTCAAACACATCCGATCGCAACAATACAATGCTATGTGCATCTCGGTCTGCTCGCTGAAAATCTCGCTCAATCTTGCGAGTCGCCTCCAGCAGAGTCCGAATTACGACGAGATCATCGGCATTTAAGCCGTGCGCTGGCCATCCCTTGTCCAGGTTGTCGAAAAGGATCCATAGAGCGCCTTTGTTTTGAACATAGTCGATAGTTACCTGTTTGAGTTCGCGCAAATCATGTCGATGAATAAGTGCAGTAACTTCTCCCTCGGATAACGCCTTGTGGTAATCCTCACCATATTTTGCAAGATATTCTTCCCGCACTGCATGCATGAGCTTAGCAATACGCTCGGAAAAATCTCCATCCAAGTCCGCATTACTTTTGCATATCGTTTCGGACAGCTTCCGGTAGGAGGTCGCAATGCGGTGGTCGCGCAGATGCCGCGTGGCGTCGTGACTTAGTAGCGCAAGGCCAATCTCCACATAAAGCAAATACTCCCACAGCGCCGTAAAAGTATGCTCAAGAGTACCGGCGGTTAACAGCTCTGCAATAGATTCCTTGAGGCGCAGCAGCCTATAGCCTTCCGGCTTCAAATCGATAACTACGTTGCGGACGTCTCGCCGTATACGATCAGTAACTCGGGCGAATACGGCGGTTTTTCCTGTTCCTTTGCGTCCTGAGACAATGC
>JBBDTC010000197.1:0-26923 GCA_040904625.1 Gammaproteobacteria bacterium
AGAACCACTATTCGCCCTCCTCGCGCCTGGCCAGCCGGGCGCCTCGACGCCCCAAGATCGCCCAGTTATTCTGCGGCGGGCCCTGAGTATCGCCGCGGGGAGCCGGGCAGGGCCCGCGCACGCGTCTCAAGCGGCAATCTCGAAACATTCCTCACTGCGCGCGGTGAGCACTTCGCGTCCGCTGTCGGTCACCAGAATCGTATGCTCCCATTGCGCCGAGAGGCTGCGGTCCTTGGTCACGACCGTCCATTGGTCGGGTAACAGCTTCACTTGGCGTTTGCCGGCGTTGATCATCGGCTCGATGGTGAAGATCATCCCCGGGCTGAGTTCGAGGCCGGTGCCGGGCGTGCCGTAATGCAGGACCTGGGGCTCTTCATGGAACTGGCGTCCGATACCGTGGCCGCAATATTCGCGGACGACGGCGTAATTGCGGCCTTCGGCGAGAGCCTGGATGGCGGCGCCGATATCTCCCAGACGCACCCCCGGGCGCACCAGGTCGATACCGGTGCGCAGGCAATCGTAAGCGGTTTCGACCAGGCGCCGTGCCTTGATCGACGCTTCGCCGACCATGAACATCTTCGAGGTGTCGCCGTGAAAACCGTCTTTGATCACGGTGATATCGATATTGATGATGTCGCCGTTACGCAGTTTGCGGTCGGCCGGAATGCCATGGCAGACCACATGATTTACGGACGTGCAGATGGATTTCGGGAAACCGTGGTAATTGAGGGGGGCCGGGATGGCTTGCTGCACGTCGACGATATACTCATGGCAGATGCGATCAAGCTCCAGCGTCGTCACGCCGGCGCGCACGTGCGGTCCGATCATGTCGAGGACCTCGGCCGCCAGCCGCCCGGCAATTTGCATGGCGCTGATTTCCGCGGCGTTCTTGATCGTTACCGGCATCAGATTCGGGTTTCCAAGTCATTGTTGGGAATGAGGATCCATGGTATAAAGCGCGCGCCCTCGAGGCAATCGACCTTTATCTATCACGCACACGTATCGTCACGGACGCCCGGGTGTCTGCCGCCAAAACCGGCTGATCGGCGTTTGGGATACGTGGAGGCAAAACCCGACAGGAGAGACCATGAGCAGCATCAGTATGCGCCAGATGTTGGAAGCTGGCGTGCATTTCGGCCACCAAACACGTTACTGGCATCCCAAGATGGCCCCGTACATCTTCGGGGAACGCAACAAGATCCACATCGTCAATCTCGAACGCACGGTTCCGCTGTTCGACGAAGCGATGAATTTCATCAGCCGTCTGTCGGCCAAACACGGCAAGATCCTGTTTGTCGGAACCAAACGTTCGGCGCAGGACGCGATCGCCCAGGAAGCACAGCGCTGCGGGATGCCCTACATCAGCCGCCGCTGGCTGGGCGGGATGCTGACCAATTTCAAGACGGTGCGGCAGTCGATCAGACGGCTCAAGGAACTCGAGGAGATGATCGAGAAAGGCGGCCTCGAGCGGATGTCGAAGAAAGAGGGGCTGACGATTCGCCGCGAACTCGACAAGCTCAATCAGGGGCTTGGGGGCATCAAGGACATGGAAAGCCTGCCCGATGCGCTGTTCATCATCGATGTGGGCCACGAACGCATTGCCGTCGCGGAAGCGGTGAAGCTCGGCATTCCGATCGTCGCGGTGGTCGATACGAACAATACGCCGGATGGCATCGACTACATCATCCCGGGCAATGACGATGCGATTCGCGCCGTCAATCTCTATGCCAAGGCGGCTGCGGACGCCGTGCTCGACGGTCGTCTGGTCGTGGCCGACGTCGCCAGCGGTGGTCGTGACGAGTTCGTCGAACTCGACGAAAAGGTTGCGCCGCTGCTGCCCGCAAAACAGGGCGACACCGCAGGAGCCGCTACGCCTGCCGAAAGTGGGGAATGAGCACGGCCACGAAGCAATCCGAGTACGACGAAACGCGAATCGAGAGGAATAATGTAATGGCGATCTCAGCCACTATGGTCAAGGAGCTGCGCGAACGCTCCGGGGCCGGAATGATGGAATGCAAGAAAGCGTTGGTGGAAACCGACGGAGACATCGAGGCGGCCATCGAGCATCTGCGCAAAACGGGCGCGGCCAAGGCCGCGAAGAAGGCGGGTCGCATTGCCGCTGAAGGCGCGATTGTCGTTGCCTCCAACGACACCGAAGCGGCCATGGTCGAGGTCAACAGCGAGACCGATTTCGCAGCCAATGACGCGAGCTTCGCGGTGTTCGCGGAACTCGTGGCCAACGCCGTCATCGAGGCCGCACCGGCCGATGTCGAGACGCTGCGCGATGTCGTCGTCGCGGACGGCGCAACCATTGAGCAGAAACGGACCGACCTCGTCGCTAAAATAGGCGAGAACATCGACGTTCGCCGCTTCGCTCGCATGCCGGTGGGGGATGGCCGCATCGAGTCCTATCTGCACGGCAAGCGCATCGGCGTACTCGTCGCCATGGCCGGCGGCAGCGCCGAGGTCGCCCGCGATGTGGCGATGCACATCGCGGCCAGCAACCCGGTGTGCGTGAGCGAAGCGGAAGTCTCCCCCGATCTGCTTGCCAAGGAACGCGAAATCCGGGCAGCGCAGGCTGCACAGAGCGGCAAGCCGCCCGAAATCATCGAAAAGATGGTGGCCGGGCAAATCAAGAAATTCATCGGCGAGGTGACGCTGCTCGGCCAACCGTTCGTCAAGAATCCTGACGAGACCGTAGGCGCGATGCTCAAGGCGGCTGGCGCCACGGTGACAGGCTTCGTCCGCTTCGAGGTCGGTGAAGGTATCGAGAAGAAGGAAGTCAACTTTGCCGAAGAAGTCATGGCGCAGGCGCGCAGCGCCCAGCAAGGTTGAGCTCGTCGCGCCCGCCTGACCGGCCGCCTGTTCAGATGCCCGACACGTCGGCTCCGTTACGTTTCCGCCGGGTCTTGATCAAGCTCAGCGGCGAAGCGCTCATGGGCGGCGATGATTACGGTATCAATCCCGCAGTGGTCGACCGCATCGGCGACGAGATCCGCGACCTGCGCGATGCCGGTGTCGAGGTCGCGATCGTGATAGGTGGCGGCAATATCTTCCGCGGCGTGGGGCTTGCGGCGGCCGGTATCGATCGGGTCACGGCCGACCAGATGGGGATGCTGGCAACCGTGATCAATGCCCTGGCCATCCAGGACACGCTGGAGCGCAAGGGCATGTTTGCCCGGGTCATGTCTGCGATCAAGATAAATCAGGTTTGTGAGGACTACATTCGTCGGCGTGCTGTGCGCCATCTCGAGAAGGGCCGCGTCGTGGTGCTCGCGGCAGGGACCGGCAACCCTTTTTTTACGACCGATTCGGCGGCCAGCCTGCGCGCCATCGAGGTCAACGCCGAACTCATGATCAAAGCGACCAAGGTCGACGGCGTCTATTCGGCCGATCCGGCTGTGGACAAGAATGCGGTGCGCTATGATCGCCTCGATTACGACGACGTTCTGGAGCGCAAGCTCGGCGTCATGGATGCGACCGCCATCGTGCTGTGTCGCGAGAACAAAATGCCATTGCGGGTCGTCGATATGACCCAACCCGGCGCCTTCGTAGCCGCTGCGCTGGGCCACGAAGTCGGTACTCTGGTTACGGTGAACAGCTGACATGGTCAACGACATAATCGAGGACGCGCGCGAGCGCATGGGCAAGAGCGTCGAATCGTTTCGCACGGATCTCTCCCGGCTGCGCACGGGGCGGGCTCATCCGAGCCTGCTCGACCACATCATGGTCAATTACTACGGTACGCCGACTCCCTTGAACCAGACCGCCAATGTGAGTGTCGAGGATGCGCGTACGCTGACCGTTACGGTCTGGGACCGCGGCGCCATAGAGGCAGTCGAGAAGGCGATTCTCGAATCCAATCTCGGCCTCAATCCCAACTCGGCTGGGACGGTAATCCGCATTCCCTTGCCGGCACTCACCGAAGAGCGCCGCCGCGATTTGATCAAGGTGCTGAAAGCCGAAGCAGAGCAGGCCAAAGTCGCGGTACGCAATATACGCCGCGATTGCATTGGGCAGTTCAAGGAACTCGCCAAGGCGAAGGATATTTCAGACGACGAAGGGCATCGCGCGGAGGATCTGGCGCAGAAACTCACCGACGAGTTCGTCAAGAAGGTCGACGAGATCGTGGCGGCAAAAGAAAAAGACATGATGGAAGTCTGATGCTGCGGCGCCGATCTGCGAATTCGAGAGCATGGTACAGAGACTGGATGGGCCTTCTTCGGCCAACCGGGAGGACTTCGACGCCCATGGGCGGTCGTCGAATCCGAGTCGGGTCGGGCGCCGCCTGACCCGCTGGACAAGCAGGTCTGATGGCCATGAATGCGAAATTGCCGCGGCATGTCGCCGTCATCATGGATGGTAATGGACGGTGGGCACGCAGCCGCCAGCTGCCGCGCATAGCGGGGCACCGGGCCGGTGTGGAGAACGTCCGCAACATCGTGCGATTCTCGGCCGAGGCCGGTATCGAAGTGCTGACGCTGTTCGCGTTCAGCAGTGAGAATTGGCGGCGTCCCCCGACCGAGGTCCGTTTGCTGTTCGAACTTTTCCTCGTCGTTCTCGAGCAGGAGGTCGAGCGGCTGCACGACAACGGCGTACGCTTGAGAGTGATCGGCGATCGCTCGCCGTTTTCAGCCAAGCTGAGAAAAGCCATCAGCGCCGCGGAAGACCGTACACGCGACAATACGGGTCTCAATCTGGTCATTGCAGCCAACTACGGCGGGCGCTGGGACATCGTCGAGTCCGTGCGCGGTCTGGCTGCCCGGGTCGAACGCGGCGAAATGAAGGCGGCCGACATCACTGCCGATGCCATCGCGGCCGGGCTCGTGCTCGCCGATTTGCCCGAGCCGGACCTGTTCATCCGTTCGGGCGGCGAGCAGCGCATCAGCAATTACCTGTTGTGGCAGCTGGCGTATACGGAGCTGTTCTTCACGGATTGTTTGTGGCCGGATTTCGGTATCGAGGAATTCGAGCGCGCGTTGCGCAGCTTTTCCGGCCGCCAGCGACGTTTCGGCAAAACCGGGGAGCAGGTGAACGGTGAGCTGGACACGGTCGCGACGTCGACGACGGATTGAAACATCATCAGCGATCGCGATACTGAACGGCCGCCCAGCGGCGGGGCAGGCGTGATGCCGATAGCCCGCATCGTTACGGCCTCGATTCTTGCGGCTGTCGTCGTCGGCAGCGTACTGATGCTGCCCAGCACCATCACGTTCATCCTGTTCCTCGTCATCGGCGCCCTCGGCCTGGGCGAATGGGCACGCCTGGCGGGAATGACGGGAAGCGGGGCGCGAGTGCTGTACGCCGGCGCCGTCGCCGTGCTCGTCATCACGCTGCGCGAGACTATCGTGGCGGCCTCGATTCTGTTGCCGACGCTGGTGCTTGGCGCGGTGTGGTGGTGCCTGGCGGCGCTGTGGGTCGTTATCTACCAGATCCGGGCGCAGCCCGTGCTGCGCGCGCCCTGGGCGCTTCTCATCATGGGTGTTTTCGTGTTCGTGCCGGCCCTGTGCGCGGTCGGCGATCTGCTCGATCACGCGCCGAGCGCGCTGCTGGCCCTGTTCGTCATCGTTTGGGGCGCGGACATTTTCGCTTATGCTGGCGGCAAGCGCTGGGGCCGGCGACGGCTGGTAAGCCGAGTCAGCCCCGGCAAGACCTGGGAAGGCCTGTGCTCCGCGCTGATCGGGATCCTGCTTGTGGCGGGCGCTGCGAATGCCCTGTTTACCTGGGTGCCGCCCATCGCGGGGTTGATCACGGTGGCCGCGAGTTTCGTCGCGGCCGTCTTCGGAGACCTTTTCGAAAGCCTGCTGAAGCGCCTCAGCGGGCACAAGGACAGTGGTTCCCTGCTGCCGGGCCACGGCGGGGTGCTCGACCGTATCGACAGCCTGCTGGCGGCCGCTCCGATTTACCTTCTGACCCTCTACGGCCTGGGATTGCGATGAGCAAGAAAATCACCATTCTAGGTTCCACCGGTACTATCGGTGTGAATACGCTGGACGTCATCGCCCGGCACGGCCCGCAATTCGAGGTGTTCGCATTGACCGCGAACGGCAATGTCGACGTACTGTTCGAGCAATGTCGAACATGGCGACCCCGTTATGCCGTCATGGTCGATGTCGACGCAGCCAGCCGTCTCCATGGGCGCTGCAGCGGCGCCGGTCTCGAGGTCGAGGTGTTGGGCGGCGCGGCTGCGTTGAACACGGTCGCCGCGCACGCCGACGTCGATTACGTGATGGCCGGTATCGTCGGTGCAGCTGGCTTGCTGGCCAATCTCGCCGCCGCGCGTGCCGGTAAGCGCGTCATGCTGGCGAACAAGGAATCGCTGGTGATGTCCGGACGCTTGTTCATGGATGCAGTGCGCGATGCCGGCGCCGAGCTGCTGCCCATAGATAGCGAACATAACGCTATATTTCAATGCATGCCGGCGGATTTCGGCCGTGGATTGGAAGGCGTCGGGGTCGATCGCATCCTGCTGACGGCCTCTGGCGGGCCGTTTCGCACGCTGCCCCTGGAGGCGCTGGCTGAGGTGACACCGGAGCAGGCTTGCGCGCATCCGAATTGGGTCATGGGCCGCAAGATCTCGGTCGATTCGGCGACGATGATGAACAAGGGCCTCGAGGTCATCGAGGCCTGTTGGCTGTTTGGAACATCACCACAGAAAGTGGAGGTCGTCATACATCCACAGAGTGTCGTTCATTCGCTGGTCCGCTACGTGGACGGCTCGGTGCTCGCCCAACTCGGCAACCCCGATATGCGCACACCCATTGCTTACGCACTGGCCTGGCCGGAGCGGATCGATGCCGGCGTTGAACCTCTCGATCTGTTCGCGGTCCGAAAACTCGATTTCGAGCAGCCGGATTACGATCGATTTCCGTGCCTGCGCCTGGCCAAGGACGCCATGGCGCGAGGAGGGACGGCGCCGGCTATTCTCAACGCGGCCAACGAGGTTGCCGTGGCAGCATTTCTCGAACGCAAAATCGGCTTCACAACGATTCCGAAACTGGTAGAACATGCCCTGGCGACGGTGCCGGTGGCGGCGGCCGATGCGCTCGACACCATCCTCGCGGCCGACGAACAGGCCCGCTCGGCGGTTGCGCAGCAGGTGGCGTTTGGACGAATTTGATGGCGATACTGCAAACCTTGGTCTCATTCCTCGTCGCGCTCGGCGTATTGGTCGCCGTGCACGAATTCGGGCATTACTGGGTGGCGCAACGGCTCGGCGTCAAGATTCTGCGCTTTTCGATCGGTTTCGGGCGGCCGCTGCTGCGCTGGCAGCGGGGTGACACGGAATTCGTGGTCGCCGCGATACCCTTGGGCGGGTATGTGAAGATGCTCGACGAGCGCGAAGGGGAGGTGCGGCCCGAGGAGCTGTCGCGCGCCTTCAATCGCAAGCCCCTGGGGACCCGTGCGGCTGTCGTGGCGGCCGGACCGTTGGCCAACTTCCTGCTCGCCTTCTGCGCTTACTGGTTGACGCTGGTCATCGGGGTCACCGGGCCGCGCCCGATCGTCGGCGCCGTCGAGGAGAATTCCATTGCCAGTGCGGCCGGGCTCACCGCAGGCGTCGAAATAGTCGCCGTCGACGGCGCGCCGACACAGACCTGGGACGGAGTCTTTCGCCGCGCGTTGGGCGCGATTCTCGATGGCGGCAGCCTCGCCCTCACGGTGCGCGAGCCGCATGGCGGGGAACGTCGGGCAGAACTCGATTTTCGCGATGTGACCATCGACGACATCGGTGACGGCAACTTTCTCGGTGAACTCGGTATCCGGCCCGACCGACCGCTGATACCCCCCCGGATCGGACGCGTGGTCGCCGGTGAACCGGCTGAGGCAGCCGGTCTTCGCAGCGGTGATCTCGTCATCGCTGCCAATGGCCGCGAGGTCGCCAGCTGGGAAGCCTGGGTAGACATCGTGCGCGCGAATCCCGGTGTACCGCTCGATATCGAGATCGACCGTGATGGCGAGTCATTGCATTTGACGCTGACTCCCGCGCATGAGCGTATCGATGGTTCCGACCAGGGGCGGATTGGCGCTGCCCCGGTTATTCCTGACGACCTCGAGCCGATGCCGCTGGGCCTCGAACGCTACGGCGTCGCCGAAGCCTTGGGCGGCGCTGCGGAACGCACCTGGGAGATGAGTGTGACCACACTCAGATTTCTCGGCAAGATGATCACGGGCGAGGCGTCTGTCCGCAATCTCAGCGGGCCGATCAGCATTGCCCATTACGCCGGTGAATCGGCCAAGCTGGGGGCCGCACGTTTCCTCGAGTTCCTGGCGTTGGTCAGCATCAGTCTGGGCGTATTGAATCTGCTGCCCGTGCCGCTGCTCGATGGCGGACACCTGCTGTATTACCTGATAGAATTCGTCACGCGTCGGCCGGTCTCGGAGTCCATTCAGGTTTATGGGCAACAGATAGGCCTGGTGATTCTGCTCGGTCTGATGAGTCTGGCCGTGTGGAATGACATCCTGCGCATGCTCTGAACGCTGGTGACGGACTTCAAAATAAAAACAGATTTATGTCGAAAGCCTTCATAGCAGGCTGGATACGCGTGTTGATGGTGCTGTTCGCGGCTACCGTTGCGGCCGCGGAGTCCTTCATCGTCGATGACATTCGGGTCGAGGGCCTGGAGCGCATTTCTCCCGGCGCCGTCTTCAATTACCTTCCCATCAGCGTCGGCGACACCGTCGACGACAGCCGCAGCCGCGACGCGGTGAGGGCGCTGTTCAAGACCGGATTCTTCAAGGACGTGCGCCTCGAGCGCGATGGCGATGTGCTGGTAGTCATCGTCAGCGAACGCGAGACCATCGCCGATGTGACCTTCGAGGGTAACCGGGCGATCAAGACGGAAGATTTACTCGAGGGGCTCGAGGAAGTCGGGTTTGCCAAGGGCGAGGTCTTCAACGAGGCCAAGCTCGACAAAGTGCTGCAGGAACTCAAGCGGCAGTATTACTCGAACGGCAAATATGGCATTCGCATCGACCACGAACTGATCCCGGTCGACGACAAGACGGTCGAGGTCGCGTTCACGGTTTCCGAGGGCGACGCGGCCAAGATCAAGTTGATCAACATCATCGGCAATGAGACCTTTTCCGACGAGCAGATTCTCGACCGATTCGAGCTGACGACGACGAATTGGCTCAGTTGGTTCAAAAAATCCGACCAGTATTCCAAGCAGAAACTCTCGGGCGATCTGGAATCCCTGCGCTCGCTGTACCTCGACAACGGCTTCATCAATTTTTCGGTCGATTCGACCCAAGTTTCGATTACACCGGACAAGGCCGACGTCTACATCACGATCAATATCACCGAAGGCGAAAAATTCACCGTTGGTGACGTCAAACTCGCCGGTACGCTGGTCGTGGATCCGGAAGAGCTGTTCGAGTGGGTATATACCCGCAAAGGTATGGTCTTCTCGCGCAAGGCCTTGACCGCCACCAGCAAGAACATCACCGACCGTCTCGGCAACGAAGGCTACGCCTTCGCCAATGTCAACGCGATTCCCGATATCGACGAGGAGAACCGGGTCGCCAACATCACCTATTTCGTCGATCCCGGGCAGCGCGTCTACGTGCGCCGTATCAATTTCTTCGGCAACGCCAAGACCCGTGACGAGGTCATGCGGCGCGAACTGCGCCAACTCGAAGGCGGCTGGATTTCGACGACCAAGGTCGAACGCTCCAAAGTGCGCTTGAGGCGTCTGGGCTATTTCGAAGACGTCAGTGTCGAAACGCCGGCAGTGCCCGGATCGACCGACCAGGTGGATGTGAACTTCACCGTCAAGGAACGCCCGTCCGGCAACCTGATGCTCGGCCTGGGCTTCTCTCAAGCCGCGGGCATCATCTTCAACACCAGCATCATGCAGGACAACTTCCTGGGTAGCGGCAAGAGCGTCAGCTTCGCCTTCAACAACAGCGAAATCAATCGGACCTTCCGTCTCGGCTACCTCAACCCCTATTGGTCCCTGGACGGCGTCTCGCGCGGTTTCGATCTATCCTACAGTGACACCAATGCGGGCAACACGCAGGCCATACGCTTCGGCAACAAGACCATCTCCGGCGGCATGACGCTGGGCGTGCCGATCACCGAATTCCATTATGTCAACGTCGGTGCGAGCTACGAATCGACCGAGATCAAGACCAACCCGTTTTTCCTCGACCCGCGTATCGCGCGCTTCCTGTTCCTTGAGGGCAGCAAATACGATCTGTTCCGTGTCCAGTCGTCGTTCTCTTATGACACACGCAACGCGGCGATCTTCCCGGACCGCGGCACGCTGCAGCGCATCATGCTGCAGGCGACGACGCCGGGCGGCGATTTGCGCTACTGGAAGGCGGAATACGACACGCGCGTATTCATCCCGCTGATCAAAAACTACACGCTGTTGCTGAAGGGCAATCTGGGCTACGGTGACAGCTATGGTGATACGTTTGAGCTGCCGTTTTTCGAGAATTTCTACGCTGGCGGTCCGCGAACGGTGCGCGGCTACGAGGAATGGTCGTTGGGTCCGGAGGATGTATTCGGGCGTGCCCTGGGCGGTAATATCATGGTCGTCGCCAACGCTGAAGTGATACTGCCGGTGCCATTTCTCGAGGAAATCAAATCGGTGCGCATGTCCGGTTTCATCGATGCCGGCAACGTCTATACGTCCAACGAGGATTTCGACCTCGGCGAACTGCGCATGTCCGCCGGTGTCGCAGCTATCTGGATGTCGCCGTTCGGCATGCTCTCGGTCAGCGTTGCACAACCTTTCCGCGACCAGCCGGGCGACGATATCCAGCGCTTCCAGTTCAATTTCGGGACGAATTTCTGACCTTGCCCCGGGATTCTTTCGCTCGTAACGAACCGTTTTCCCGTCATGGGGTTTATCATGGCGCTGTCTGACCGGGCTGCTGCCAGGCCCCGCGACCTGCGACGGCTCATCCTGAGACTCAACCGCAATACCAGTTTGATTGGAGTGCTGCCTTGATTAGATCAACATTCTCACTTTTGACCGTTTTGATGATGGTTTTCGGGTCGACTTTCAGCGCATCAGCCGCCGATTACAAGATCGGTGTCGTCAATGCGCCCAGGGTCCTCGAGCAGGCGCCGCAGGCCGATGTTGCGCGCAAGAAACTCGAGAAGGAGTTTGCCACACGGGATCGCGATCTGGTTGCCGCCCAGAAGGCCTTGCAGACGCTGGAGGAGCGTCTGGCCAAAGACGGCGCCATCATGAGCGAAACCGAGCGCTCGCGAATCGAGCGCGATATCGTCACCAAGCGGCGCGATATCAAGCGCGAAACGACGGAATTCCAGGAGGACGTCAACTTCCGCCGTAACGAGGAGATGGGCAAGATCCAGGAAGACATTGCCAACGCCATCGTCGAGTTGGCCAAGGAGCAGGGCTTCGACATGATTCTCGGCACTGGCGTTATCTATGCCAGCGAGAAAGTCGACGTCACGGATCAAGTCATCAAGAAGCTCCAGCAGTAAGTCACGTTCGGGACCCGCCGGAGTCGCGTGAGACTTCGCCGGCGGGGGCTCGCAACGCTTCGGTACATGCCGCGATGACCCATGAATTGGCAGAGCTTGCCAGATTCCTGGGGACGAGCGCGGCGGCGCCTGTCGCGGCGACTCGGATTGACAGGTTGGCTGCTCCGGAAGTGGCCACTGCAACGGATATGAGTTTCTACCTGCCGGGCATTCATCCGAGGTATGCCATCGAGACGTCTGCTGCACTTGCCGTTCTCGTCGGCCCGGCGGATTCGGGGGGCGTCCCGGCCGGGCGCGCGCTGATCGTCGACGATGTCGCCATGGCTGTCGCCAGAGTGGCGTCATGGGTCGACATCGTGCGCACGCGGGCGGCGCGGCCCGACGCGCGAGCAGGTATCGCCGACGATGCCAGTATCGCTCGCAGCAGCGTCGTCGGTCGGGGTGTGACGATCGGGCCCGGCAGCCGAATTGGCGACGGGGTCGTGATCGGTCCCGGTGTGAGTGTCGGCTCGTATTCGTCGATAGGGGCGGGGAGCATCATCGGTGGCTACGCACGACTGGGCAATCGCGTGCATGTCGGTGCCGGAGTCGTCGTCGGCGAGGACGGTTTCGCGTTCCTTGCCGATGGCGAGCAATGGCTGCGCGTGCCGAGCTTCGGTAGCGTGACCATAGAGGACGACGTGGAGTTGCTCGCGCACGTTGTCATACACGCGGGCGTGTTCAGCGATACCGTCATTGGCCGCGGGTGCGTGCTCGACAGCCACGTACTGATCGGACATGATGCGCGCGTCGGTGCGCGAACGGCGATTGCGGGACAAAGTGCCGTCGCCGGTGCCGCAAGCATCGGACGCGGTTGCAGAATCGGGGGCAAATCAGCGATCGGGGAGGGGGTGACGATAGCTGATGGTGTGACGCTGGCGGCGATGAGCCTGGTCACCCGCTCAATCGCCGAGCCTGGTGCGGCCTACGCCTCGAGCTGGCCGGCACAAGCGAGTCGAACGTGGTGGCGCCAGGTTGCGCGCCTGAAGCGTCTGCGATCACGCTGACTTGAAATGGCGAGCGGATTGCAGGGCCTCGAGTCGATCGGCGGCGCGGCAATGATGGCTGCGAGCCGATGATGAGAGAAGGTCGATGATGCGCCTCGACCTGCCTGCGGCGGTTGTCTGATTAGTGACGGGAATTACGATGGAAGACATGGGGATAGCCAAGATCCTGGCGATACTGCCTCACAGGTATCCTTTCCTGCTCATCGATCGCATCACCGAATATGCGCCTTTCGAGCGCATCGAAGCGCTCAAGAATGTCACTATCAACGAGCCGTTCTTTCAGGGGCATTTCCCCGGACACCCGATCATGCCGGGCGTCCTGATCCTCGAGGCCATGGCACAGGCGACGGGTGTGCTCGCGTTCTATTCGAATCGCGACGAGGGTCGAACGGACAGCGTCTATTACCTGGTCGGAATCGACAAGGCGCGTTTCAAACATCCGGTGACGGCCGGCGATCAACTCCTTATTCAGGCCAATCTGCTACGGCGCATGCATGGGATCTATCGTTTCGAGGCGACAGCCCGGGTAGCGGGTGAACTGGTGGCAAGTGCCGAATTCATGACGACTGAAAGGGCTACTGAGCGTTGATCGATGCGCGCGCAGAGGTCGATCGCACTGCGATCATCGCAGCCGATGCGCATATCGGCCCATGGACGATCATCGGCCCGGGGGTCGAGATCGGAGCCGGTACTAGGGTCGAGGCGTACACCATGATCAAAGGTCCGACGGTGATTGGGCCAGATAACCATATCCATTCGTTCTGTTCCATTGGCGACGATCCTCAAGACAAGAAGTTCGATTTGACTGAGGGGCACTCGCGCCTCGAAATCGGCAGCGGCAATACTATTCGTGAATATTGCAGCATCAATCGCGGCACGCCGGGCGGCGGTGGCGTGACCCGTCTCGGTGACAACAACTGGATCATGGCCTACTGCCATATTGCCCACGACTGCCAGGTGGGAAGTCAGACCATATTTGCCAACAACACTACGCTTGCCGGACACGTGGAAATCCATGATCACGTCATCCTTGGCGGCTTTACCGGCGTCCATCAGTTCTGCCGCCTCGGCGAAGGTAGCTTTTCGGCCATCGCCGCCATCATCGTGCGTGACGTGCCGCCGTTCTTGATAGTCAAAGGCAATACTGCCGTCCCACGTTGCATCAACAGTATCGGTTTGCGGCGCCGCGGCTTCGATGCGGCTACGCTGGCTGCGCTCAAACATTGTTACCGGGCGCTGTATCGCAGCGGCCTGAGGCTCGAGGAAGCGCTCGAGATCGTCGCCCACGAGGCTGAAGCCTGTCCCGCGGCGCGCTCTATGCTGGATTTCATTCGCGCCTCTACGCGTGGCATCGTGCGCTGAGGTGGCGCGCCAGGCCGGTTGGCCGGTGCGCTTTGCGGCGCACCGTTCGGGTTCCTGTCGATGACGGTGCGGCCCTTGCGAATCGTCGTCATTGCCGGGGAGGTCTCCGGTGACCGGCTGGGCGGCGCCCTGATTCGGGCGTTGCGGACGCGGCGAGCCGATCTCGTCGTCAGCGGAATGGCCGGCCCCGACATGCTCGAAGCCGGCTGCGAACGCCTCGCGCATATCGATGAACTGTCGGTCATGGGGATAAGTGAAGTCCTGCGCAGCTTCCCGCGCTTGCGTGCCCTGCGCAGCCGACTGGTCGAGCATTGCCTGCAGATCCGGCCTGACGCCGTAGTTGCGATCGACGTGCCGGACTTCAATCTCGGTTTGGAACTGCGTCTGAAACGTGCAGGTATCCGCACCGTGCATTGGGTCTGTCCACAGGCGTGGGCGTGGCGCTCAGGGCGGGCGCGCAAAATGTCGAATGCCGTCGACCTGTTGCTGGCGCTGTTCCCGTTCGAAGTCGAATTCTTCGCGCAATGCGGTGTGCGGACGGAGTTCGTCGGGCACCCCCTGGCCGATTCCTTGCCCCTGCACCCCGACCGTCTCGGCGCGCGGCGCGCCCTGGAGCTTGCACCGGAAGGGACGCTCATCGCCCTGATGCCCGGCAGCCGTTCGCAGGAGATCGGTCGGCTGCTCGAACCGTTCGTCGCCGCGGCGCGTATCCTCGCTTCCGGCCGGTCGGCGCTGAGGTTCGTCCTGTGTACGGCGCGCGAAGATCATGCCAGCCGGGCGCGTGCGGCTTGTGCAGGCTTGCCCATCGATGTCTTCACCGGCCGGTCTCATCAGGTATTGAGTGCGGCCGACGTCGCCATCGTCGCTTCGGGAACCGTGACGCTGGAAGCGATGCTGTGCGCGACACCCATGGTCGTCGGTTACCGGCTTGCGCCCCTGAGCTATCTCATCATTCGCCGCCTGGTGCGGATACCGCGCATTGCGCTGCCGAACATCCTCTCGGGCCGGCCACTGGTGCCGGAGTTGATCCAGGCCGATATGACGCCGCAGGCATTGGCCACAGCGGTGCTCGACTGGTTGGGTGACCCGGTGCGCCGGGCCGAGTACGATGCGACCTGCCGCGAATGGCACACGCTGCTGCGGTGCGACGCCGCCGGCCGTGCGGCGGACGTCATATTGAAGATGATCGAAGCGTGAGCGCCATACGCGGGATACTGCCGTACGTGGCCGGGGTTGACGAGGCGGGCCGCGGGCCGCTCGCAGGGCCGGTGGTGGCGGCAGCCGTGATCCTCGGCCCACGGTCGATCGCGGGGCTGGGCGACTCCAAGGCCAGGTCGGCGCAGCAGCGGGAGGAGCTCTATCGGCGTATCATGATCAGCGCTCGCGCGGTCGGTGTCGGCCTCGCGGAAGCTTGGGAAATCGACGTGCTGAACATTCACCACGCCAGTCTGCTTGCCATGCAGCGTGCCGTCGCCGCACTCGATCCCTGCGCGGACGAAATCCTGGTCGACGGGAGGTTCACGCCTCGAGCAAGCTGTCCGGCGCGCGCCATCGTCGGCGGAGACGCCAGCGTGCCTGCGATCAGTGCCGCTTCGATCATCGCCAAGGTGCATCGCGATCGCGTCATGGAGGTCCTCAATGTCGTCCATCCCGGCTATGGCTTCGATCGGCACAAAGGTTATCCCACTGCCGCCCACCTGCGGGTGCTGGCGGAAACCGGAGTGTGTGCGGCCCATCGGCGCTCCTTCGCCCCGGTACGACGTAGCCTCGAGATAGTGGGCACTGCGCGATGAGTCATCCGCGTTTCGTTCACCTTCATCTGCACAGCGAGTTCTCGCTCGTCGATGGCATCGTGCGCATTCCGAAGCTGATCGCGCGCTGCAAGGAACTGGCCATGCCGGCCGTAGCGTTGACCGATCAGAGCAACGTGTTCGCCTTGCCGAAGTTCTACCGCGCAGGACTATCTGCAGGTATCAAGCCTGTGGCGGGCGCCGAACTGTGGGTTGCCGACGGCGCCGGCGGGGGCGACCCGTACCGCATTGTCGTCTTGTGCCAACATCTTCATGGGTATCGCAATCTGAGCAATTTGCTGACCCGGGCCTATCGGGAAGGACAACGTGGCGGCATCGCGATCGTCGACGAGACCTGGCTCGATGCATTGAGTACGGTGGGGTTGATCGTGCTCTCCGGCGGCATCCACGGCGATCTCGGCGCGCTTGCCGCCAACGGCCGCACCGATCAGATTCGGGATCGGGTCAGATACTGGCAGGATTTGCTCGACGATCGCTACTTCGTCGAATTGACCCGCTGCGGGCGGGAGCGCGAAGAGCGCTACCTGGATACGGTGTTGTCCGCGATCGACGGTCACGGCGTAGCGATTGTCGCCAGTAACGATGTGCGGTTTCTGGAATCCGCGGAATTCGAGGCACACGAAGCCCGCGTCTGCATTCATCATGGGCGGGCTTTGGCAGATCCGCGGCGCCCGCGCGACTATTCGTCTCAGCAGTACCTGCGCAGCGAAGAAGAGATGTGCGAACTGTTTGCCGATCTCCCGGCGGCGCTGGAGAATTCGGTCAACATTGCGATTCGCTGCAACCTCGAAATGACGTTCGGCGAGTACCACCTGCCAGAATATCCGGTGTCCGACAGTGAGCAGGTCGAAGTCGTCTTGCAGGAAAAGGCGCGTAAGGGGTTCGAACGACGCGTCCAATCAGCCGCGATCCGGCGCGACACGAGCCTGGCGGAAGTCCGAGAGAACTACGCTCACCGTCTCGACACCGAACTCGAAGTAATCTCGAACATGGGGTTCGCCGGCTATTTCCTCATCGTCGCTGACTTCATCGAATGGGCCAAGCAGCACCAGATACCGGTAGGCCCCGGTCGTGGTTCGGGCGCCGGCTCACTGGTTGCCTTCGCGCTCGGCATCACGGAACTCGACCCCCTCGAGTACGACCTCTTGTTCGAACGCTTCCTCAATCCCGAACGCGTCTCCATGCCCGATTTCGACGTCGATTTCTGCATGGACCGCCGCGACGAAGTCATCGATTACGTCGCGGCGCGATACGGCCGTGACCGCGTCGCACAGATCATCACGCACGGCACCATGGCGGCCAAGGCCGTCCTGCGCGATGTCGGCCGCGTACTTGGTTTCCCCTATGGTTTCGTCGACCAGCTCGCCAAGCTCGTCCCATTCGATCCACAAATGACCTTGACCCGTGCCCTGGCCGAAGAGCCCGTGTTGGCCAAGCGTTATGCCGACGAAGAGGACGTTCGCAATATCATCGACCTGGCTCTGCGACTGGAGGGTCTTGCACGTAATGCGGGGCGTCATGCGGGGGGCGTGGTCATCGCGCCGAGTCCGCTGACCGATTTCATGCCGCTTTATTGCGAGCAGGGTGGCGAGGGTTTCGTCACGCAGTTCGATATGGGTGATGTCGAGGCTATTGGACTCGTAAAATTCGACTTTCTCGGCCTGCGTACGCTGACCATCATCGACTGGGCAGTCAGGGACATCAATCTGGTGCGCTCGGAGCAGGCGGAGCCGACGCTCGACATCCTCCATCTTCCACTCGACGATGCGGCGACGTTCACGCTGGTACAAAGTGGGCGTACGACCGCCGTGTTCCAGCTCGAGTCACGTGGCATGAAAGACTTGATCAAGCGCCTCAAACCGGATTCGTTCGAGGACCTGATCGCACTCGTCGCGCTGTATCGTCCCGGGCCGCTGCAATCGGGCATGGTTGATGACTATATCGAACGCAAGCACGGCAAGGCCGTGGTCAAATATCCCCATCCGGCGCTAGAACCCATTTTGAAGCCAACCTACGGCGTCATCCTCTATCAAGAACAGGTCATGCAGATCGCACGCGTGCTTGCCGGCTATACGCTGGGCGCGGCCGATTTGCTGCGCCGGGCCATGGGCAAGAAAAAGGCCGACGAAATGGCCAAGCAGCGCGAGATTTTCGTCTCTGGCGCTGGCGCCAACGGCATCGTCGAAGCCGATGCCAGCTATATCTTCGACTTGATGGAAAAATTCGCCGGCTATGGCTTCAACAAATCGCATTCCGCGGCTTATGCCCTGGTCGCTTATCAGACAGCCTGGCTCAAGGCGCGCTATCCTGCGGCATTCATGGCCGCGGTATTGTCCGCGGACATGGACTCGACCGACAAGGTCGTACGCCTGATCGAGGAATGCCGGCTTCTCGGGCTCGCGGTCGTGGCTCCGGGCATCAATCAATGCGGCTTCCGCTTCAGCGTCGCCGATGAAAGCACGATCCGTTACGGTCTGGGTGCGGTCAAGGGTGTAGGCGAGTCGGTCATTTCCGCACTCGTCGCGGAACGCGAGTGCAATGGCCATTATGCCGACCTCGTCGATCTGTGCCGTCGCAACGCGGGCCGAAAGATCAATCGCCGCGCGCTCGAGGCCTTGATCAAGGCGGGCGCATTCGATTGCCTCGGTGCCAGCCGCGCGAACCTGAGCGCGGCGCTGGATCGGGTGCTGCAGATGACCGAGCAGCATGTCAAAGCCGAGGTTTCGGGGCAGTCGGATTTCTTCGGCCTGGCGCCGAGCACGGCTGTCGCGGATGCGAATCCTGCGTTCGAAATCTCGCTTGGGGGAGACGTTCGCGAATGGTCACAGGAAGAATTGCTGGCCGGAGAGAAGGAAACGCTGGGTCTGTACCTGAGCGGTCATCCGATCGAGCGCTATCGCGATGAGCTCGGTGCTTTCTCGAGCTGTACACTGGCCGAACTCAAGACCGGCCGCAAACGCGTTGCCGGATTGATCATGGCGGTCAGGGTCATCAAGACGCGCCGTGGACGTTTTGCGGTCGTGACTCTGGACGATAAGACCGCACGTATCGACGTCACCATTTACCGCGATTTGTTCGAAACGCATATGGACAAGCTCGTCGCCGATCAAATCGTCGTCGTCGAGGGCGCTTGTGATATCGACGAATATTCGGGTGATTACAGTATCCAGGTCGAAGAGATCATGACGCTGGACGAAGCACGCAATCGGTTGGCCCGCAGCGTCGTTCTGGATGTCACCGAGAGCGAACTCGGCAACGGCTTTATCGGTAATTTGCAGGACGTCATTACGAGTCACACCAATGGCCATTGCCCGGTCGCTATCGAGTATGCCCGTTGTGACAGCCGTGCCCGCCTGCGTCTTGGCGAAGCGTGGCGCGTCCAGATCAACGACAAGCTGCTCGATGGGCTGAGGCGCCATCTCGGTGAGCAACGCGTGCATGTGGAATATTGAACATTGAATATGGCAGCCGATGATGCCGACGGAGCGATGGAAACATGGTGAAAGACAGCCTGGAGGCCGCGCAGGTCAATCTCAACTTCCTCGACTTCGAGCAGCCGATAGCCGAGCTCGAAGCCAAGATCGAGGAGCTGCGGCTGGTCGGCCACGATTCCGAGCTGAACATCTCTGACGAGATTGAACGCCTGCGCCGACGCTCGCAGGAGTTGACGCAGCAGATCTTCTCGTCACTGAGTTCATGGCAGATCTCGAAGCTGGCGCGTCATCCACGGCGCCCGCTCACGCTCGACTACGTCGGTGAACTGTTCGAGGCCACATACGAATTGCACGGTGATCGCAGCTTCGCCGACGACCCGGCCATCGTCTGCGGCATTGCGCGCTTCGAAGATCGGCCGATCGCGTTCATCGGTCATCAAAAGGGGCGTAATACACGCGACAATCTGCAGCGGAATTTCGGCATGCCGCGACCGGAAGGCTATCGCAAGGCCCTGCGTATCATGGAACTCGCGGAGCGCTTCAGGCTACCGGTGGTGACCTTCATAGACACCCCCGGAGCCTATCCCGGCATCGGTGCGGAGGAGCGTGGTCAGAGTGAAGCCATTGCACGTAATCTCCTGGTCATGTCGGGCCTGCGCACGCCCATCGTCGCGATCGTAATCGGTGAAGGCGGTTCAGGAGGGGCCTTGGCCATCGGCGTCGCGGACCGTATTCTCATGCTGCAATACGCGACCTATTCCGTGATCTCGCCGGAAGGCTGCGCATCTATTCTGTGGAAGAGCGCCGACCGCGCGCCCGATGCGGCGGAAGCGATGGGGATCACCTCGGCCAGTCTCGCCAAACTGGGGCTGATTGACGATGTCGTCGATGAACCACTAGGCGGAGCACATCGCGACCCGGCCCGGGCGGCGAAAAATCTGCGCCAGGTCCTGCGCCAGAGCCTGGACGATTTGTCTGAGCTGGAACCGGTGGAACTCGTGCGGCAGCGACGGGCCCGTTTCGCCGCGATCGGTGAGTACGTGGCGAGATAGATGTACGAGGCGGTATTCGTCGCACTGACAGACCTCCTCGTCCGGACTCGCAGCAGCCGCCTGCTGGTAGCCTACAGCGGCGGCAGGGATTCGGCAGCGCTGCTGCACCTGGCAGCCGCGTTCGCACATCAGCGGTACCTGCCGCTGAGTGCTGTACACGTCGACCACGGCCTGGATCCTGCCAGTGCAGATTGGGCCGATCGCTGCCGCGCCCAGGCCGCTTCTCTGGGAATCGATTGCGTCGTGCTGCGGGTGGCCGCGGCGCCGCCGGCCGGTGCGAGTATCGAAGCCTGGGCGCGGGAGCAGCGTTATACGCGTCTGGCAGCGCTGTGCGATGCATCGACCCTGGTCTTGACCGGCCACCACGAGGATGATCAGGCCGAGACGATATTGCAGCGGGTTCTCGCCGGGGCCGGGCCGCACGGTCTCAGCGGCATGCCGGCGCTGCGATCGTGTGGTGCGGGCTTTCTGGGGCGCCCTTTGCTGGCCTGTTCCCGCGCCTCGATCGACGACTATGTCATGAGACACGATTTGCCCTGGGTCGACGATCCGGCCAATGCCAACGAGCGCTTCGTGCGCAACCGTTTACGCAACAGCCTGCTGCCCTCACTGGATGACGCCGTTCCCGGTGCGCGCCGAGGTCTGATCCGGCTCGCCCGTATCCAGCAGGATGTCGTGCAAGGCCTGGACCGGCATGCCGATGTCTTGATTGATGCGGCCGGCCTGCCTGCCTGGCAGCTGGCGGAGTCGAGTCTGTCCGCGGCCGGTGTCGAGTTGGCACCATTCGTTTTGCGCCGCGCATTGAGTCGCATTGGATTCCCGCGTCCGGGTCGTCGGCAGTTGCAGGAGATCCTCGGTACTTTGCGCCAGGCGCAGCCTGCCGGTCAGCCGGTCGTGCGGTGGGGCGACTATGCGGTCCGTCGCTATCGCGACCGTCTGTACTTTACTGCCGCCACCTTGCCGATGCCGCCGACGCAGACCATGACCTGGGACTGCCGTGCCGCGTTCGAATTACCCTGGGGTACGCTGGGCGCCCGCGCCGCCACGGCGACCGGGCAGGTCGCGCTGGACCCGGCCCGTCTCCAGGGCGCCGCGGCGGTGTCGGTACGTTTCCGGCGCGGCGGCGAGCGCTGCCAGCCGCTGGGCCGCGATCACGGGCAGAGCTTGAAAAAGCTGTTCCAGGAATGGGGCATCCCGCCCTGGGAACGGGCGTTGTTGCCGCTGGTATATATCGATGGTGAACTCGCGGCAGTGCCGGGATACTGCGTCGCGGCGCCATTCGCCGCGAACCCGGGTGGCGGCATCGTGCTCGATTGGGCATTCGATTTCTATCCGCAACGCGTCACTTGATGCAATCATTCGGGCGCCCGCGTTCGCACGATCACGGTGGCTTCCTGGGCCGCGTAGTCCTCGTCATGCAGTGTGAAATGCATGCGCACGTCACCAACGTCGATTTTATCGCCGTCGCGCAATTGAATCGACGACACACGGGTATCGTTGACGAAAACACCGTTCAACGATTCCAGATCATTGAGCAAGAGCAGACCTTCGTCGTTGTTGCGAATCTCTGCATGCAGTCGTGATACCGAATGGTCGGTGAGGACGAGGTCGTTGTTGCGTCCGCGTCCGATGCGCCACGGTGTCTTGTCGATCGGATGGCGCGTTCTCTGTAAATCGGCAAGAACGATATAGGCCAGGGGCGTTGCCGCGGAGCGGCCGGTGGCCGCTGATATCGAGCGTCGCCAGCGCAAAGCGATGATGATGACGACTGCTGCGGTCAGCAGCGTCAACACAGCAGTCAGGGGCAGCAGCCACGATTGTGCCGCGGGCGGCATGGTGCCTGCCGGCCGGGGCGGCAGTGGTGTCGGCGGTGCCAGCTGCGGGCGGCTGGGCTGTGCCGGATGGCCCCGAGCTATCTGCGCTTCGATCTCGACGGCTGCGGTTTCCGCGGGCGGATCAGGCAGGACAATCGGTACGAGCGCGAGAAAGCTCCGATCCGTAGTCTGAAAGGCGAGAGCGAGATCAATGGGCCCGCGGGCCCCCGCGGCGAGCAGCGGGCCGAGGTCGAAGGCGATCTGTCCTCCCGTCTCGACGGCAGCCAGCATGCGTTTGAAAACACCTTGGGGCAGCCCGTAGTCGATCACATTCGCTTGAGCATAGAGTCCGCCGGTTTCGTCGGCGAGACGGCGCATGCTCTGCAAGGCGACAGATTGCGCGATGGAGCGCGGGTAGCCCAGGCTATGAATGATGACTTGTTCCTTGCGGGCTTCAGCTACGACGTCCTCGTGATGGTAGGCGAAATCTTCGGCGAGACCGTCAGACATGAGGATGAGAACTTTTCGTGCGCCGGCATCTTGTCCGAGCAGGCGCACCGCTTCGCGGACGTTGCGATACAGCTCGGTGGTGCGACCGTCGGCGACCAACCGCGCGGCTGCGGCACGAATGGCGCCTGCCGTGCTGCCGGGCGGCTCGAGCAAGGCGAGGTCGGTATCGAACGTGGCGAGTCCGAAACGTTGATGCTGACGCCCGGCCTCGAGCAGTTCACCAATATGACGCGCGATTTGATCGATGGTCCTCTGCCGTGCTGGATCACTGGTGTCTACCAGCAGCAAAATCGTGGTGGCGTCGCCCGGTTGCGGATAGGCATGTTCCAGTTCTCCCTCGACGACGATACCGTCGAACTCGGCCACGACCGATTTGAGGATATCGTCGTCGAGCAGGCGAAAACTGCAACGCAGCTGGAGCGGTTCGGGCTGCTGGCAGCTGATATCCATCTGCTCGGTCAGCGTTGCCGCGGCTGATGCCTGGCCGAGGCAGAGCGCAAGGAGGAGGCAGGCCGAACGGCAACAGCGGATGCGGCTTACTGCAGGCTGCAGCTGGCCTGCTGCAGTCTCGCTGACGGCTGCGCTGCGCACCGCGGTCACTTCTCCGGGAACAGCGGATCCGGCAGGTCGAAGAATTCTATGGCGGTGCTTTTCTGTCCTCCTTCCGACACATCGGTCGGCCGCGCGCCCGCTGTCGGCGGTTCGTCGTTGACCTCGCCGATTTGCGGCATGCCTTTGCGCATCTTGTTGCCGGCCTCGACGACGCGGGCATGCAGTTCATTGGAGAACGGCACGCGGTAGGCACGTGGCTCCGCCCCGCCGGCGCCGGCAGAGAGATCGGTCGCCCACAAGAAGATCTCGCCCGGTGTGCCGCTCGATTTGTTCGGTTCCTGGACAAAAATGGCGACGAGATTGAAGCGCTTCGGAAGCTCCGCATCAGTCGGCCAGCCAAGCAGCGGCGGCAGGGAAAAATAGGTCACCAGGTAGAACGCTGATACGACGGCGATCATCGCGGCTTTTATCCGCCACGACCAACGCGTATACAGATTGAGAATGAGCAACAGCAGGGCGATGAGAACGAATGCGGCAACGAGCCCTGAAGTTCCGAGTAAGACCAAGGTGCGGACTCCCGTGCGTTAGTATTGAGTCGGAATCGAAGCGGATTCAGCAGTACGACGAGCGAGTCAGAAGATCACGATCGATTTCGGAATATGCGAGATCTGTTCGACCTCACCAGTAGTGTCGATGACGAAGCGAACAGCGGTGGCTTCGTCACCTTTTTGCTCCAATAGCGTTTCGCCATAATAGACTATCTCCAATTCGGGATTGACCTTGGCCACCGCTACGGTTGCGTTGATCGGTTGCTCGGTTTCGCTCGCATAGTAGTGCAGATTGACCACGTATTCGCCCGGGACGACCCCGCGTATCGTCACGACCTCCTGGTTGAGCGGATTCTGGATCTCGACCCCATTGACGGTGATGGTGTCGTTGGCAGTACCGCGATCGTCACGATCGAGATGGACCAGCCCGGCTTCCCTGTTGCGAAACCAGATCACGTTGCCATTGGGATCTTCGACCCAGGTGTCGATGTCGTCGGGATTGTTGTCAGGCCAGCTGACGGTAATGATGTATTCGGCCTTGGGGTCGATGATGCCCTTCTTCGCGACCGGATTCATGAACATGATTGCGATCAGGAAGAGATAGGTAAATCCCAATAGAGCGTTGAACAGGAGATCGGTGAAAGGATCTGCGCCGCTGCGCCCGCGGCGCCAGCCGGTGTTGAAAGTGGCCACGATTCGGCCCCGCCCAGGCTCAATCCAACGCCAGTTTGGCGTCGGTCAAGCGCAGAATATCCTCGATCAAGGTGTCAGCTCCTTTATCGACCAGCAGGTATTGCAGACCCAGCGACATACTTCCAACCAGTCCGGCCAGCGTCGTGTAGAGCGCAGTACCCATGCCGCTGCTCATCTGTTTGAGTACCTTCTGCATGGTGTTGACATCGAGCGAAGTCGCATCTGCGACGGAGCCGAGCATGAGAATGAAGCCGACGATGGTGCCGAGCAGACCGAGCTTGAGCAGCGTATCAATCAGAAACCAGCCGATGTCGTTGGAGCCTTTCGCTCGGGCGATGAGCGTGGCGACCACGGTCGACTGTTCGCTGTCCTGCGCCTGTCCGGCTTGGCCGTTGCTGCGGCGGGCGAGAATTCGCAGGTGCTCGCCTACCACCGTAGACGAATCGAGTACCTGGCCATCGAGACTGACGCCATTCGGCTCATTGCTCACGAGCGCAACGATGCGGTTACCGATGCGATGATCGAGCGCGCGCACATGGTCGAGCTGTCGCGCGAGATGGCGTGCGCGCTGACCGCAATGCACGCAGCCGATCACGTAGAGCAAACCGATGACCAGGCAGAGACGGCTGCGGTCTGATTCGTAGAGCAGCCTCACCAGGCCCTCGTTCCAGCACACGACGATGCCGAAAATCGAAAAGCCGGTAACCAGCAGCCAGGTCAGGAACAACCAGTGATCTTGATCCTGGAAGCGAAACAAGCTCATTGTCCTGCCGGTGTGACGATGAATTCCGCGATATCGGTGAGCATCGCGTTCAGGCGCCTGGAGAACGCGTTGACGCGCGCGTCCGGGTGATCGAGCGGAAGCATGATCACGCTGATGATCGTAGCGCCGTCGTGCGCGTGTACGGTAATTCGGCAAGGCATCTGAGCAACGAAGCCGGGATCGATGAGCAACACTTCACGGGCACGTTCCAGGCTGCAGAAATGGACGACCTCGACGTCGGGGAAATCCGTGTACCCGCGATCACGCAGACCGGCACCGATGGTGTTCCGACCGGTGATGCGGAAATTTCGGTCGGTGATGGCGAAATTGAGATCGAATATGACGTCGGCAAAGGATTTTGCGGTCGTATAGCGGACAACGGTCCCGGCGGACTCGGTGCCGCCGCTGGCCTGGACAGGAGCGAAGGCTAGCGCGAGCAGAAGGGTGCAGCCGGCCCACACGCAGGCCGGCTTCATTCGCGAATCACCACCCGGGTGCCGAGACCGAGAAATGGGCGCAATTCGTGAATCTCGGCGTTGCGCAGTGCGATGCAGCCCTCGGTCCAATCGAGATTGTCGTGGATGATGAGCTTGTCCGGCGTTTCCTCGCCGATCCCGTGGATGCCTATTGCGCCGCCGAGCGCAGTATTTTGCGGCGGCACATTGCCGAGGCGCAGGGCAGCGACGATTCGATCGAACTCCGCCCGCGATATGACGGCATTGCGCAGGCCGTAATAGGCATCCTTGACGTTCGGATAATTGAGTCTGACGAAGGTGTCGAACTTGCTGCTCTCATTGAAGCTGACTACGCGGTAGGTGCCGATCGGGGTTTTTTTGTCGCCTTGCCTGGACTTGTCGCCGTCGCCGCCACGGCCCAGCGAGACGCGAAAGGTTTTCAGAACCTGTTCGCCGGCCCGGACGACCAATAGCCGCGTGGTCTTGTCTATCTCGATTTCGATGTCGTAGGGGGAGGGTGCGCTGCAGGCGATAGTGCTGAAGATGAGCAGCGACAGGGCGACAAGCGCCAGGCGGCTCGCGCGGCCGGCGCGCGGGCAATGTTCGAGCCATCTCGCGCGCCACGCGCCAGGGGTGGATTCTATGTAGCTCATGTAGTGGATTGACTTGCTACCATATCGCCATGACCTCAAACAGCATTTTTTGCATGGAGGTCCATGGGCCGATTCTAATGGATAAGCAGTGCAGCATGCTACGCTAGCGTCACGGCCATCGTCGGCCCGGATTTCCGAGAGTCATGACCACAGCCACCCCGACACCGAAGTACAGTGCTGTCGCGATCGCGGTCCATTGGTTGATGGCGGCGCTGATCATCGCCTTGATCGGCATCGGCTGGTTCATGGTCGAATTGCCACAGGGGCCGGCGCGCGGTGAATATTTCGCGCTGCATAAATCGATCGGGTTGACCATTCTGGCCCTGCTCGTGCTGCGCATCGTGTGGCGTATCGGCCATCCACCGCCGGCGCTTCCGGACAGCGTCCCACTCTGGCAGCGTGGCCTGGCCGCGCTCGTGCATCTGGGTTTCTACGCCGTTTTGCTCGTACAACCCGTGAGTGGTTATCTGTCGTCGAGCTTCAGTGGCTACAGCACCCAATGGTTCGGGGTGCCATTGCCGCAGTGGGGATGGCGGGATGCGCCGCTGAACGAGTTGTTTACCGAGATCCATGTCATCGGCTCTATTGCACTGGTCGTTCTGTTGCTCATCCACCTGCTGGGCGTATTATCCCACGTGGCCAGCGGCGAGTGGCGTCTGTTCCGCCGCATGTGGCCATGGTGATCAGGGTCCGCCGCAGAATAACTGGGCGATTTGGGGCGTTGAGGCGCCCGGCTGGCCAGGCGCGAGGAAGGCGAATAGTGGTTCTA
>JBBDTC010000198.1:0-4608 GCA_040904625.1 Gammaproteobacteria bacterium
GGCCTCGCTCTCCCACTCGCCTCGTCACGATGCCCTAAGTCCGACAGGCTGCTAGTACCTGAGTTATTCTGGCCCGGGCCCTTGCATCGCTGGCTCGTTCGCCGGAGAGGGTGAACAGGTCGATCAGCGAACACCAAGGACGCCATCGTCAGCATCGGCGGCAGTCTGTGCCCGTGTCGAACGGCGCATCGATCTGGAGCCGGCGTTGAGTCACACGCACGAACAGAGGACAGCACACATGATCAAAGGTATCGCCATCGTCACCAAGAAGCCGGGTCTGCCGGATGCCGACTTTCATCGCTACTGGCGCGAAGTCCACGGACCGCTTGCGCTGCAGATGACGAAGATGCGCCGCTACGTGCAGAGTCACCGCACTGATGACGTATTCCCGGGCTTCGAGAACTGCCCCTATGGCGGTGTCGCCGAGATTTGGTTCGACGACCTGGCGACGCTCGAGGCCTTGCCAGAGGACCCTGAGTACATCAACGGCGCCCAGGCCGACGAACCGAATTTCATCGACGTCGACAAGCTCGTTTTTCTGGCGACGCGTGAACTCGTTTTCATCGAAGGGCCGCCGATCGAGAAAGACACGCCGCTGCTCAAGGCCATCTTCCTGCTGCGCCGGCGGCCGGACATGACGGTGGCCGAGTTTCAGGAGTACTGGCGCAACGGGCATGCCCCGCAGATTCCGCACGACGCCGGCATCATGCGCTATGTGCAATGCCACCAGGCGCCGGAGACTTATGCTGCGGGTACGCCAGCCTACGATGGCGTGGCTGAACTCTCCTTCGCCGACTATGCGGCGTTCTCCGATTACTGGACGAGCCCGCGCATTCAGACCATCTTTGCCGAGGATGCGCCGCGCTTTCTCGATGCCGCCAACTGCACGGCCTTTCTTGCTGAGGAGACGCGCGTACGCTGGCCGTGATCGGCGATGCGACGGCCTCGGCAGCACAGGATACGGCGCTATTCTCGATGTCACACCCGAGTCGTTGCCCCAGCGTGTATCGGTGATCCTCGGCAGCCCTGAAGATGTAACCGCGCTTGCCGCCGAGCTCGACGAGGAAGCTCGAGGCTGGTCACATTCGTGACCGCCATCGCGTGAGAGCGGCTGGGTCGCTACCGGGTCTCCGCGTCGTCATGTCCTACTGGCGAAACGGCATGACGTGAACCATCGACAGATCGAAGTGCAGCGTCAGCGACGTGCCAGGGATGATACGCCGGCGCTCCGGGCCGGATAAGATCAGCTGAACGGTGGTGTCTGGACTGAGGTCCAGAGCCAGTGTGGACAGCGTCAGTTCGCCCAGATGACGCGCTTCGATGAGTGTGGCGGTAAATCGGTCCGGCCGATCAGCGCTGCCATCGACGATGGTGATGCCCTCACTCGGGATGATCCAATGGATGGTCTGGCCGCGCGGTATCTTGCCTTTGTCGTGCACGCGCAGGCGCGGGACGGTGGTGTTTTTTTTGTTGGCGAGACACCAGTGCAGCCAACCCCAGCCCGGCTCGTCGGCCGGCCCGTCCCAAACGCCCTGGAAACGATTGTCGATGCCCATCAGGTCGGCCACCCGCGCATTGCGTGGCGCCTTGTAGATGGCATCCGGTGTGCCGACCTGCATGACTTCTCCACGGTCCATCACCGCCATGCGATCGGCGAGCATGCGTGCTTCGTGCAGATTATGGGTAACGAGGATGATGGGGATCGAGAGGTTCTGGCGCAGATCGGCGAGCAGATGATAGAGGCCGCGTCGCGTCAGGTGATCGACCGCCGAGAAGGGTTCGTCGAGGAGCAGCAACCGAGGCGATCGCGCCAGCGCACGGGCGATCGCAACGCGCTGTTGCTGGCCACCGGAAAGGTGTTCCGGCCGCCGGCTGTGCTGCGCCGCCTCCAGGTGCACGTGATCGAGCCAACGCGCGGCCTCCAAGCGGCGCTGTCGACGCGGCAGTTCCAACAAGGATAGGCCCACGTTGTCGAGCGCACAGAGGTGCGGCATCAGCGCATAGTTTTGAAACACGAGGCCCAGATGGCGCTCTTGCGGGGGCACGAATATCCGCGCCGCGGTGTCGCACCAAAGCATCGTGCCGATTCTGATGCGTCCCTGCGCGGGACGCATCAACCCGCTGATGACGCGCAGCAAGGAGGTCTTGCCAGCGCCCGACGGTCCAACCAGGGCGAGCAGTTCGCCAGGTGCGCAGTCGAAACGTGCTACCAGCGGCATCGGCAACTGCTGGCGGATGTCGATGTGCAGCCCCGGGGGTGCATTCGGCATCGTCTTGCCCGCAGGTGTCATGGCCGCCGCAACGCCATCCGTGCGGAAAGAAAGTACGAGCCGACCACAGCCAGCAGCGACAACACCAGTAGTAACAAAGCCATCCGGTCGGCACTGATCAGATCGAAAGCCTGAACCCGGTCGTAAATGGCGATGGCGATCGTACGCGTCTCGCCTGGTATATTGCCTCCGACCATCAAGACCACGCCGAATTCTCCGAGGGTGTGGACGAAAGTCAGGACCAGGGCCGAGAGCACGCCGGGCCAGGCGAGCGGCAGCTCTACCCACCACAGCGTCTGCCATGAGCCGAGGCCACTGACCGCCGCGGCTTCGCCGAGTGTGCGCGGAATGGTTTCGAAGGCGCGCTGGATGGGCTGCACCATGAACGGCAGGTTGAACAGCACCGAAGCAAACACGAGACCGGTGAAGTTGAAGGTCAGCGTCACATCGAAATGCTCATGGAGAAAACGTCCCAGCGGCGAGTTGCCGCCCAGCGAGATCAGCAGGTAATAGCCGAGCACGGTCGGCGGCAATACCAGCGGCAGGATCACCAGTGCTTCAATCCAGATTTTCGCGCGCCAGGCCGTGCGCGCCAGCCAGCGGCCGAGCCACAGGCCTACCGGCAGCAAGGTCAGCAAGGTGACCGCGGCGAGTTCGCAAGAGAGCGTGAGTGCTTGCCAGTCCATGTCCAACGTTGGTCAATACAGCCGGCGTGTTTTCACCCGGCAGCAGGAGGCGGCGGCGAACGCGGAGTCGTCGCCGGTCGCTCCATGCGACTCGCGCCCCCGCCCTGGCGGCAGCCGTACCTCTGCCGCGAAAACTCAGCTGGCGCCGTAGACGAGCGGTACTGCAGCTTCGGGCGTCAACAGGCGGAAGGTGAAGCTTTCTTCGAGATAGAGTTCGACAGTGGTCGCGGTGTGGCTGGTGTAGCCGATCGACAGATCGCGTCCGACCGTGAGTTCGAAGTCGCCACCGCGCAGGCTCACGACGACCGCCCCGTTCAGTGCCGGTGCCCAGATTACCGGCCCGTCGATCAAGCGTTGGACGTGCTGAATAACGGGAAAACCGCCGCGCAGCGTGGTTTGCAGCAAACCCATGTGGCATTTGGGGCCGAGCGCAATGGCGTAAGGACCGCCGATACCGGCATTGCGCAGGCGCGACAGTGCGTTGGCGGCGACACCGGGATAGGCTTCGTAATCCTCGGTGATGGTGAGAGCGGCGCCGCTCGCGGCACTGCAGATGCCCTCGATGTGGGCGTCTGGATAGCCTTGGAAGATGGCGTTGTCCTCGGCTGCCGCTATTGTTCTTGCGGCGTCCGTGACGGGGCCGAGGTCCGCATCCTTGGCGCCCCGCTCATGGGCTTCGAGTTCCTCCCGCACCAGCTCGAACGGCACACGAATTTCGACCAGCGGCTGCACCCGGCGTAAGGCGGCCGCGACCCCCGCGCCCGGCGCGCGCGACAGCGGCATAGTGCGGCCGAGTGTGACCGCCGCATGCTGCCAGCCGAGCGGGCCATCGAAGTCCGCTATCTGGCGCCCGGCCAAGGCAACCTTCAGCGTTCTTTTCGCTTCGTCGTCGATAGCGGTCCAGGCCGCGCCCGGGATGGGCGCCAGCGCCCTTTGTAGATTGTTCATGCCGTGGTTCCTCCTTTGAGACTGCCTATGCCCAGCGAGCCGTCGTCCGATGCGGCGGCCGAGTCTTCCTCCGTGCCGGCAGCCCCGCCTGACTCGGCATCCAGAATCGCGCCTGGTGTATGGAGGTAGGTTTCGAGCTCATGCGCAAATGCGGTGTCCTTGCGTCGCAGCCATTCCAGCACCATGCAGGCATGCTCCTTCTCCTCGTCACGATTGTGCGCGAGGATGGCGCGCAGTTCTTCGTCTTTCGTCGCATCCACGCGCTGGTCGTACCAGTCGACCGCCTCCAACTCCTCCATCAGCGAGATGATCGCACGATGGCGATCAATCGTCTCGGGCCGCAGTTTGTCCAGCGCCTCGTGCAGGCCTTCACTCGCTCCGCTCATGAATGTTCCTCCTGGTGCAATGTCTGTTCACCCGCGACACTATACCGAATGCCAATCCAGAACGAATACATCGAATACTGGACGAATACTGGACACCCAACATCGGGGGACGAATACTGGACACCCAACATCGGGGGCGAACATCGGGCGTCGAATACTGGACACCCAACATCGGGGGCGAACATCGAATGAGGGCGAATGCTGGATACCCAGAAAAAGCGGAGATGCCGGGCATCTATCCAGTCCACGGGCGAATGCTGGACACCCAGAAAAAGCGGAGATGCCGGGCATCTATCCAGTCCACGCGATAGATCAAAT
>JBBDTC010000199.1:0-4593 GCA_040904625.1 Gammaproteobacteria bacterium
CCGGGCCAGCTTCCAGCACCCGGGGCAGCTCGGGCTGCCTGCCGGTGCTCTCGCGGACCGTGCAGGCGGCGAGAGCCAGCGCCTCGTGCGGGGTGAGCGAATAGACGCCGTCCGGCGTGGCGAGCACGCGGCGGGCCGTGGCGAGGGTATCGACGAGCACCTCGGTCATGCTGCGTCCTCCTGCTCGAGGTCCGCGAGATCGGCACCCCAGTTGCAGAGGGCATCGGCGACGGCCGGCCGGAGCTCGGCAACGAGGATCAAACGCCCGTCGAGATGGACGACGTGGGCAGCAGCGCAGAGGCCGGCGAGCAGATCGGCGCCCTCGGCGAGATAGTGCTCGTAGGCCTGGGCGGCCTGGCGGAGGGCGCTCATGCGGCACCTCCCGGCTTGCGGCACTCGTCACGGCGGCCCTGGCGGTAGATCAGCCGGGCAAGGCCGGTGGGGAGCGCAACGACGTTACCGGCCTCGGCGCCCTGCGGCTTCTCCCGCACCACGGTGGTGCAGGATTCCGCGTCGACAGTGACGTCGAACCGGTCGGTCGAGAAGCTTTCGCCCGGCGCCTGCCGGTCTTCGCGATCGGCAATGATGGTCGGCAGCAAGCCATCTTGCTCGGCCAGCCGTTCGTGCTTGGCCAGCAGCTCCTGGCACTGCTCAAGAAAGCGGATCGCCTGCTCGTTGTTGATCTCGATCGCCCGCGCCTCGGCCTTGAGGTCGGTGGCGATCGCCAGCAGCTCGTGACCGACGACAAACAGACCGTCCTCGATCAGCTTCAGGTTTTGGTCAGGGGCCGGCTGTGAGCGGTCGCGCAGCCGGCGCGTCGTTTGCAGCAGGCCGTCGACCGCGTGCTGAATGTCAGCGTAGCGGCCCATCAGGCTATTGGCGCTCATCGGAGCCTCCATCGCTGGGCTTGGGGGTGTGAGCCCGGAAATGCGGGCAGTTGTCGCGGCACGCGCGGTACATCCGCGCGCGGTCGGGGGAGGTCGGAACGAACGGCTTTTTCTGCCAATCGAGGCAGGTGTGCCGGGCAATGTCGTCTCCGACGCCCTGGCACCAGACCGTCTTGCCCATGAGGGCCCCGCGCACCGCCTCCTCGATCCGGCCGAGGTCGCCGGGGTACTTGTTGTTGACGACGTTGGAGACGAGGGAAGCCGAGCAGCCGATTGTCGCCGCTGCACCTTTCAGGCCGTGAGCGTCCGCCTCCTTGGCGAACTCCACCACCCAGTCGGGGGCCGGCCCCCATGCGGCGGCCGCCTTCTCGAGGAAGCTTCGGTTGTCGCCGTTACGGCCGTTGCCGACCTTGGGTCCCGGGTTCATGAGGGCACCTCTTCAGCGACGGCGGTGCCGACAACGGCGCGGCGGTTCTGGTCGTAGACGAGCCTCGTCTTGAGCAGCTTGGGCGCGAGCGGGCCGCTGTTCATCGCCGGCCGGAGCTGGTAGCGCGTCAGCCGGTTGTTCGCGGCCTTCTGCAGGACGCGGAGGTAGCCCGCCTTTTCGAGGACCAGCAGGAACTCCTTGGCGCTGCCGATGCCCACCGCGACGTCGTCGGTCGCGGCCAGCATGGCCAGGTCGTCGGCGGCGATGCCCTTTACGGCGTGCGGCGAGCGCAGGACGTTCCACATCTGCTGCCGGCCGCGGCCATAGGCGCCTCGGGTGCCGTCCCGCCTTAGGGAGGGTGTCTGACCCTGCCATTTGACGAGCCGGTAGGCGCGCTGCCGAAAGCGCCCCTCGCCACGCCAGCCCGCCTCGGCGAGCAACTCACCGCGCACCAGCCGCTTGACGAAGTCGACGACGGTTGCCTTGTGGGCGTTCGTCCGCCCGACGATATCGAGAACCGTGAAGGGTTCTCCGCCGCGCCCGATCTCGCCGATGATCTCCCAGAAGCGATCGTGCCCCCGGAGTTTCGAGCCCTGCAGTTCCAGTTCAAGGATGAAGGGCATCGGCTATGCCCTCCGCTGGCGCACGAGCGCATCGCCGGTGAAAAAGGTGCCGCCGTAGCTCTCGACGTCGAGCGACTGCAGGGCATGCTTGATCGCGTACTGGCGGAACTCGAGCAGGTTCGTCGTGATGAGCCCGGCGTTGCCTCCGGTCCTCGTCACCGTCGCCTCGAGCAGGTCATCCGCCACCTCGATACCGCGGCACTTGAACTTGGCGAGGGTCCGGGCGTCGGCCATGTCGCATGGCTGCGCGAGCACCCGCCCTCGGATGCGGCCATCCACCCGTTCGATGGCCTTGATCTTTTGCGGCAGCAGCTCCTCGCCGATGAGGATCACCGGGCACTGAGCGAAGTCCTGGATGTCTCGCACCAGCTCGATCATCCCCTTGTCGACCAGCTTGTCGGCTTCATCGATCAGGAGCGGGCGCGGGCTGATGACCAGGCGCTCAATCAGGTCATCCATGGTCCTGGAAAAGGTCTGCCGCTTGACCTGGCCGCCGACCTCGTGGAGCAGCTTCTCGGCGCAGTCCTTCTTCGACCAGTAGCTGGGCACCTGCACATAGGCCGCGTCCCGCTTGTTGCGGATGTAGGTGCAGGCCATGGATTTGCCGTAGCCGGAGAAGCCGCTGAACAGCCCCATGCGTCGGTTAGTGTCTTCCATGCTCTGCAGCATGTCGACCAGCGCCAACAGCTCCGCCACGTTCTTGAGCGGCGCAATACTGTTGGGGTTGACCGCCTGTTCTGTCTTCGTCATAAATTGCCCTCTTCGAAGTTCCTGAGGCCCCGGCTGCAACCGGGGCTTTTCTTTGCGAGCTAGAGGCTCATCTGCCCTTCGCTCTCGTCCCACATGTCCCGCATCGACCGGTATTCAGGGCTGGTGCGGTACCCTTCCAGCCAGCCGCGCTCCTGATCGGAGACGGGCTCGCTGCTCTCCAGCCGCAGCTCGACGTCGAGCGCACGGCGGAACCTCTGGTGCATCGTTTCCTCGGTGCGGAGCTTCCGGACCTTTGGGTCTACGGGCTCGGCTCCCTCGGCGAGGAGGCTGGCGTGTGCCGCTGCCCCGGCCTCGCTGAACTGAGGCGCCGCCGGCGCTTTCGCCATCGCCGCAATCGCCGCCTCGATATGCGGCGTCGAGTGCTCCTCGTGACGCTTGGGCAGGGCGATGACGTTGGGTGCCTTCGCCGCAGCGACACGCAGTGCCGCCTCTATCAGCGGGCGCTTGCCGAGGTCCCGGATGTGCTTTTTCGCCTCGGCCATCTTGCCGGCAATGATCGCGTCATGGGCCTCGCGGGTGACCTTCTGCAGCTCGGCCGGGTTCAGCCCGCGAAGTTCGGCGCAGAGGGCTTCGCCAAGAAATTCGGCACCGTCAGCGGCGAACGCGTAGGCACGGCCGGCATCGAGCGGGTCCATGCGCACGAAGACTGGGACGCCCGGCAGGATGGCCGGCGTCTGGTAGTGGTAGCCGTCGATCCGGACGCCGAACTTTGTGGTGACGCGGCGACCATCCTTGCCGGCAACCGGCATCAGCAGCAGGTCAAGCGCCCGCTCATCCACCATGCGCTTGGGCGCCGAGGATTCCGCCGCCACCTGGAACGGCGTCTTGCCCTTCAGCCCACCGTGCTCGCGGTGCTGGTAGACCTGGTCGAGCCACTGGTCGATATAGCCCTGCAGCTGCACAGCGGTGAGCTGGACACCGAAGGTTTCATCTTCGGTCGCGCCCAGGCGTTTGGCGAATGACAGGCGGCTCTCGATTGCCTTCCGATCCTCCACCGAGTGCCCCACAAACCCCGGGAGCAACGGGGCGACGTTGTGCTGGAACGTCCGGATGGCGCGCTCGATATGCCCCTTCTGCTGCGGTGAGTAGGCGTCGGAGACGTCCATTTCTATGCCGAGGGCGACGAACAGGCGCTTGGTGTCGTGGGCGGTGAAGTCCGAGCCGTTGTCCGTCTTGATCGTCTGCGGCACGCCCCATTCCAGCATTGCCTTCCGCAGCATCAGGGCGACGGCGGAGGACCGCGGAGTCTTCGACACGGTGATGACGAAGCGCCGGGTTGCGATATCGATGCAGCCGTACATCGAGTGCCGGCCATCGGTGCAGAGGACGTCGACCGGCGAGGCATCGATCTGCCAGAGGGTGTTGGGCACCGTGACGTGACGGAGGGTGCCGGTCCCAGCTGGCGCCATCGTCGAGCGGTACTTGTCGGGGTTGGTGATTTTCGTCAGTGCCACTTCGTGGCTCTGCTTCAGCACCGCGATCATGCGCTGAAAGGCGCGGACTGGGGGCAAGGGCACTGCCTTGCCCTTCACCTGTAGCTGGCGTCCGAACCGGTCTTCCACCTGGTCGCGGACGTCGTGGGCGGCGAGGTGCGGTTGATGTGCGATCAGCGCCAGGACGAAGGTGCGGACGGCGCCGTCGTTGGCGCTGTCCAGCACTCCGGTGCCCTTGCGCGAGAGCGCCCGATCGACTGCGAGCGTGGAGATCTTCCCGCCGCGCTTCGCAGAGTACCAGCGGATCAGTGAGCGGGTGGAGAAGCTCGGGATCAGCTCCTTGATCCATGCCTCCACACTGATGGTGCCCATCTCGTACTTGCGGGCGAACAGGTGAACCCGCGACACAAATGTGAGCGAGAGACCGCGAGACCAGGCCTCGAAGCTGGCGA
>JBBDTC010000200.1:0-26765 GCA_040904625.1 Gammaproteobacteria bacterium
CCCTGCTCGACGATGCCGCGGTGGTGACCGCGATGGCCTATGTCGACCTCAATCCCGTGCGCGCCGGTACGGCGCAAGACATTCCACACAGCGACTACACCTCGGCCCAAGACCGCCTCGAGGCCATCACGCAAACAACCCAGGACGAGGATGCCATGCGCCCGGCCCTCCTGCCCTTCTCTGGTGCCGACTGGGATGGTGCGCCGTGTGCGCTGCCGTTCCATTTACAAGACTACCTCGAACTCCTCGATGAGACCGGCCGTATCGTGCGCGACGACAAACCGGATTTCATCGATGGCGCCACGCCGCGTTTGCTCGCGCAGCTCGGCGTGGTGCCGGGGGAGTGGTTGATGACCGTCACGACCTTGCAGGCTCGTTACGAGCTCGCGATGGGGGCGCCTGAGCGACTCCGCGGTCTAGCGACTGCGTGGGCCGCGAAGTGGGTCCGCGGTGTTGGTTTCGCTCGGCGGCTTTATTCTGCGCCGACCCAATGACCCGACAAGCAGGGCTTGTTCTCGTCTGGATTGATGGTACGCCGAGGGCTTGAGCGATCACTGGATATCGCCGGCGGTCGTCTGTGTTGAAGGCAGCGGCTCAATGGACCTTGCGACGTCGAAACAGTCGCTTCAGGTCTGCCGCGTTGAGAGCCGGAGCGCTCCCCGGATCAGACCATAGCGCGACAGGGATCTACTTTCGAGGCGATTCAGATAATGCCTGTCCTGTAGATTCTGCCGTAGATTCCCCCACGCGCAGATGATGCCTGTCCTGTAGATTCTCCGATGATGCCTGTCCTGTAGATTCTCCTGCGGCAATGGGAGTCAGAGCGCTCCCTACATCAGTGCCTAGAACGACAGGGATCTAATTCCGATGCGATTCAGATAATGCCCGATTCAGATAATGCCCGCCCTCTATTTGATGCCTGTCCCTATTTGCATTGCTCTCTATTTGATGCCTGTCCCTATTTGCATTGCCTATTTGCATTGCACTATTTGCATTCCGTGAATGAGGCTGGCGAACGCTGTCAGATCACTCACGAAAGTGGCCGAGGTGCGCACCTGAGCGTGGATTTGTCCCGCGCCGCAGCAAACCGTCTCTGACGGTCGTTATGATTGCTACCGCACCGAACGGCGGCGCGCACACCGATATCCTTTTTGTTAACCGGTCTCGAGAGCGTATGCCGCGCCGGCGCGCCCGCTCCGCGTAGCGTTTCGCGCATGCCGAGCACGGACGGCACCAGTGACGAGATCGGCATGCTCGGCAAGGCCGGCACAGGTAGTACAGTCGCCACCCTCTGCACACAGCGGAGGTGGCGGCACCAGAAACTCATAAGGAGCCTGTCATGAGCTTGGGAACCATTCTGCTAATCGTCTTGATCCTTTTGCTGATAGGGGTCATCCCCAGTTGGCCGCACAGTCGCAGCTGGGGTTACGGGCCGAGCGGCGCGCTCGGGCTGATCGTGGTCATCCTCATCGTGCTGGTGCTGATGGGCCGCATCTGAATTCGCTGGAGGCGCCCTGTGGTCCTTCCCGCGAGGGCGCTCATAGGTTTCTTGCAAGGAGGCATTCGTCTGCTGCGACCGAGCACCGTGGGCAAGCGGTCAACCCGCAACCTAGGGGTTGGCTTGATCCTGAATGTCTGAATTGTCCAGAATTGCGACATGACGGCGCGCCCTAGGCGGCAATGCATGTGCCCGAGGTGACGTTCACTCAGCATTTGTTAAAATCGTGGTCCTGCCACGAAGATGCGCCGCACGCTCGTGCTGCCTGATGCCGAATGCCTATCCTCGATGGGCTACCCGTAAGCAAAAGCGAATATCTTGGGTACTGTCACAGGCGCCAGCGCCGCACGCCGGCAGGCACGTTGATGTTCAATCAAGAGGATTTGTTTTCATGCTGAAACCTGTTTCAAGGTTAATACTCGCCGCCTCCGCGGCGGTTCCGCTGGTCGTCGGGGCTTATACGCCCGAGGACCATCTCGCCTGGCTCAAAGCCAACCAGAGCGCCCAGCCCCAGTTCGTCGAGGGCGACGTCATCACCTATGACAAGGCCGATCTGATCCGGCCCTTCATCCCTGAAGAACAGCAGGACGAGCTGATCTTCGAGGGTATGCAAATGACCATCAAGGACGCCGGCGATCTGAGTCCGGCCGATGTCTACAAGACCGCGACGGAAAAATTCGCCGGCCAGACGAATCTGGCTTCCGATGGCGCGCTGGAAAACTATACGGCTGGCCGCCCTTTCGATCCCGCAACGTTCACGCCCGGCAGTAAGGAAGACGGTTGGCGGCTGATCTGGAATTTCATGCGCCGCTGGCAGAACGACGGCCTCCGCAACGAGGAAGTGCATTGGGTTTGGGTGCGTCGCGGTGGCGACCATAACAAGCATGAGGTGATGTCCAAGGACGGTGGCAAGTACGCCGAGTATTACACCGGTGGCGGCAGCTTCGAGCGCGTGCTTGCCGGGCCCTACCAGCGTGTGATTATGTCCGGCCGCTCCGATCTGCCCGAGACCAATTACCGCATGAACAATGGCGAGGGCTTCGCCAAGAACACGTTCTTCCGCGAGTACACCGGCTTTAATTCGCCGTTCGACATTGCCGGTACGGCCTTTCTCATCCTGCGTTATGACGATCCGCGCAAAGCCGACGACTCCTGGGCCTACATTCCGAGCCTGCGTCGCGTACGCCGCATTTCCGTGGAAGTGAAATCAGATTCACTGCTTGGAACGGATCACACGCTGGAAGACTTCTACGGCTTCAACGGGCGACCGATGGAGCACGACTGGGAGTACATCGGCAGCGCCAACCTCCTGGCCGTGGCGCGCTCGCGCACGACGGATACCATCTACTACGGCCCGAGTGGCTGGGCGCCGCTCGACGACTGGTCGCTGCGTGAAGTCGACGTGCTGCGTATGTATCCGAATCGCGATACGCACCCGTACTCGACCAAGTTCATTTACATCGATCGCGAGTCGGGTGAGGCGTTTTACGCCAATGCCTTCGACAAGGCCGGCGAGCTGTGGAAGATCTGGCAAATCCAGAAGAGCTGGACCGAGGATCCACATTACGCAGCGCAGCAGGACAAGTTCGATGGCGATGTAACGCCTGCAGGCACTCGCGTCGTGGCGTTCCAGAGCATCAACGTGATCGACCTGCAAAACGATCGCGGTACCCTGGTACCTTGCCGTGGCCAGAGCTATCCGGATACCGATATCCAGAAGGTCAAGCGCACCCATGACGTGAACTACCTCACCGAGGGACGCTGAGCCTGGCTGGGCCCTGTAGCCCGCCCGCCTGGGGACTCATGTTCCCGGGCGGGTCTATCAGCAAAGCGCTGAAGAAGCGCTGTAATGACGAATCATGGCAGTTGAGCATGCTCGAGGCCCCATGAAGCGAGAGCAGTGAGCACGACTATCAGCCAGGGCGGGGCGCGCCAGAAGACCAGCAGGGTGAAGGCGACCAGAGCCAGCATGAAATCCACGACGGAGCGGATGCCGCTGGTCCACACAGGATCGTAGAGTGCGGCGAGCAGCAGGCCGACGACGGCGGCATTGATACCGATGAGCGCCTTGCGTATCGGCCAGAGGCGACGGAGATGATTCCAGAATGGCATTACCCCGATGACGAGCAGGAACGACGGGGTGAAAACGGCAACGAGACACAGTATCGCACCGAACCAGCCGTTGGGTTCCGGACCTGATACGGTGCCTAGATACGCAGCGAAGGTGAACAGGGGGCCGGGAACGGCCTGTGCCGCACCGTAACCGGCGAGGAAGGCATCCTGTGTCACCCAGCCCGGGTTGACCACTTCGGCCTGCAACAGCGGCAGCACGACATGGCCGCCGCCGAACACCAGCGCGCCGCTGCGATAGAAGCTGTCGATGAGGAACAGGCTCTGTGCCGGCCACAGGGTCGCCGCGAGCGGCAGCGCCAGCAGCAAGATGAGAAATGTCGCCAGCGCGCTGACGGCAAGACCCTTCGCGACCGCGATGTCGAGCGCATCGGCGACGGTATCGCCAGGGGGGCTCAGCCAGAGATAACCCACCACAGCGCCACTCGCGATCATCGCCACCTGGCCCCAGGCCGATGGCACGGTGAGCACGCCCACGGCCGCCACCACGGCCACCGTGATGCGCGGCGGATCCGGGCACAGCACGCGTGCCATGCCCCACACGGCCTGGGCGACCACGGCGACTGCGACAACCTTGAGGCCGTGCAGCAGGCTGAGCGGGATGTGCTCGGCATGCGCGACGATGCCATAGCCGAAGGCGATCATGGCCAAGGTTGACGGCAAGGTGAAAGCGAGCCAGGCGGCGATCGCGCCGGGGATGCCTGCTTTGGCCAGGCCAATGCCGATGCCGACCTGACTCGAAGCGGGTCCGGGTAGAAACTGGCTCATCGCCACCAGATCGGCATAAGTGTTCTCGTTCAGCCAGCGCCGCTTGACCACGAACGCCTCGCGAAAATAGCCGAGGTGCGCGACCGGGCCGCCGAACGACGTCAGGCCGAGGCGCAGGAACGCCAGGAACACGGTGGCGAACGGCAAACGCCCGGACGTGTCAACGGTGCTGTCGGTTTCGCTGGACATGCAAGGAGAGCAAGGTATTGGTGAACAGGGTCGAGTTTACCGCGTGTCCCCGGCCGCGACGGACAGGAGCTGTGCATGCCAGCACACTGATGCACTATTCTGTTGCTGCTTGCGATGCGTTTCATGACGGGGCGTTCTCTCGAGAACGTCTCTGGACTTAGGGGCCGCCGCAGAATAACTGGGCGGTTTGGGTCGTCGAGGCGCCCGGCTGGCAAGGCGCGAGGAAGGCGAATAGTGGTTCTATTCAACTGACGAGCAACGCCGCCAGACGGGATGGATCGGCGTTCCAGATCGTTCAGTTATTCTGCGGCGGGCCCTTAGGGAATCGGAACGAAACGATGATGCAAGCGGCTGATTTCGAGAACGCCGGCCGTGGTCGCCGGGCCCGATGCACAGGAGCCAAGAGATGACCAACCCTACCGCAGCCCGGCGTCGTGCACTCTGGCAGTTGGGCTTCAGACCGTTCTTTCTCGCCGCCGGCAGCTTCGCGGCCCTGGCGATGCTGGCCTGGACTGGCATGTGGCTGGGCGAGTGGCCACGACCCGCACTGCCACCAGTCCAGTGGCATGCGCACGAGATGATCTACGGTTATGCATTTGCTGTGGTCGCGGGCTTCCTGTTGACTGCAGTGCGGAATTGGACGGGCATCCCCACGCCCGATGGCCTGCCTCTGGCCACGCTTGTCGCAAGTTGGCTCTGTGCACGGGTATTGCTTTTGATGGGGCCCGACTGGCTACTCGCGGCCGCCGCGTTTGACCTGGTCTTCGGGGCCGCCTTGTTGCTCGCCGTGGCGCGGCCCGTCGTCCGCGTGCGGCAATGGCGTCAAAGCGGGATCATGGCCAAACTGTTGCTGTTGGTACTCGCCAATGCGCTGTTCTATGCCGGTGCCCTGGGCCATGCGGCAGAGGGTATGTACTACGCTCTGTATGGCGGTGTGTTCGTCCTCGTCGCCTTGATCCTCACCATGGCCGGGCGGGTCATGCCCGGCTTCATCGAGCGTGGTGTGCGGGTGCCGGTGTCTATCCACGAGCCGCGTTGGGTGAGCGGCGCCACGCTGCTGCTGTTCCTGGGCCTCTTCGTGGCCGAACTGTTCTTGCACGATCGGCAGGCAGTTGCCGTGTGTGCTCTAGGGCTCGCCATCGTCACGGCGGTGCGCCTGCGGGCCTGGCACACCCCGGGGCTGTGGCGTGAACCCTTGCTGTGGGGGTTGTTCCTGGCCCTCGTTGCGATCGAGGCGGGTTTCGTGCTGTACGCGTTGGCGGGTTGGCTGCCCATCCCGCGGACTCTCGCGCTGCATGCCTTCGCCGCTGGCGGTATCGGTCTCACGACTCTCGCCATGATGGCCAGGGTTGCGCTTGGCCATACCGGCCGCGACATTCGCCAGCCGCCGCGCAGCGTTGGCTGGGCGCTGGGCCTGCTCCTCGGCAGTGTCGTCACGCGCGTCGGCATGCCGTTGCTCATGCCGGCGTCCTATGTGGTCGTGATCGCTGTATCGCAGGCGCTGTGGATTGCTGCGTTCGTCGTCTTCGTCGCCGCCTACGCGCCGATTCTGCTCGCGCCCCGTGTGGACGGCACTGCGGGGTGAACGAACGACGCTTGGCGAATGCCCACTGCTATTGGTGCTAGTGGTTATAGCGCCCGAACAGGCGCTCGAACTCCTGGTCGTCGACATCGACTTCCTCGACCGACAGTGTCAGATGGCGATCGACCGCGGCACGCACCAGGTCATTGACCCGCAGGACGACATCGATGGGAACCGTGGCAAAGCGAAAGTCGCTGACGGCGAGACCGGTCACGCCGCGGTCGGTCTCGAGTGTAAAGGGCAGGATCACCGGCAACAGATTGTAGTCCAGCATCATCTTGAAGCCGCGGTAGACGCTGCCATAGAAGCTCAGCACGCTCTCGCCGGTCGTTGCCGCGGTGCGGCCGAGAACGCGGTGCCGCGTCGAACTCAAATCGACCGGAATCGTGCACAAATCGGGGCCGAGGAAGGACAGGCTGGTCCACGGGTTATCCGGGATGTCGGCCACTGCGCCGACCAGGCCAAGATCCCAGCACGGTGCGACGCTGGCGAAGGAGACGCCCTGCAGCAGGCCACGATCACGGAAGACCAGGGAACCTTTCTCCATGGTCAGAAAGCCGAGCAGGACGTCGTCGCCCCGGTGGCGCAGCATCAGCAGTTCGCCGAGCCCGCGAAGGAACATGCGACGATAGAGTTCGGCTTTGACTTGGTTGTCTGGCATAAGGGGTTCGCTGGGATTCGTTCGGCCGAGTATGCCGCTGGGAAAGGTCGCTGCCAACCGTGCCGGCGCGCGTTTTCGTTACAATTGGTGAAAGCCCGGTACACCACGGCAACGCGCGATACTCAATCAGGGTTATTGACCTCGATGTACTGCGCCTGTTCTGCCAGGTGTGCGGCGGCGGGGCTGGTCAGGCTCTCGAGAAAGGTTACCAGCGCCGCACGTTCCGCGGCGCTCAGCTCCAAGGGCCGCAACCCGGGATCGAGCAGCGGGTTGGCGACGCCGCCGCGATCGTAGAAGGCGACCACGTCGGCGAGCGTGGCCATGCTACCGTCATGCATGTAGGGGCGCGTCAGCGCAACGTTGCGCAATGTGGGTGTACGGTACTTCCAGCGATCGTCGGGATCTTGAGTGACTTCGTAGCGGCCGAGATCATTCGGCTTGCGCTCGGCCGACGGCGCGACATAGGCGAGGTCGTATTCGATGTTCGTGCCGGGAGCGATCTCTGAGACGCGGCGCCCCGTCGTACCGGTTCCCATGGACGCGGCGTAGCCAATCCCGGTGTTGTGCAGCTCCTGATCGGTGAACAAGGCGTGATCCTCACCCATATGGTGGCAACTGACACAACCGGCTTTGCCGCGAAAGAGCGCAAAGCCGTCTTTGACCGCCGCGTCGACGGCACGCTCGTCGCCGCCATAGAACCAGCGGTCGAACGGCGAGCCGCCGGCCAGCAGCGTGCGTTGATAGGCGGCGAAGGCCGCGCCGATGCTCTCCATGGTGATGTCGGCATCGAAGGCCTCGCGAAAGGCGGTGCGGTAATCCGACCAGCGTTCAAGATGCCGGACCACATAACCGATGGACGGATTGCCCATTTCATTGGCGGCCAGCAGCGGCGACCACACCTGGTGCTCGAGGCGATGCTCGCGGGCATCGTGGAACAACTTGTCGAGGAAGGCGACATTCAACAAGGTCGGCGCATTGCGCTTCACGGTACGTCCCTCGAGGCCTACCGCGGTACCGAGTTCGTTGACGGTGAAGCCCTGTTCCGGCACATGGCACATGGCGCAGGAAATGGTGCGATTGAGCGACAGACGGCGATCGAAGAACAGGCGCGCACCGAGTTCGGCCTGGGCGGCGGTCGGCACCGGGCCGGACAATGCCTCAGGCGGCGGCAGTCCGAGCAGTGGATCCCCGAGCGCGCGCGCTGGTCGCGGCCGCGGATCGGTCTGTGCGCCCGCAATATCGTCCAGCGCACCCTGCTCGATAAGCAGGGTGCGGATATCCGCAGCGACGGTATCCGCATGGAGAAAGGCAGTGCTGTAGATGTTGCGGATGCGCTGGTCGGCGTCGATCAGAAACACCCGCAGGATATGCGCGAAAGTATGTCCGCCGCTTTTCTGAAAGCTCTGCTGATAGGCGCTGAGGGTTTGCACCAGGGTAGCGGCGTCGGGCGCGGTGACGAAATCCCAGCGCGCGCCGTGCGGGCGAAACGATTGTGCGTAGCGTTCGAGCACGTCCGGGGTATCGTGCTCGATATCGAAGCTGTAGCTGACCAGGCGCAGCTGCGCGCGGATGGCGGGATCGCGCTGCAGGCGTTTGGCAATCTGCCCCATGACGAAGGTCGCCAGCGGGCAGCCATTGACATCGTCGCATTGCGTGTAGATGAAGGCGAGCAGGGTGACGCCGTCGTCGTAGAGTTCGTGCAGCTCGGTTGCGCGGCCGCGGGAATCGACGACCGCGCCGTTGGCGGCGGCGCCCAGGGGCGGCAGTTCATAGGTGCCGGCGACCGGCGCATCGTAACGGAGCGCGCTATAGCCCGGGGCTACGACCTGCGGCGCCGCGGCAGATTTTTGATGAGCCGCACTGGGTCCGGCCGCGAGCAGCGCGGCGATGAGATAAAGGCCGGGGGCGCGCCGTGGCGCGCCCGGTGCAATCGTCGCATGGTGCCTGGGAACTTACCGGTTGGCCGCCAACGCCGCCGTGTCATCCGCTGTTTCGGCAGCGGCGTACAAGGCATGGGCGCCGAAGCGCATCTGGTGTGGGCGGCCGAGCTTCTCGGCGATGAAGTCGATGGCGAACTGCTGCTGGAGACGTTCGCCGTCCCACGAGTAAGCCTTGAAATACTGCACGTCGCCGGCCGGGCCTGCTTTCTTGTCCCAGTTGCCGAGCAGCGACGAGGTGTAATAGGCGCGTTTGCCGTCCCAGCTCTGCGAGACCATGTTGACCTGTTCGCCGATCTTGAGCGTGTAGATCTCTTTCGGTGCATGCGGATCGGACACGTCGAACAGCCGCGTCACGCCGTCATTCCAGGTGTTGACCCAGAGCAGCTGATCGTCGGCCGAGATCGAAATATCGACCGGCAACGGGATTTTAGATGCATCGCCGATATCGGCTACTTCCTTGGCCTGCCACTCGCCGTCGGTGTGGTGGATGAGCCAGATTTTCGAGGTCAGCGCCGTGGTCGTGAAGCAGTAATCGTTGCTGGCGCCCCAGGCGCAGCGCACTTCGAGCGGTGCCCCCGGCACGTCGAAAATCTTCTTCGGCTGGCGGGTGTGCAGATCCCACACGACGGCCGTGTTGCCGAATTGCTTCATCGCTTCACTGTCGGCCATCATCTTGCCCAGATCCATCATGTAGTTGTTCCAACCGGTGAACGACGACGTCACCAGGGCATTGAGGCGCGGCAGGGCTCGAATGTCATAACCGAAACCGTCGGCGAACTGGCCGGTCTTGACCGCGCCGTTCAGCGCACCGTCTTTGGGCATCCAGTAAGTGGCGATGTACTCGCCTTCGTTGGTGTATTCCGCCATCCCTGTCTCGCCGCCGTGATCCTTGTGGTTGGACAATCCCGTGACGAGCATGCGCCCGGGCATGGCATAGGTCGTATGCGGCCCGACGATACCGCCGGTCTTGTCGACGAAATCAGTGATGGTCTTGTGCAGTGTCGGCTTGGCCGGGTCGGTGGCGACATCGAAGATGAAGATCTTGTTGGTGTCGAGGCCGGCGGCCCACAGGTAGCGGCGATCGTCGGTCAGCCCGGAGTGATGGGCCTCGTTGCGCCCGCCGACCGACAGGGTATCGATGATCTTGCCGTAGTTCCCCGATTTCGGATTGACGTCGATGGTAACGAGCTTGTCCTGCTCATCGCCGAGGCCTTCCATGCCCAGCGTCCACACGTAGACGTAATCTTCCTGGCCGACAATCTTGGCCATGTAGGGCGACATGCAGGTTTCGTCGGCGCTGGCGCCGCCGGCGAAACCGAGGCCGAAGGCGAGCGTCGCGGTCAGTACGGCGCTGTGTCGCAGCGCAGCAGGTTGGTGAATGTTCATGCTATCCCCTCCTCGAGGTGCCGTGGTGGCACCGATCATTCGAACCATATTAGACGAAATACTTATAAGCAAATAACCATTGGGCATATAGAGCGCCGGCTGATCGTTCCCTCGACGGCAGTGTAGCGCCTAGCAGCCTGTCGGACTCAGGGCATCGTGACGAGGCGAGTGGGAGAGCGAGGCCAGATTGGCGCGTATTCGAGGCGAATAGTGGGGCTATTTAACGAGAATACGCGCCGATATGGACCACTATCCCACCGCCGCAGTAGATGCGGCCTGAGTCCGACAGGCTGCTAGTTCAGTAATCCTCTTCCCGCGGTGCATCGAACGGCTTCCACATCAGAATCAGCTTGGGCATCAGGGTCAATGCGGCAATCAGCGCCACGATCATCGCCACGGCGGTCAGGACCCCAAAAAGGATGGTCGGAATGAAGTTCGACAGCACCAGAATCGAAAAGCCGACCGTCACTGTGAGGGTGGTGTAGTAAGCAGCTTTGGCGATGTTGTCATGGCAGTAGTGCATGGTTTCGATGGGGTCACCGATGCGCGGCAGCTCCACTTTATAGCGATACAGATAGTGAATACAGTCGTCGACCGCGATGCCCACGGTAATGGCGGCAATGGTGATGGTCATGATGTCGAGCGGGATGCCGACCCAACCCATGAAGCCGAGAATGCTGACTGCGGCCAGGGCATTCGGCAGCACGCCGATCAGCGCCACCTTGAATGAGCGGAACAGGAACATGAGCGTCAGCAGGATGCCTACCATGACCACACCCAGCGTCGTAATCTGCGAACGGAACAGACTCTGCAGCACATTGTTGTAGAGCACCAACAGCCCGGTGACTTCGTATTCGTCGGCCTGCAGGCCCAACTTCGCGCCGAGGTCGCGCTCGATTTTCTGCAGCAGCTCCTTGCGCCGCAGCTCCGGCAGGGTGTCGATGATACGCACCGAGACGCGTGCTTCGTCGTGGTCGATCGAGACATAGGGATCGATCATCGCCGCCCTGACCGGGGCCGGGATCCGTTTGTAGATGATGTTGAGTTCGAAGGCGGTGAATTCGCGCCCGCCGTTGAGCTGCTCGGCGACGCGCAGCGTCGACGCGAGCGATAGCACCTTGCCGGTCTCGGGCAGGCCGTCCAGATAGTCGTGGACCGCCTTGATCCGGTCGATTTTCTCGGGCGTGAACCAGGAATCCGATTTTTCGGCTTCGCTCTCGACCTCGCCGAACATGGCCGCGAGGTCGTCATCCATCGAGCCCAGGTCGTCGTCGGCGGTGTCTTCCGGAAACTCGAGCAGAATATCCAGCGGCGTGGTGCCGCCGAGCTTTTCGTCAATCAGCCGCAAACCCCGATGGATCTCGGTGTCGTCCTTGAAATAGCTGACGAAGCTGTTCTCGACTTCGAGCCGCTGCATACCGCTGATGCCCATGACAGCGAGCAGCACGGCAAGGATCAGCACGAGCAGGCCGTGGCGTTCCGTGAACAGCCCAAGGCGGGCAGTGAAGGCATAGTGTTCGCCTTCGGGGCGTTTCAAGGGACGTTTACGGGAGAGCAGCAAGATCGTCGGAAACAGCACGAACGAGCTCACGAACACGACGCTCAGACCCATGGTCATCATCCAGCCGAAATCGATCACCGGCTTGAGATCGCTGAACACCAGCGAGCTGAACGCGATGATGGTGGTCACCGCCGTGAACAGACAGGGGCGCACCATGTGCGCGACCGTCATGCGGACGAGTTCGTAATGTTCGGCTTCGGGATGGTCACGGAACAGTTCGCGATAGCGCACCACCAGGTGAATGTTCATCGACATGGTGATGATCAGCATCAGGGCAACGAAGTTCGACGAGATGATGGTTACCGGCCAGCTGAGCAGTCCGAGCAATCCGAGCATGATCGCTACGGCGTAGAAACAGGCTGCGAAGGGCAGCACCACCCAACGCGCCTCACGAAAGATGTACGTCATCATGATGATGAGGAAAATGAACACGCCCGCGCCGAAGACCTGCAGGTCATTGCGGATGTAAGTAATCATGTCGTCGGCGATCATGGGCACGCCGCCGAGATAGAGTTCCGTATCGCCCTCGTAACGCGCCATGACGGCGCGGATCTGCTCGATGGCCTCGTGAACCGCGCGGTCGGCTTCCTGTTTGGCGCGCTCGTAATCGGGCCGCAGGCGCTCGAGTTCGAGCACTTCCTGGTCCGTGAGGCCTTCCTGCGCGCGCTTGTAGACGAGTTCGTCGCGCAATCTGCGCAAGCGCGGCAGTTCGGGGTGATCCTCGAGGAAGATTTGCAGCGCGGTGACCTCACCATCTGCACTGGCGATGAGATTCTGATAAATCGGGCTCTGAGTGAGTTCTTCGCGGGCTTTGTCGAGATCGACGTCGTCCTGGCGCAGCGTGCGGAAATTGGTCGCGACGTCGGCCAGAGTCCCTTGCACATTCATGACCAGGGGGACGTCGAGCATGGAGTTGATGTCCTTGACCTGATCGATGGCGGCGATATCGTCGCGCAAACGCGTGATCAGCTCGCGGGTCTCCTCGTCCAGGATATCGCCCGGCGGCACCACGGCGATGAACAGGAAGTCGCGCGTCCCGTAGCGCATGCTCATGCGGCGGAATTCCTGCAGATCGCGGTCGTTCTCGAGCAGCAGGGCATCGGTCGAGGCGTCGAGCTCGAAGTGCGGCAGGCCACGGGCGAAGAATGCCAGGATGGCGGCCAGAACCAGCAGCGTGAGGACAGGATGGCGCAGAATCGCGCGTTCGTAGGCGGACGCTAGCAGGTTCTTCATGGTGTCCCAGTCGAATTGATCAGGCCGGCGGATGATGGATTACGCGATCGGTCGGCAGCCTGCGGCCGCACCGGGTTCTGCTCGGTCGTTAGCTGACGGTCCGGGGACGCTGGCTATGCGCGAGGGGCGCCATCATAACGTGAACCGCCGGGGCTCACTATCGGCCGTCGGCGCTGCCGCGCCCGCAATACGGTGGCAAAGGCGTGGCCGCGATGCCATCATGCCGCGCCATGCTGCCCGGACATTCATCGCCGTGAGGACACCCGACCGCACCGAACTGTGGCCGTTCTTCGCCGAGCTTGCGGCCGTCGCTGCAGCGGAGACGCTGCCACGCTTTCGCACGCGGATCGCCGTCGACAACAAGGCCGCCGCTGGCGGCTTCGACCCGGTGACGGCAGCCGATCGCGCCGCGGAGGCGGCGTTGCGGCGAGCCATCGCCGCACGCTATCCCGATCACGGCATCATCGGCGAGGAGGCAGCCGACAAACCGGCGGCTGCGGCGTGGAGCTGGATCATCGATCCGGTCGACGGTACCCGCTCCTTCGTCTGCGGCATGCCCACCTGGGGCACGTTGGTGGGGCTGCTCGAGGACGGCGTGCCGCGCTTCGGCATGATGAGCCAACCTTTCGTGGGCGAGTATTTCATCGGCGGCGATGGCGTAGCGGAGCTGGTGCGGCCAGATGGTAGCCATTCGCTGCGGTGCCGGACAGGCACGGCGCTCGACGCTGCGACCCTGTTCGCCACTACGCCCGACATGTTCGCCCCGGGTGCCGAGTCGGCGGCGTTCGCGGCTTTGGCGCGGCGCGTGCGCCTGACCCGATTTGGCGCCGATTGCTATGGCTATGCCTTGCTGGCGGCGGGCTTCGTCGACCTCGTCGTCGAGGCCAATCTCGGCTACTACGACATCGCCCCCCTGATCCCCATCATCGAGGCTGCCGGTGGCGTGGTGACCGATTGGACAGGGCGTCCGGTGCGCAGCGGCGGGCGCGCCGTGGCCGCCGCCAGCCCGGCATTACTGGAGCAGGCGCTGACGGTGCTGGCAGCCTGTGGACCTCAGGGGCCGTGACGAGGCCAGCGATGAAAGAGTTCGATGTCGTGGTCGTCGCCGCACGCTACCAGCCCGTGCACAGCCGGCACCTGGCGGCACTGCGAACGGCCTGTGAGCGCGGCTCGCGGGTTATCCTCGCCATGCTCGGCGCCGACGCGGCGCCGAGCCCGGCAAGCCCCTGGTCGTGCGCTGAACGCCTCGAGCAGCTGCAGCAACTGTGCGCCATCGATCCGGGGCGGATCGAAGCCGTTGCCGTCAGCGATGTGCCCTACGATTTACCGCGCTGGTCGGCGCGCCTGGCCGATGCGGTAACAGCAGTCGTTGCGGATGCCGGGCGTATCGGTCTGCTCGCAGATGCCGCGCCGGCGGACTTGTGGCCGAGGTCGTGGATCCGGCTGACCCGCGACGCCGGATTTGCCGCAGGAGAAGCCGACCTGCGCGACGAACTTTTGTGGAGCAAGAGCCCGGAGTGGACGCGGATCGAACGGCAGATCAGTGCTGCCCAGGCAGCGGCGCTGCGCCAGTGGAGCGCGGGCGAGGCCTGCGCGAGGCTCCGTGAGGAAGCCCGTTTCCTGCAAGATTTTCGCGCGCGCTGGGCGGTCGCGCCCTATCCGCCGGTGTTCGTCACCGTCGATGGTGTCGTGACCTGGCGCGACGAAATCCTGCTCATCCAGCGTGGTCGCGCACCGGGCCGGGATCTGTGGGCGCTGCCGGGCGGCTTCCTCGATCAACATGAGACGCTCGCGACCGGTGCGCGCCGCGAAGTGGCGGAGGAAACGGGGCTCGTGCTGGCCGCCGCCGCGGGACCGGGCCGGGTCTTCGACGAACCCGCTCGCTCCTTGCGCGGACGTACCATCACCCATGCCTTTTCGTTCGTGCTCGACGGCGATCGTCCGCGGCCGGCTGTCCGCGGCGCCGACGACGCGCGTGCGGCCGCCTGGTTCGCCTGCGCGTCGCTCGCCCCGGCGACCCTGTTCGAAGACCATTACGCGATCCTGCAGGTCATGCTCGGCCTGCCCTGACGCGCGGACGCTGATGGCGTCCGAGCGAAGCCGACGATGAAGGGAGACGTCGGGCGTTCAGTCATGCCGCTGGCGCGCCCGGCGCCGAGCCGTGCTCTGGATAGGCGCGCGGCTTGCGGGTAATGTGCCGGGGTCGACCCACGCCCGGCAGCCGGCCGGCCTTCCGTATCGAACAATGAGCCTCAACCGATAACCGTCATGCCTATCCGCAACCACCTGCCCATCGCGGCGCTGTTTTTCTTCTGCACCACGGCAGCGGCCGCTCAGGAAGGCCGTTACCAGGCGATCCCCATCGATACGGGTTTCGATCACGGTACCGAGAAAGCACTCATCCTCGATTCCGTGGCCGGGCATTTGTGGATTTGGGTCGAGAGCCCGCCGGTCAATGGCGAGCCGGGTGGCCGCTACATCATCTATCAGGGACAACTCGAGCCCGGCCAGGAAATGGGGCAGATCATGGACAAGCAGGAATGGGTGACTGCGCCGGGCAAGCCGATTGAGTGATGGCTGCGCTCGCGGGACGTGCCCGATCGACAATCTGACGAAATACCCGAGGGGGGGACGACATGCCAAAGCTGAACGACACCGAGCGCGACGAGTTCCTTGCGGAGCCCGGCATCATCATGAACATTGCCACGGTCGATGCCGAGGGTGCACCGCTGGTGACCCCCATCTGGTACATCTACGAACAGGGGCGCATCTGGTTCACACCACGGCAGCGATCCGAGTGGTTACGGCACATCCGCCACGACAACCGTATCGCGATGAGCATCGACGAGGCATCGCAACCCTATCGCAAGGTCGTCGTGCGCGGTCGCGCGCATATCGATTTTGAGGTTGGCGAGGACGACGCCTGGCGCGATCGGTATCGTCGCATTGCGGCACGCTACATCCCCGCTGATGACGCCAACGCCTATGTCGACGGGACGGACGATCAGCCGCGGGCCTTGTGCTCTGTGCGCCTGGCCGAGGCCGAGGTCCGCTCCTGGCGTATGCCGGTCGGTGACGAACCCTACCAGGGCATCTGGGCGCGACGTTACTGGACCGAAGGCGCCAAGGTCGGCCGCGAGGCTCCGGCCTCGTTCAACAAGGACTTGGGCTGAGAGCTGGAGCGCCGCGGGCAGCAGGCGCGAGGCCCGCTTTGTCACGTGGTCTGTGCATCAGCGGCACGCGGCTGTGCTGTGCGGTGCTGCTCGGTAGCGTCTGCGCCTGCGCGCCGCAGCGCTATGTCCCGGCCCCGCTCGCGCAGGACGAACTGCCGCTGGCCATCGCCAATGCAGACCTGGCGCAGGCCGAGCATGTCGCTCTGATGCGCGAACTCGGCGGGCATGAGCCGCTGCCGCCGCCCGCCTGGTCCTGTACGGAACTCGGCCCCATCGGCGTCTATCGTTCTCGCGCAGTCGGCGCCGTGCGGGCGGATGTAGTCGCCGCCCGCGCCGCACGTGTCGTCGCGGGACAACGCCCCAATCCAACCGTCGGCCTGACCTTGCAATACGACGACGAGAAGGATCCCGGCGACGACACGCATTACACCATTGGTCCGTCGTTCCGCTTTCTGTGGAGCCCGGTCGATCGCGGGCGCATCCGCGCCGCACTGGCCGATGCCGAGTTCATCGCCAGCCGCGCGCGGGTTCTGGCGGCGGCCTGGTCGGTGCGCGATACGGTATGCCGCGCAGCGCTCGATCTGCGCTCGGCCCAGGTCGGTCAGGACCATCTCGATCGCCGCGAAGATCTGCTCGAAGACGCCATCGAACTCGCGCGCACCGCGGCCGAGATCGGTCTCGGCGATGCGTTCGCCTGGCAGTCCCTGAAGCTCGAGGCGAACACCGCCAAGCTCGCGCGCCTCGATCATCTGCGCGCGATCACCACAGCCGGGTCGACGCTGGCCAGCGCGCTGGCGCTGCCCCTGGAGGCCGTGCGCGGGATTAAGCTCGCGACGCCGAACGCGCGGACCGAACCGTTACCGCTGGCCACTGTGCAGCGCCACGCGCTCGGGCATCATCCGGAGGTGCTCGAAGCACTGGCCGTGTATGACAAAGCCGAGCACGATCTCGAACTCGCGATGGCGGCCCAGTATCCGGACCTCGACCTTTCGCCCAGCTACCTGTTTGATCAGGGTGACAACGTCTGGTCCCTGGTCGGCGGCATCGTGGTGCCTTTGTTCGCCAGTCATGATGCGCCGATTGCGGCTGCCGCAGCGCGCCGTGACGCCGCTCGTGCCCGATTCGAAACCGTGCAGGCCGCGGTCATCGGTCAAGTCCAGAGCGCCCATTCACAATGGCTGGCGCTGCTCGATTTGCGTGCCGCGGTGGAGCACACCGCCGCCCAGCTCGCCGACGATGTGGCCCGGCTCCAGAGCGCGCTCGCGGCCGGTGTCGGCGACGGCCTGCTGGTGGCCCGTGCGCGGGTGCAGCAGGCGCTGCTCGATGCACGCCTGGCCGAGCTCGATCTGGATCTCGCGCGTACGATTCTCGGATTGCAGCACAGCGCCGCGCTGCCACTCGATGACGCGCTTTTCGCACGCCAACTGGAGCGCCTATACGCGGAACCGACAGCCGTGGAGGAATGAATGATGGGGCGTTTGCCATTGTTGTTGAGCGGGGTCGTCACCGGCGTCCTGATCGCGATAGCGATCGGCTGGTCGACCGGGCAGCGCGCTGCGCGGGACCAGGAAGACGACGCCGAGCAGAGCGCCAGCGCGGCTGCATCTGTGCCGGACGCCGCTGAACGCGACGCCGATGACGATGCCGGACCGGCCCGTCTGACGCTCGTCGACGGCCGCCGGCGGCTGGTGCTGGACGCCGCTGATGTTACGCTGGCCGGGATCGCGAGCGAGACTCTCGAAGTCGTCGAAGTGACGCCGGAACGGCCGGTACCCGGGACCGTCATCGACAGCGCTGCGCTGCGCGCGGCGCAGCGCGCGCGGCTTGCGGCACAGGCCGCACGCGAGGCGCAAACGGCCACCGCCATGGTCCTGCAGGAGCGCGTGCGGCGACTGTCGAGCCTCGCCGCCGACACTCAGCTCGGGGTGGGCCGCGAACTGGCGGAACTGGAGCTGCAGTGGCGGCGGGAAATCGAACGCAGCGTCGCCCTGGAGGCCGAGTTCGCCCGCCTCGATCAGTTGGTCGAAGCGCGCTGGGGGCCGTCATTGGCGCGGGCCAGCCGGCCGGACAGCGAGCTCGATCGCGCCCTCGCCGACGGCGCGGTTGCGCTGGTCGAGTTCGCGGCTGCTCGCGAGACACCGCACGCGCGCGCTGCGGTTGCCGCTGGCGGCGACCGCGGCTCGGCTCGTGCGGCGACTTTGGTCGGCGCAGCGCCGCAGGTCCTGCCGGATCAACCCGGGGCCACCTGGTATGCCCGAGTCGATGCTGCGGGATTGCGTCGCGGTATGCGGGTCGATGTCTGGCTGCCCCGCGACGCGACCCCGTTGCGCGGCTGGTACCTGCCGGATTCGGCGCTGGTGTGGCATGGCGGTCGCCGCTGGTTCTTCGTCGCACTCGACGGCGGCACCTTCGAACGACACAGCCTGCCGGAAGACGCCGTCGCGCACGGCGCAGGCGTAATCCTGTCGACGCCATCGGCGGGGGAGGAAATACGGGTGGTTACACAGGGGGCACAGACGCTCCTCGCCGAGGAGTTCCGTGGTGCCATCCCTGACGAGGACGAAGACTGAGCCGCGCCGCTCGCGGTATCCGCCATGCTGAGTCAGCTCGTCCGATTCTCGATCGAACGCCGTGGGGTGGTCCTGAGTGCCGCGCTGGTCCTCGTGGCCTATGGTCTGTACCGGCTCGGCGGGGCCGGACTCGATATCTTTCCCGAGTTCGCCCCACAGTTGGTGGTGGTTCAGACCGAAGCACCCGGCCATACCGCCGCCCAGGTAGAGGTCCAGGTCACGCAGGTGCTCGAGGCTGCGCTCAGCGGCCTGATCGATCTCGATCACATTCGCTCGGAATCGATTCAGGGTCTGTCGATCGTGACCCTGGTCTTCGCCGAACACAGCGATACCTACCGCAACCGCAACCAGGTCAGCGAACGCCTGGCCAATGCGCGAATCGCGCTGCCTGCCGGCGCGCGCGAACCGGTCATTGCGCCCCTGGCGTCGTCCTCGGCCACGGTGCGGACCATCGGCATCACCGCGAGCGACGACGACCTGATGCGGCTCCGCGATATCACTGCCACGGTGATCGTGCCGCGCCTGCTCGGCGTTGCTGGCGTTGCCGACGTCAACGTCTTCGGTGGTCTGGAGCGCGCTTTGATCGTCACACCGCAAGCGGCGAGCCTGGCGCGGCATGATCTGACGCTGGCCGATGTCGTCGTGGCCTTGCGCCGGGCGACCGCGCAGCCGGGGCTGGGCGTCATCGAAACCGCCAACCAGCAGATTGCGCTTACCGCTGCGGTCACGCCACTCGATCCGGACCGGCTGGGACAGGTCAGCCTGGCGCCTGCCGCAGCGCTGCGTGTGGCCGATGTCGCCAGTGTCGACTGGGGCGCGCTGCCACGGATCAGCGCAGCACAGATTGGCGGGCAGGCGGCCGTCGTGATGATGGTCATTGGCCAGCTCGGTGCGAACACGCTGACGGTATCGAATGCGCTCGAGGGCGCACTGGCCGATCTCGAGCCCCTGCTCGCGGCACAGGGGGTGACGTTGCACGGTGCCCTGTTCGTACCCGCCAACTACATCACGACCGCGATCGGCGACATCGGCCGTCACCTGCTGATCGGCGGTGTGCTGGTGCTGCTGGTACTGCTGATCGGTCTTTACGACCTGCGTTCGGCCATGATTTCTGCGCTGGCTATCCCTCTGTCGCTGCTGGCCGCGGTCATCGTGCTCCTCGAGAGCGGTGTCAATCTCAATGTGCTGGTCATCGGCGGGCTCGCGATCGCACTCGGCGAGGTCGTCGATGATGCCATCATCGATACTGAGAACATCCATCGCCGTTTGCGCAGCGCCCCGCCTGAGGCTTCATTCGAAGCGATCGCGCTCGCCGCCTCGCTGGAGGTCCGCGGCGCGGTGGTCTATGCGACGTTCATCGTCGCCCTGGTGTTTGTCCCGCTGTTGACCCTGGGCGGCGTCAGCGGGCGGCTGTTCGCACCTCTGGGGCTGGCCTATATTCTCGCTGTCATCGCCTCTCTGGTAGTGGCGGTGACGGTGACGCCGGCGCTGTGCGTCGCGCTGCTCGGGCGCAGCGCGGCCGGGCGCACGGAAGCACCGGTGTTCCGTGCCATCAATCCCGTCTATACCGCGCTGGTGGCGGCCATCGCCCGGCGGCCGCGACTCGCCCTCGGCGTCAGCGCACTGTCGGCCCTGCTCGCGTTTGCCATGCTGCCGGCTTTCGGCGCCCGCTTTCTGCCTGATCTTCGCGAAGGGCATTTCATCGTTCATACCACGGCTCTGCCCGGCACTTCACTCGACGAATCCATACGCATCGGAACCAATCTGACCAGCGCGTTCCTGGCCATCGACGGCGTTCGCTCGGTTTCGCAATGGGCCGGTCGGGCGGCGCGTGGTGCGGATACTTACGGCAGCCATTACAGTGAGTACGAAGTGGCCCTGGAACCAATGAGCGGGTCTGGCCAACAGGCCGTACAGGACGCATTGCGCGCGACACTGGCGCGCCATGCCGGGTTGTCTTTCGAAGCCAATACTTTTCTCACCGAACGTATCGACGAGACTATTTCGGGTTATACCGCGCCCGTGGTGATCAATGTATTCGGCAGCGATCTCGATCAGATCGACACTACCGGCCGTGAGATCGCAGCACTGTTGGAGAAGCTGCCGAATGCCCGCGAAGTGCGGCTGCGGGCCCAGCACATGACACCGCATGTGAGCATCGCGCTCGACCACGAGCAATTATTTCTCCAGGGCGTGAGCCCGGCAACAGTGCACGAAGCGATCGCGAGCGCCTATGCCGGGACCGAGATCAATGCTTTCCACGCGGCCAACCGCCGCATCCCGGTAACGCTGTTGCTGGCCGACGCGAGCCGACGCGAACTCACGGCGCTGTCCGATCTCGTCGTCGCGCGTGGTTACAAGGGGCCCGTGCGTCTGGATGAGGTCGCCACCATCACGCAGGGCGCGGGGTACTACAACATCCTGCATCGTAACGGGCAGCGCCTGCAGGTGGTGACGGCTGACGTAGCGGGTGGCGATCTCGCCGGATTCATGGCCGGATTGCGCGAGCGGATATTCAGCGAGATCGACTTTCCGGCCGGCGTGCACGTCGAGTTCACCGGCGCCGCGGCCGAGCAGGCTGCGGCGCAGGCGGAGCTCATCTGGCACGCGCTGGTGTGCACCGTGGGGGTGCTTCTGCTCGCCTACATGGCCGTGGGCCGGTTGCGCTACCTGCTCCTGATCCTGTGCAATCTGCCATTCTCGCTGGCCGGCGGGGTGGTGGCCGTGATGCTGACCGGCGGCGTGGTTTCGGTCGGTTCGATCGTGGGTTTCGTCACCTTGTTCGGCATCACGGTACGCAACAGCATCATGCTGGTGTCGCATTATGCGCATCTGGTCGACGTCGAGGGTAGGCCGTGGGAGCTCGGCACCGTGCTGCGCGGGGCGCGCGAGCGTTTACCGGCAATCCTCATGACGGCGCTGGTAACGGCGCTGGCGATGCTGCCGCTGACCATCGACAGCGACAACCCGGGACGCGAAATCATGGGACCGATGGCCGCCATCATCGTCGGCGGACTGGTTTCGTCGACGTTGTTGAATCTGCTGATCATGCCAGCACTGCTCCATCGCTATGGGCAATTCGGAGCGCCGCACACCGGCCACAGGGATCGCGAGTGACAGGCTGCCTCGCGCCGCGATTTCGCGTATCGTTTCGCCCCCTGTTCCGAACTCTGTCATGTGGCCTTGATGAAGACTGCCGCCATCGATTCCGGCTATGCCTGGTTGCGCCTCGCCGCCTGCCTGGCGCTGACCACTGTCGGCAGCGCAGGGATGTTCGTGGTGGTCGTTGCGATGCCCGAATTCCAGACCGACTTCGGTCTGTCGCGTGGTGGCGCTGCGGTGCCCTATACGATGGTCATGGCGGGGTTCGGCCTCGGCGGTATCGTGGTTGGGCGTATCGTCGACAAATACGGCGTGATCTGGCCGCTGGCGCTCGCGGCCGTGGCGCTGGCCCTGTCCTACCTGCAGGCCGGCCTCTCGCAGAGCGTGCTGCTGTTCAATCTCGCCCACATCCAGATTGGCTGCTTCGGCTGTGCGACCGTATTCGCGCCGCTGATCGCCGACATCTCCAAATGGTTCACCCGGCGCCGCGGCCTGGCCGTCGCCATCTGCGCGAGCGGCAACTATGTTTCCGGCGCCGTGTGGCCGCCACTGATGTACGAGATGCTGGTAGCTGACGGCTGGCGCGAAACCTATATGGCAATCGGAGTGATCAGCGTGGCCGTGATGCTGCCGCTGCTGCTGCTGTTGCGGCGCCGCCCGATCGGCGACAACCTGATTCTGGGCGGCGGCGGCAGCGCGGGTTCGCCGGCGATGCTGGGATTGACTCCCAACGCTCTGCTCGGCCTGCTGTGCATCGCCGGCGTGGGCTGTTGCATGGCCATGGCTATGCCGCAGGTGCATCTGGTCTCGCTGTGCGGGGACCGCGGCTACGGCGCGGCGCGCGGCGCCGAGATGCTCGCCGTCATGCTGGGCTGCGGGATCGTCTCGCGGCTCGGTTTCGGGTTCGTCTCCGACCGTCTCGGCGGTTTGCGTACGATCCTGATCGGCTCGATCCTGCAGACCGTTGCGCTGGCGCTGTTCCTGCCGGCCGATACGCTGGCGTCGCTGTATGTCGTGTCGGCTTTGTTCGGTCTGTTCCAGGGCGGTATCGTGCCGTGTTACGCGCTGATCGTACGCGAGTATTTTCCGGAGTCCGAAGCCGGCGGCCGGCTCGGTATCATCATCCTCGCGACGCTGGTCGGTATGGCGCTGGGGGGCTGGACGTCGGGCGTGATTTTCGACTGGACGGGGTCCTATATGGTCGCCTTCATTCATGGCATCGGCTGGAATCTGGTCAACCTGTCCGTCATCGTCTTTTTGCTCGCGCGGGCCAGAGGGGCGGTATCCGGCGCCTACGGCAGCGCTGCCAGCAGGCTCGCTTGACGGTCCATGTCGGGTAACGGCACTACTATCGCGAAACGTCTGGCGATGCGGCGCCAGTTCGTGCTCGGCCTCGCCGCTGCGTTGTTTGCCGCCACCACCTGGGGCATCCAGCTGCCGCTGGCCAAAGACGCTTTCGCCATCGTCGACCCTTTCCACATCACGGCCATGCGCTACCTGGTGGCGGCACTCGTGCTGGCCGTCGTACTGGTGCTGCGCGAGGGTTGGGCGGCGTTGTCCTATAGCGGCCAGGCGGCCAACGCTATCGGCCTCGGCGTGGTCGGGATCTGCGGTTCGCCGCTGCTGGTATTTCTCGGCATGTCGCTGTCGCGGGCCGAACACGCCGTGGTGATCGTCAGCTTGCAGCCCATGATCGCGGCAATCGCGCTATGGGTCCTGCGGAGCCGACGGCCGTCGCTCATCACCACTTTGTGCACCCTGGCCGCGTTCACCGGTGTTTTGCTGGTGGTGACCAAGGGCAGCTTCAGCCTCATCGCATCACCGGGTCAGATCCTGGGCGATATCATCGTCTTCGTCGGTGCCGGATGCTGGGTGATCTACACGCTCGGCATCGGACGGCTCGCCGGTTGGTCGGTGTGGCGAATTACCGTGCTCACCATGCTGCCCGGAGCGTTGGCCACGACCGCGGTAACGGCGGTACTGGTCCTCGCCGGTGTATTGACCGTGCCGAGCGCAACGGCGGTCGGGCAAGTCGGCTGGGAGCTGGTCTATCTGACCTTTGTCGGCGTGCTGCTCGCGATGCTGGCCTGGAATTATGGCACCGGGCGGATCGGGGCTCTCAATGCGACGCTGTTCATCAATTGCATGCCGGTGGTGACCTTCGGCTATCGTGCTGCGCAGGGTTATCGGTTTGCGGTCATCGAGATCGTCGGCGCATTGCTGGTGGTTGCCGCGCTGATCGCGAACAATCTGTGGTTGCGCCGCCAGCATCTCCGCGCGCTACATAAGGGCCCGCCGCAGAATAACTGAACGCTTTGGAACGCCGATCCATCCCGTCTGGCGGCGTTGCTCGTCCGTTGAATAGAACCACTATTCGCCGTCCTCGCGCCTTGCCAGCCGGGTGCCTCGACGCCCCAAAATCGCCCAGTTGTTCTGCGGCGGGCCCTTAGTGCCCGCTGCAAAATAACTGAACGCGCAGCCGAGCCTTCTTCAACCGTCGAGCGCCTGCCTGATCCGCGCCCCGACGGCTTCGATCTCGATGCGGGGCGGTGGGCTGTAGTAATTCTCCGGGAGCTTCCAGCGGAAGCCGTCGTCCTGATAGCGTGGGAACACGTGCAGGTGCAGGTGAAAGACCGTCTGGCCGGCAACGGCACCGTCGGCCAGGAACAGGTTGACGCCCTCGCAGCGCAGTTCCGTCACGCGCAGCGCGGCAGCGATGCGCTGTGCGACGCTGAACATGCGCGCCCCGGTAGCGGCCGGTAACTCGGCCAGGCTCGCCGCTTTGACCAGCGGTACGACCAGGGTATGGCCAGGCGTGATGGGTTGAATGTCGAGGAAAGCCGCAACCAGTTCGTCACGATGAATGACGGTAGCCGGCAAGTCACCGGCGAGGATGCGTTCGAACACCGTGTGCGGGTCGAAACCGCCTCGTTGGACAGCATTGCGTTCGCGATCGTCTTGCATCGATTCATCTCCCGATGAGCCTGTAGACCGCCTCGCCGGCGGGTTCCTCTGTGCGTGTGACTGACGCAGTGGTGAGGTGTGCCAGGGCCCTAAGGGCCCGCCGCAAAATAACTGAACGATTTGGAACGCCGATCCATCTCGTCTGGCAGCGTTGCTCGTCCGTTGAATAGAACCACTATTCGCCCTCCTCGCGCCTTGCCAGCCGGGCGCCTCGACGCCCCAAAACCGCCCAGTTATTTTGCGGCAGACCCTAAGTTCCGCTGCGTCGACCACCAACGGCGGCGCCAATTCGGTATCCATCGGCGCGCTGATTCAGGAAGTCTGAGCGAGAGCCTCGTCGAGCAATTCGAGCGCGGCGTCGGTGAAGTGTTGCATGTTGGCTTCGCGATCGCCGTGACCCGTCTCGAGGCGCCGGGTCAGGCGCACCGGTCCGCTCACGGCGAGTACGCAGATCCCGGGCGGGTGGCCATAGGGGGTGCCGGCCGGTCCGGTAGCGCCGAGTTCGGCCAGCCCCCAGGTGGCTCCGAGCCGCGTGCGGATGGTTTCGGCGCACAGTGCGACGTAGTCATCGGTGAGCGGCGTCTGGGCATCGAGCGTGGCCTGCGCGATGCCGAGCAGATCGCGGCGTGCGCGCAAGGTGTAGATGACGGTGCCGCCGAGGAAATAGGCCGAGGCTCCGGGCACCGCGAGCAGGCTCGCACTGACCAGGCCGCCGGTCGAGGACTCGGCGATAGCGAGCGTTTCCCGGCGGCTCTTGAGGCGCTCACCGAGTGCACCTGCAGCGTGTAAATTCATGCTCATGGGTATGCGATGATGTTGTGATTCAAAAGGCCCGCAACAGTCAGGAATACGGATGATGACGAGCGATTCCCGCAGTCGGGCATGGCGCTGCCATGGCTTCGGAGATTATCACGATCTGGTCATCGAGGCGGTGCCTGAGATGCCGCCGGGCGCGGGTGAAGTACAGGTCGCGGTGCGCGCATTCGCACCCGGTTTTCCCGACATGCTGATGGTGCAGGGCCGTTATCAATTGAAGCCCGCGCTGCCGTTCACGCCCTGCGCCGAATTCGCCGGCGACGTCGTGGCCGTCGGACCGGATGCAGCGCACTATGCAGTCGGCGATCGGGTGATGGGTTCGATGCGTTTCGGCGCAGCCGCAGAGCAGGTGGTCGCGCCGGTCGGCCAGTGCTATCCCTTGCCGCCTGCCTACGACTATGCGCAGGGCGCGGCCTTCTGTGTCGGCTATCAGACGGCCTATGTGGCGCTGGTGCCGCGTGGCCGCCTTGCGGCCGGCGAGACCGTCCTGGTTCATGGTGCCGCCGGTGGCGTCGGCCTCGCCGCGGTCGATCTGGCCAAGCATCTCGGCGCCCGGGTGATCGCCATGGCGAGCGGGCCGGAGAAGCTCGCTGTCGTGCGGGACAAGGGTGCCGACCATGTCATCGACTACGACTCCGGCAGTTTTCGAACTGCGGTCAAGGATCTGACAGGGGGACGCGGCGCCGATGTCGTTTTCGATCCCGTCGGCGGCGACGTCTTCGACGAATCGTTGCGGTGCATTGCGCCGTTTGGCCGCATGCTCGTGATCGGGTTCGCCAGCGGGCGTATTCCAGAGGTCCGGGTCAATCATGTGCTGATCAAGCAATACGCCATCATCGGTGTGCGGGCCGGAGAGTATGGCCGCGTCGACCCAGTCGCGGGAGCCGCTGTCCACGAGGCGCTCGCGGCGCTCGCCGCAAGCGGTGCGGTGACGCCCCATATCTGCCAACGTTTGCCGTTCGGTGATCTCGTCGCCGCCTACGATGCCATTGCGGCACGGCGGGTTATCGGGCGCATCGTGATCGAATGCTAAGGGCCCGTCCCAGAATAACTCAGCTATCTGGAACGCCGATCCCTCCCGTCTGGCGGCGTTGCTCGTCCGTTGAATAGAACCACTATTCGCCCTCCTCGCGCCTTGCCAGCCGGGCGCCTCAGCGCCCCATACAGCCGAGTTATTCTGGGACGGGCCCTA
>JBBDTC010000201.1:0-4579 GCA_040904625.1 Gammaproteobacteria bacterium
CAAGGTCAGTCCGAACAGGATGGCGACGATCAGACTCATCGATTCGCCGCCATTGATCGGCAGGATGAAGGCGATGGCTTTTTTGAGATTGTCGTAGACCGTCCGACCCGCCTTGACCGCCGCCGCAAGCGTCGCGAAGTTGTCATCGAGCAGAACCATTTCGGCCGCTTCCTTGGCGGCTTCCGAGCCTTTGCGCCCCATCGCGATACCGACATCGGCGCGTTTCAAGGCTGGTGCATCGTTGACGCCGTCTCCGGTCATCGCAACGACCAGGCCTTCCGCCTGCAGCGCCTCGACCAGGCGCAGCTTGTGTTCAGGGCTGGTGCGTGCGAATACGCTGGTATCGATGACTCGACGGCGCAGCTCGGTATCATCGAGCGCGTCGAGGTCCTGCCCGGTCAGCACGCGATCGGGATTGTCCAGGCCGAGGAGGGCGGCGATGGCCGCTGCGGTGGCGGCGTGATCCCCGGTGATCATCTTGACCCGGATGCCGGCAGCATGGCACTCCGTCACGGCGCGGATGGCGTCGTCCCGGGGTGGGTCGAGGAGTCCGACGAGTCCGAGCAGAATCAAATCGCCCTCGACATCCTCGAAACCGAGCTCGACTACCGACGCTGGCAGCGGGCGCATGGCCAGTGCCAGCACGCGCTCGCCACGGGCGGCGATTTCGTCGATCTGTGCCATCCAGGTCTTGCGCTCGAGGGGCCGCTCGCTGCCGTCGGCGAGGTGCTCGCGGGTGCACATTGCCAGCACGCGTTCTGGTGCTCCCTTGACGAAAGCCCTATGGCTTCCGGCGTGGTCGTGGTTGAGGGTGGCCATGAAGCGGTGTTCGGCGTCGAAGGGAATGGCGTCGAGGCGCGGCCAGGCCTTGCGCTCGAAATCCACATCGAGGCCGAGTTTGGCCGCGGCAGCGAGCATCGCTCCTTCCATGGGATCGCCCTCGACCTGCCAGCTATTCTGGCGTTGGACGAGTGCGGCGTCGTTGCAGAGCAGCATGGCGTGAGCCGCGAGGGTAATACCCGGGCCAGCGGAGGTGACATCGATTTCCTCGTCGGAGGCGTCGCAGACCGGGCCACGTGGTTCATAGCCGACGCCCCGCAGCACATAACTCGCGCCCGGCACGGCCAGCGAGGCGAGCATCATCTCGTTGCGGGTCAGGGTGCCGGTCTTGTCGGAACAGATCACGGACACCGCGCCGAGCGTCTCGATTGCCGGCAGGCGTCGTACGACGGCCTGGCGGCGTGCCATCCCCTGGACACCGATGGCCAGCGTCACGGTCAGGATCGCGGGCAGACCTTCGGGAATCGCGGCGACCATCAGGCCGACGACAGCAATGAACAATTCTCCGAAGGGGTAATCGCGCAGTCCGTAACCGAAAGCGAACAGCGCGACGGCGAAAGCGACGATGGCGATGGACAGGTAGCGCGCGAAGACATCCATCTGGCGGACCAGCGGTGTGGTCATGGTGCCAATCTCGGCCAGCATGCCGGAGATACGGCCGATCTCCGTGGCGGCGCCGGTGGCGACGACATAGCCTTTGCCGGAGCCGTAATTAACCATCGTCCCCGAGTACGCCATCGAACTGCGATCGCCGAGCGGCACCGCACTATCGACAGCCTTGGGTGTTTTCTCCACGGCGAGCGATTCGCCGGTCAGAATGGCTTCCTCGATACGCAGGCTGCGGCTCTCGAACACGCGCAGATCCGCTGGTACGCGATCCCCGGCTTCGATCAGCACGACGTCCCCCGGCACCAGTTCATCGCCTGCGACCGTTGTCCTGTGTCCGCCACGCAGGACGGCTGCCCGCGGCGACAGCATGTGCCGGATAGCCGCCAGCGCCTGTTCGGCCTTGCCTTCCTGGACGAAGCCGATCACGGTATTGGCGAGGACTACCGCGAGGATCACGCCGGTATCGATCCAGTGCCCCAGCAGGCTCGTGACCAGCGCGGCCACGATGAGGATGTAGATGAGCAGGTTATCGAATTGGGCCAGGAATCGCCGCAGCGGGCCGCGCGTCTTCGGCGCAGGCAGTCGATTGGGTCCGTAGCGCTCGATACGCTCGGCATGGGCTTCCGCATTCAGCCCCTCGGGTGTGGTAGCGAGAGCATCCTGCACTGCCGTGATGTCCCGCGCATGCCACGCGATCGCATCGTCCTCAGCGCCGGTGTCCACAGAGGTGGTCCTATTGTTCATACGTGCACTCGCCAGGGAAACCAGGCGCAGCCTTCACCCCCGAACTGCCCCGCCGAGGTGACACTCGGTCGGGCTCTCGCGATGCGGCCTGCGCTATCGTCAAGTTCGCACAGGTCGGCATCGTCCGCTACCCGGGCTGGTGTCGAGTCTACAAGCAAGGCGCAGGATCATCATCGGCCGCCGGGCAAGTACACTGGTACCCGATTTTCCCATCTCTGGACGTCGTCGAGAACATCATGCTGAGTGAAGGAGACCTGCTCTGGGCACCCGCGCCCGAGCGCATCGAGAAGGCCGAGATCACGCGCTTCATGCGCTGGCTGGCGCGCGAGCGCGGGCAGAACTGCGCGGATTACCCGACGCTATGGCGTTGGTCGGTGGATGATCTGGAGGCTTTCTGGGCGGCCGTTTGGGATTATTTCGACATCCACTCGCCTACCCCGTACCGCGCCGTGCTGGGCCAACGCGCCATGCCCGGCGCGCAGTGGTTCCCGGGCGCGCAGGTAAACTTCGCCGAGCACGTGCTGCGCCGGGCGCGACCGGGGGACGCGGCACTTTTCTTTGCCGCCGAAGAGCGGCCGCTGACTGCGGTGAGCTGGGAACAGCTCAGTGCGGACGTCGCGCGTGCCGCCGCTGGCCTGCGCGCGCGCGGCATCGGTGCCGGCGATCGTGTCGTCGCTTTCATGCCGAACATTCCCGAAACCATGATCGCCTGTCTGGCGGCGACCAGCATCGGCGCCATCTGGTCGTGCTGTTCGACCGACTTCGGGGTCTCTTCGGTGCTCGACCGTTTCCGTCAGATAGCGCCGAAGGCATTGTTCGCCGTCGATGGCTATCGCTACGGCGGCAAGCCGTTCGACCGCTCTGCGGAGGTGCGCAGCATCATCGCGGACTTGCCGACCCTCGAACACGTCTTTCACGTGCCGTATCTCGATGAGTCGGCGGAACCGCCGGTAGCCGCTGCCGTTCCCTGGCGAGAACTGCTGGGCGAGGGGCCGGCGCCGGCACTCGAGTTTGCCGCGCTGGATTTCGATCATCCGCTGTGGGTGGTCTATTCCTCCGGCACCACGGGCCTGCCCAAAGCCATCGTCCACGGCCACGGCGGCATCGTGCTCGAGTTTCACAAGATGCTCGCGCTGCAATGCAATCTCGGCCCCGCTGCGCGGATGTTCTTCTACACCACCTCAGGCTGGATCATGTGGAACATCCTCATGGGTTCGATGATCGTCGGCGCCGCGCCCGTCATTTACGACGGCCATCCGGCCGCACCCGATGTCGACGTCCTATGGCGCCTCGCCGCGGACAGCGGTGCGACGCAATTTGGCGCCAGCCCGACCTACTTGACCAATATGCAAAAGGCCGGCGTGGTGCCGCGGGAAAGATTCGATCTCAGCGCGGTCGAGGGCATCCTGCTGACCGGGTCACCGGCAACACCGGAATCGATGCAATGGTTGTACGAGAACGTCAAGGCCGATTTGTGGGTGACCTCGCAGAGCGGTGGCACCGATGTCGCCAGCGGCTTCGTCAGCGGTTCGTGCATCCTGCCCGTCCATGCCGGCGAGATCCAGGCACGGGCGCTGGGTGTCGACGCCCATGCCTACAACGATGCTGGTGAAGCCGTGGTCAACGAGGTCGGCGAGCTGGTGATCATCCAGCCGATGCCGTCGATGCCGCTCTATTTCTGGGGTGACAAAGACGGCCAGCGCTACCATGAATCGTATTTCGATACCTTCCCGGGCGTCTGGCGCCACGGTGATTTCTTCGAACTCAACGAGCGTGGCGGCTGCTTCATTCGCGGGCGCTCGGATTCGACCTTGAACCGCTACGGCGTGCGTATCGGCACCGCCGAGATCTATCGCTGCGTGGAGGCCTTGGCGGAAATCGACGACGCGCTGGTAGTCAATCTCGATCTGCCGGGCGGGCAGTTCTTCATGCCGATGTTCGTCAAACTCGCCGCCGGCGCCGTTCTCGACCGGACCCTGGTCGAGGCCATCGCGCAGGCCTTGAAAACCCAATGCTCCCCGCGCCACATTCCCGACAAGGTCTACGCTGTCGATGCGATTCCCTATACGTTGACGGGCAAAAAGCTCGAGGTGCCGGTGCGCAAGATACTCATGGGCCGCGAGGCGGGCAAAGCGGTCAGCCGCGACGCCATGCAGAACCCCGAAGCCCTCGACTATTTCATCCGCTTCGCGGCCGAACAGCGCGATTACAGCCTGTAGATCAGGGCCGCTGCGAGCGGCGCGGTGCCCGGCCGCGCGACCTGTACCCGGGGCGCACCGTCGACAGCGGGCTCACGGGCGACGCGCCGGCTTCAGCGGCGTAACATGAGGCGCGGAAACGTACCCCGGGGGGAGGATGGGACGATGGACGCAACGACCCGCACGAC